>JASGFG010000064.1:0-22860 GCA_047605605.1 Paracoccaceae bacterium | reverse complement strand
CCAGATAGACCATGTTCGGCCCGTCCGAGGGCGCGTTGTCCGGGTCTTGGTGCGTCTCGATAAACACGCCCGCGATCCCCAGCGACACGGCCGATCGTGCCATGACCGGGGCAAATTCCCGCTGTCCGCCGGACGAGGCGCCTTGCCCGCCCGGCTGCTGCACCGAATGGGTGGCGTCCATGACTACCGGCCAGCCGGTTCGCGCCATGATCGGCAGGGCGCGCATGTCGGCGACCAGCGTGTTGTAGCCGAAGCTGACACCCCGCTCGGTCAAAAGGATGCGGTCGTTGCCGGTGCTTTCCACCTTTTCGGCGACATTGGCCATGTCCCAAGGCGCAAGGAACTGTCCCTTCTTGATGTTGACCACCGCGCCGGTTTCGCCCGCGGCCAGCAGAAGGTCGGTCTGGCGGCACAGAAAGGCGGGGATCTGGATCACATCCACCACCCTGGCCGCCTCGCGCGCCTGTTCGATGTCGTGAATGTCGGTCAGGACCGGCATCCCCATTTCCTTGATGGCGGCCAGGATCTTCAGCCCTTCCTCCATCCCCAACCCGCGCCGGCCCTTCAGGCTGGTGCGGTTGGCCTTGTCATAGCTGGCCTTGAACACGAATTGCGCGCCCGCCTTTGCACAGGCTTCGGCCAGAACGCCCGCGATCATCTGGGCGTGATCCAGGCTTTCCAGCTGGCAAGGCCCCGCGATAAGGGTCAAGGGCTGGTCGTTGCCGACGGCAAGCCGGCCGATCCGCACGGTTTTCATGATGTCCTCCTTGGCCCGGCCGGGCCGTTACGCCGTGACCTGCTCGCGCAGGATCGCCACGGTCATCGAGATCATCAGATATATACCCGCGAAGATAAAGAAAGCCACGGCGGTGTTTTCAAAGGCGCGCGGATAGGTCGGCTCGTCCGGCGCGGTCGGGCTGACGGACAGCGACAGATAGCGGACCTGGCGGTTCGCCTCGATCCGGGCGGATTCCAGCTGTTGCAAGGACTGCGCCAGCAAAAGCTGGCGCGTCTGCACATCGGCATGGGCCACGCCCAGCTCGCCCTGGATGCTGGCCAGCGAGGCGCCCGATTCATCATCGGTCGTCATTTTGGCGCGCAGACCGGCGATTTCCGTTTCCAGCGCGGCGATCCGGCGCTTCAGCGGCTCCATCCTGGCGGGGTTCGGGGTCGGGTTGCCCTCCATCTGGGCCAGCGACAGCCGGTCCTGAGACAGCAGGGATTCGAGCTGGCCGATCTGCGCCGACAGCAGAGACACCTCCACCTCGGACGACATGACCTTGAACTTTTCCTGAAGCTCGACCACGCGGCGCTGCGCGGCCAGCATCTTGGCCTCGGCATCCTGATAGCTTTCCTGCGCGCCCTCCATCTGGTCTTCGCGCAGGCGTTGGGTCAGGTGATCGACCTGCTCCTCGGCGTATCCGATCAGCGCCTGCGAGAATGCGACCGATGTGGCGGGATCGGGGGCGATCACCTCCATCTTGATCACGCCGTCGCTGGGGTCATAGGCGATCTTCACATTGCGCTGATAGGTGCGATAGGCCTGTTCCAGCGTGGCATGGGGGTCCAGCCGCTGGATCGGGTCCACCGTGTCGGCGCTGAAATGGGCGCGAAAGTTCTGGTCGGCATCCAGCCGCGACATGGCTTCGCGCGACTGCATATAGCCCTGGACCGCGATCGAATCCTGCGATGTGGCGAATTGCGTGCCCGAGAACAGGCCGCCCAGACCGGCGACCTTGGCGCTGTCGGCCTGCTGGATCACGAATTCGGTCTTGGTGGCATAAAGGGGCGTTGCCACGACATAGTAATACCATCCGGCCAACAGCGTCGGCAGCATGACAAAAAAAGCCAGCCGCGCGCCCAGAAGCGCCAGCTTGCGCCGCCGCCGCCGCGCGATGTCCTGCTGGATGCGCAGGATGTCGGCGATATGCGATTCCTCTGCCCGTCTTTCGGTCGAGGGAAGCTGCGCCGGCTTTATCGTCTGGGGCAGGGCGATGCCGTCACCGGGCACCGTGGTCAGCGCGCGGGACGGGGCGCCCTCGGCCGTTACCAGATCCAGCACCGAGGATTGCGCGAAAGGGTCTATCCCGGCCTTGCGCAGCAGCCGCACGGCGTCGAAGTCCGAGGTTGCGGGAAGGCCGTGCTTCTGCGCCACGCGGCGGGCCATGCGCAGTTGCCGGCCGGTCAGCCCTTCGCGCCGGATCGCGTCGATCTCGACCGGCGCTTCGGTGGCGGGCGCAGCCGAACCGCGGGCCGTGGGAAACGGCTCATCGCCAAAGCCGTCATCCGTGGTGTCCGGCAGGAACAGGCCCTGTTCGGGCCGGGGTGCCTTCGGCGGGGCGGCGGCAGGCGCCGCGGCCGGATCGGGGCGGCGCAGGCGAAAACGATCAACCGTTGGCTTGGTAGTCATAGAGCCGTTTCGCCTCTTCCAGGGTGTCGAACATGTAAAGCTGGCCGTTTCGCAGCACCGCGGCCGAGCGGCAGAACTTTTCCAGCGTCTTGGCCTGATGCGAGACGATGACAATGGTGGCGTTGCGCAGCCTTTCGCGCAGGATGGTGCCCGCCTTGCGGTTGAATTCCACATCCGTGGTCGAGGGCATCCCCTCGTCGATCAGGTAGATGTCGAATTCCAGCGCCAGCATCAGCGCAAAGTTGAAGCGGGACCGCATTCCCGAACTGTAGGTGCCAAGCGGCATGTCGAAATATTCGCCGATGTTCGTCAGCCATCTGCAGAAGGCTTCGACATAATCGGGGTCCAAGGCATACATCCGCGCGATATAGCGGCAATTCTCGGTCGCGGTATGTTTCGAGATGACCCCGCCCATGAAACCCAGCGGGAAAGAGATGCGCGAACTGCGCGTCACCCGGCCTTCGTCGGGCTTTTCCAGGCCCGCCATCATGTTGATGATCGTCGTCTTTCCGGTGCCGTTGGGCGCAAGGATCCCCAGGGAATTGCCGATCTCGACCCGAAAGGAGGCGCGGTCCAGGATGACCTTGCGGGTCTTTCCCGTCCAGAACGACTTGGAAACATTCTCGAACTCGATCATGCGCCCCCCTCGGGTCGCCACACTGCCTGTCGTCGGGCGCTGCCCCGGCCCGATTGTGCCGGATCTGGCGGGTGTGCCCCCGCTTTGGTGCCGCACCATCCTGCCCGGTCTTTCAGGCATCATTATGTCCGATCTGCGCGGCGGTGCGCAAGGGACTGCATACCGGCCGGGCGAGGGCGCAGTTTCCCCTACGCGCGAAGCGATGCGCCAAGGCCGGTTGCAGGCTTTTGCGCGGCGAATGGACCGGCCCCCGTCACTGTCACTGTCACCGTCACCCCTGCCGGGCGGCGCCTGTTGCCGGCTCTTTTGCGAACAGCCTGGGGCACGGATCGGCCCGCCGCACAGTGCGGACCGGGCACCCCGGCATCATCTAACGCCGTGCCATCATTCCTCCTCCCTGATCAGAACGACCTCGCCCGCCTCTTCCAGATCGCGGATGGCGGCGATCACGGCGGTCATGGCGATTTCACCCTCTTTCTCGCGCGGGCGGCCGCGGGCGGCGGCCTCCTCTCGCAAGCCCTGCGCCAGACGCTGCGACATGTTGGCTAGAAGGAATTCACACGCATCCTCCAGTTCGGTTCCGGTAGCGGCGGCGATGGCCGTCACCATCACCGGCTGATCCACCAGCCGCACCACCTTTGGCACGTCGCGCGGCGACAGGCGGGCGGGGATGTGGACAAAGGTAAAGATCGCGCGGCGCACCTGCTCGGCGAAACCCGCATCCTCGACCTCCAACCCGCGCAGAACCTCGTCCCGGGTCTGCGCCGCCGAGACGTTCAGGATCGCCCCCACTCGTTCCACCGGGCCGGAGTCAAAGGCACGGGGGGGCTGCGCCTCAAGCTGGATGGCCAGCGACAGGCCGATGCGGCGCACCGCCTCGGGGTCGGTATTGCCGGTCATCGACACGGCATAGGCGACGCGCCGCGCCCTTTCGCCGGGAAGGCGGCCCAGAAGCTCGGCCGCCCTGGCAACCGGAAGCTTGGACAGCATGACCGCCGCCACCTCGACGCTTTCCTCCTGAAGCACGGGCAGCAGGCGTTCCGGCGGCAGCTGCGTCAGCCTGTCCCACGGGTCGGCGCGGGCCGAGGCCCCGGCGAGACGCCGCAGCCGGTTTGCCGCCGTCTGGCTGATATGGCCATCCATCATCGACAGCGCGCCTTCGATGCCGCCGGGAAAGGACAGGCCCACCTGTTCCAGTTCGGTCACGAATTCTTCCACCACGGCGGAAAGCGTGGCGCGGTCGACCAACCGCATCTGCCCCATCTGTTCCGTCAACGCCGCCTGCATGTGTTCGGGCAGCCCCGACAGCGGCGGGGCCGCGCCTTCGGACAGCAGAAGCCGCACGATCACGGCCGCTTTTTCGCGCGGCGACAGCTGACGCGCGACGGGTTCAACGACGCCCCCGCGCATCACGCGCTGCGCGGGGGTAATCCGGGCCAGTTCGCTCATCCCTCGTCTCTCTCGAATCCTTGCCTTCGGGCACAGGATGGCTGGCGCGGGTTAACGGCGGCTGAACCGCGGCGGAAGGATGCAGAATCCTGCCCGCCCGGCCGTGCCGATCAGCTGTTGGTCTTGACGCATTTGCCCGCGGCTCCGTCCCAGACCGATCCGGGCGCGCAGCTTGCGGCAGAGGTGTCGTGCTTCACGCCCATGCATTCGGCGGCGGCAAGGCCGGGCAGCAGGGTCAGGGCGAGGGTGGCGAGAATTGTCTTCATTCCTTCCTCCTTCGGTTTTGGGTGAAGCCAGCATAGCACAAACACACCGGACGGCGCGGGTTTCCTTCCGCGCCGTCCGTAATTCCGCCGATGGGGGCAGGTGTCAGCCGAAGACCCGTCGAAAGATCGTGTCGACATGTTTGGTGTGATAGCCCAGATCGAATTTCTCCTCGATCTGGGCGGGGGTCAGCGCGGCCGTCACCTCGGGGTCGGCCAGAAGCTCGGTCTTGAAATCGGCGCCCTGTTCCCAGACCTTCATCGCGTTGCGCTGGACCAGGCGATAGGCATCCTCGCGGCTGACGCCGGCCTGGGTCAGGGCCAGAAGCACCCGCTGCGACATGACCAGCCCCTTGAACTTGTTCATGTTCTTCAGCATGTTCTCGGGGTAGACCACCAGCTTTTCGACCACGCCCGCCAGCCGGTTCAGCGCGAAGTCCAGCGTGATCGTGGTATCCGGCCCGATGGCGCGTTCGACCGACGAATGGCTGATGTCGCGTTCATGCCACAGCGCCACATTTTCCAGCGCCGGAACCACCGACATGCGCACCAGACGCGCAAGGCCGGTCAGGTTTTCGGTCAGCACGGGATTGCGCTTGTGCGGCATCGCCGACGAGCCCTTTTGGCCGGGGCTGAAGAACTCCTCGGCCTCCAGCACCTCGGTGCGCTGCATGTGGCGGATCTCGATCGCGATGTTCTCGATGCTGCTGGCGATGACGCCAAGGGTCGCAAAGAACATGGCGTGGCGGTCGCGCGGAATGACCTGCGTGCTGATCGGTTCGGGGATCAGGCCCAGTTTCTGGCAGACGTATTCCTCGACGAAGGGGTCGATGTTGGCGAAGGTGCCGACCGCGCCGGAAATTGCGCCGGTGCGGATTTCCTCACGCGCCGCAACCAGCCGGGACCGCCCGCGCGCCATTTCGGCGTAGAAGCGGGCAAAGGTCAGGCCCATGGTCGTGGGTTCGGCATGGATGCCGTGGCTGCGGCCGATGCGGACCGTATCCTTGTGTTCAAACGCGCGGGTCTTCAGCGCGGCCAGAACCCGGTCCATCCCGGCCAGCAGGATGTCGGCGGCGCGCACCAGCTGAATGTTCAGCGTGGTGTCCAGCACGTCGGAAGAGGTCATGCCCTGATGGACGAAACGCGCATCCTCGGCGCCGATATGTTCGGCCAGATGGGTCAGAAAGGCGATCACGTCATGTTTCGTCACCGCCTCGATCTCGTCAATGCGGGCCACGTCGAAGGCCACGTCCTTGGCCCGCCAGACGGCGGCGGCATTCTCTCTGGGGATCACGCCAAGCTGGGCCTGCGCGTCGCAGGCATGGGCCTCGATCTCGTACCAGATCCGGAACTTGGTCTCGGGCGACCAGATGGCGACCATCTCGGGGCGGGAATAGCGGGGGATCATGGCAGACCTTTCGCGGACAGCGGGAACGCGGCTGCCTTAGACCGCGGGGCCGTCCAAGACAAGGGAAAGGCCGTGCGCGCCCGCAATTCGGGCCGGGCCGCGGGCGCTATTTCCGCCGCCGCCGCAGCCCCAGGGCCGCCATACCGCCCGCCAGCAGCGGCAGGCTGGCTGGAAGCGGCACCGCCCCGGTTTCCACCGTCTGCCCGGTCAGCGAGAAGGCAAAGTTGTAACTGCCGGTGCCGACGATATCCTTGCCCACCCGCAGCCAGTCGGGGGCCAGCGTGTCGTCCCGCACCCAGCCGGGCAGGTCATCGGCAAAGGGCGTGCCCGTCGCATCGACGGGACTGGCCGCCGACAGCCAGTAAAAGCTGCCGGCCGTGCCCAGATCGACCTCGGGGACGAAGAAATACTGGTCCGCCGTCAGCGACAGGCCGGTCAGGAAGGTCAGATCGAAGGTCACGACCTGCCCCGATACCGGCCCGTTCCCGCCCGTGGTCTGGTTGGGGGCCGCGTGGATCCCGCCGGGCTGGATAGAGTTGAGCGCGTCCAGCCCCCCGCCCAGCGAGGCGGCAAACGTCATGTCGCCCGCGCCGGACGACAGGCTGGTCAGGGTGCCATCCGCGGGCGATCCGGCCCGCGTCGGCACGGCCGAAGGGCGGGTGGTATCGGAGTCCAGCGGGAAAAGTCGATAGATATTGACTGTCACCCCCAGGACCGAGGCAAGGCTCACCCCGTCGGGCAGCAGGCCAGTGAAACTCGCGCCCGTCAGCATGGTGTCCGCGGTCAGCAGGAAATCGTCCGCCGTCTCGATCTGCATCCGGCCAAGGGTCGCCGGACGGCTGACCGAGGCCATCCGTCCATCCGCCTCTCCGGTGCTGAAATAGACCGGACTGGCCAGCGCGGGTAGGGCGGTTCCGGCAGAAAGGCAGAACAGGATGACAGAAAGACTCGGTTTCGACATGGCTTCCCTCTGGAAAAGGCCCGCGCGGGGTAGCGGGAAACGGGGGTGACATGAAAGGAAGTGCGGCAAAAGTGTGGTGCGATCATAGGCACGAACCGACCCGAAAATCCAGCCTTGCGCACAGCCCCGCGGGACCGCACGCGGTTGTGAACAGGGGCGGCCTTTTTCCCGGCCGTCCCACAATTTCCGGTTGCGCCTCAGCCCGCCAACCGCGGGTCGAAAGGGTATTTCGTCAGGTTCTCGTGCCCGGTTTCGGTGATCAGCACCTGATCCTCGATCTTGATCGAGAAATCGCCGCCCTCGGGTGAAACCAGCGCCTCGACGCACAGGACCATCCCCGGCTCCAGCGCCGTCTCGAACGCGCCGTCCACCCAGGCATCGGAATAGGGCACGAAGGGCCATTCGTCGCAAAGGCCGACGCCGTGCATCTTGCAGGAATATTTCTGCGCCCAATACTGCGCGTCGAGCTGATGCCCGCCAAAGGTCAGCTCGCGGATCGTCACGCCGGGTTTCAGCATCGCCATGTTGGTGCGCACATGGTCCATCGCGTGGTTCATCGCCGAGATCATCGCATTGCTCGGGCGCGCATCGCCCACCCACCATGTCCGGCTCATGTCGATGCAGATGCCATAGCTGCCGATCAGATCGGTGTCGAAGGCCACGATCTCATTCGGCTGCACGATCCGCGGCCCGCATTCCTGAAACCACGGGTTGGTGCGCGGCCCGGAGGCCAGCAACCGCGTCTCGATCCATTCGCCGCCGCGGCGGATGTTGCCTTTGTGCAGCTCGGCCCAGATGTCATCCTCGCTGACGCCGCCCTTGGGCACATTCTCGCGGGTGAATGCCTCCATCTCGGCAATGGCGCTTTCGCAGGCGTGATGGGCGCAGCGCATGGCCAGGATCTCGTCCGGGCCTTTGACGGCGCGGGTGCGTTCGGTGATCACCTCGCCCTCCAGCACCTCGAACCCGGCGCGTTCCAGCGCGCGCAGGCCGTGAACCATGATCTTGTCCACCGCCAGCCGCCGGTTGGTGCCGGCGTGCGCGCGCATCACTTCGTCCACCTGGCCGGAAAAGGCGCGGGCGTCGGCGGCCGTCGCATCGCCGCAGACGTTGTAGAAGAACGAGGCGCCGTGCCGCAGTTCCGCGACCAGAGGGTTGAAATTCACCAGGAACGGCGCCTGCTTGTATTCCCACATCACCATATGCCCGTCGGCGCAGATCAGGCAGGCGCGAAACGGGTTGTGACTGTTCCACAGCTGCATGTTGGTGGTGTCGGTCGCATAGCGGATGTTCAGCGGGTCGAACATCAACAGGCCCCCCACATCGCGGTCGACCAGCGCCTGCACCAGCCGCCGCCAGCGGTATTCGCGCATGGCGGTCAGGTTCGGCGCCACCAGCCCTGCCGCCGCCCATTCGGCAAAGGCCAGTTGCGTCGGCCCGATTTCCACGCGGTCGTTGTCGTTCGGGGTGCCGTCGGCCAGACGGTCGCCACGGTTGGGGTCGATCTTGCGGCGGGCGCTGTAGGGGTCGCTCATGTGCTGCCTCCTTCGGGGGATGGGGGTAGGATGGCAGGGCAAAACCCGCCCGCCTGCCGGAAAGCGACATCGGATGACGGATCGGGGCTTTCGCGCCGATTGCACCGGGGATAAGCCGCAGGGGATGGAACCCGTCCTGCAAAGCTCGCTGCCGTTTGCGCCCTGGATGCTGCCGCACACGCGGCGGATGCCGGGGACGCAGCCGATGGACCCCGCCGACTGGCTGCGGGTGGACGATGCTTATGCCGGGCAGATGGCGCTGCGCGACCGGCTGATCGCGGAACGCCTGCCGCTGGTCCATGGGGTGACGCCGCAGGGCCGGGCGGCGGCGGACGAGCTTTACGCCAAGGTCATGGCCGAGGAACTGCCGCGCCTGGGGTTTTCACGCGACGGCGACTGCGTGACGCGCCCGGATGGCGTCACGGTCTTGCTGGACGCCGCGCAGCCGCTGGTGACGCTGGGGCGCCTGTTCCAGAACGATTTCTGCATCATGGAGGAGGACGGGCAGGGTGAGCACCTGCTGTCCGCCGCGATCCTGTGCTTTCCCGCCGGATGGACGCTGGCGGAAAAGCTGGGGCGTCCGATGATGCGCATTCATCAGCCGGTGGCGAAATATGACGCCGACATCGGCCGCCGGGTGCAACGCCTGCTGGACGGGTTGCAGCCCGGCCGCGCGATCTGGCGCGCCAATGCCCACCATTCCCGCGCGCCGCTGTTCAACCCGCTGGCCGAGGATCATGGCAAGGACATGGACGAAGGCGCGATGCCCTGGATCCGGTCGGAACGGCAATGCCTGCTGCGCCTGCCGGACACGCGGGCCATCGTGTTCTCGATCCACACCTATCTTGTTCGGATCGAGGATCTGACGCCGGAACAGGCGGCGGGGCTGCGGGAAAACCCGATCCACCGCGCCGCCTGAGGCCGATCAGCCGATCAGCGCCTGCACCATATGCAGCTTGGCGACCGTCAGGCCAAAGCCTGCAAGCGCCATCGCCCGGCCGGTGATGCGCATGTCGGCGCCGCGCAGCAGCGTATAGGTGGTCATCGCCGCACCCAGCGGCAAAAGCACCACCAGCAGCGTCGCGTTCATCGAATGAACCGCCAGCCGCATCTGGATCGACTGGCGCGGAGGGCTCGCCTCTTCCTCGGGCGGGTAAAGGGCCGCGCGGATGCGGATCAGGTCGGGGTCTCGCGGCTGAAGCTCGATGATCTCGCCCGTGGGAAGCGGTTCCGGCAGATCCGCGGCGGCCGGATGTAGCCGGCGGGGATGGCGGGGATGCGGCAAGGGCGCCGCGGCCACGGCGGCCTTCGGCAGCGCAACCGGATCGCGCAACATGAACGGCTCAGGGGCCGGTTCGGGCGCGGCGGGCGGCTCGACAGGTCGTGCGCGCCGCTGCGGAGGGGTCAGGATTTCGATATCGGTCCGGCTCGGCAACTGCTGCATCAACTCGTCCAGGGCCTCGGCGGTGACAATGCCGCCGACCTCGGACCACAGGATCGCATCGGCGGGGAGATCGCCGCCGATCTGTTCGACCAAGGCGCTGCACAGGTGCTGGGCCACAAAGGGCGCCGCATCCGGGCCGGGCAGGAAGGGCGACGGCCCGGCCGAGATGGTCAGGCAGGCCGCATGTCCGTCGCCGGGATTTTCGGTCAGGGCAAGCGCGATGCGGCAATGGTCGATGTCGAAGATCGCCACATCATCCTGGTCCCAGTCCAGCCGCCGGTCCGTCGCCCGAAAGGAGGAAAGCGCCTTTTCCATCCCGGCGACCAGCCGCGCGAAATTCGGCGCGGGCGGGTTGCTGTAAAGAAGCTGAGCAATAGTGCTCGATCGATTCGCACGCATGGTTTTGTCCCCTCTGCCAAGGTCACAACCACAAGATGCACGAGGATTGTGCCCATATCTGGAACAGTTCGTGTAAAATACGGGGTTATTTCCCACCCGACCGTCACATTTTCGCCCGAAATGCAAAGGGCCGCCCATGGGGGCGGCCCTTCGGTTCGATTCGAGGCTGAATCAGCAGGAGTAATACATCGCGTATTCGATCGGGTGGGGCGTATGCTCGTAGGCATAGACCTCTTCCCATTTCAGCGCGATATAGCCTTCCAGCTGGTCGCGGGTGAACACATCGCCCGCCAGCAGGAAGTCCATGTCCTTCTCCAGCTCTTCCAGCGCCTCGCGCAGGCTGCCGCAGACGGTCGGGATTTCGGCCAGTTCTTCCGGCGGCAGATCATACAGATCCTTGTCCGAAGCCGGGCCGGGGTCGATCTTGTTCTTGATCCCGTCGATGCCGGCCATCAGCAGCGCGGCAAAGGCCAGATAGGGGTTCGCCGACGGATCGGGGAAGCGGGCCTCGACCCGTTTCGCCTTGGGCGATTCAGTCCACGGAATACGGACGCAGCCCGACCGGTTGCGGGCCGAATAGGCGCGCAGAACCGGCGCCTCGAAGCCGGGGATCAGCCGCTTGTAGCTGTTGGTCGACGGGTTGGTCAGCGCGTTCAGCGCCTTGGCGTGCTTCAGGATGCCGCCGATGAAATACAGCGCCTCCTGGCTGAGGTCGGCATATTTGTCGCCGGCGAAGAGCGGCTTGCCCTCTTTCCAGATCGACATGTTGACGTGCATCCCCGAGCCGTTGTCGCCCTTCATGGGCTTCGGCATGAAGGTCACGGTCTTGCCGTAGGCGTGGGCCACGTTGTGGATCACGTATTTGTATTTCTGGATGTTGTCGGCCTGTTCGGTCAGCGAACCGAAGATCATGCCCAGTTCGTGCTGGCAGGTCGCAACCTCGTGGTGGTGCTTGTCGACCTTGATGCCCATGCGCTTCATCGTCGACAGCATCTCGCCGCGCAGGTCCTGCGCTTCGTCCACGGGGTTCACCGGGAAATAGCCGCCCTTGTGGGCCGCGCGATGCGCCAGGTTGCCGCCCTCGATCTCGGTGTCGGTATTCCAGGCCGCCGCCTCGGCGTCGATCTGGAACGACACCTTCTGCGGCGTCACCGAATAACGCACGTCGTCGAAGATGAAGAATTCCGCTTCGGGGCCGCAATAGAAAGCATCGCCCACGCCCGAGGATTTCAGATAGGCCTCGGCCTTGACGGCGGTGCCGCGCGGGTCGCGGCTATAGGCCTCGCCGGTGTCGGGCTCGACCACGTTGCAATGCACGCACATGGTCTTTTCGGCATAGAACGGGTCGATGTAGACCGAGCCCGCATCCGGGATCAGCTTCATGTCGGACTGGTCGATCGACTTCCACCCGGCGATGGACGAGCCGTCGAACATGAAGCCTTCCTCGAAGAAGTCTTCGTCGACCAGATCGGCCACCAGGGTCACATGTTGCAGCTTGCCCTTCGGATCGGTGAAGCGGATGTCGACATATTCGACCTCCTCGTCCTTCATCAGCTTGAGAGCGTCCTTGACCTTGCTCATCCCTTGGTCCTTTTGCTGGTTGTTCTTGTCGCGGGCGGGGTCTCTCCAACCCCGGCGCCCGGATTTCAGATCGCGTCGTCGCCGGTTTCGCCGGTGCGGATGCGAATGGCCTGTTCGACGGGCGAGATGAAGATCTTGCCGTCGCCGATCTTGTCGGTGCGGGCGGCGTTCACGATGGCCTCGACCGCGATGTCGACCATGTCGTCGGACAGGACGACCTCGATCTTCACCTTGGGCAGGAAGTCCACCACATATTCGGCGCCGCGATACAGTTCCGTATGGCCCTTCTGCCGGCCGAAGCCCTTGACCTCGGTCACCGAAAGGCCCTGGATCCCGGCCTCTTGAAGCGCCTCCTTCACCTCGTCGAGCTTGAAGGGTTTGATGATCGCTTCAATCTTCTTCATGGGCCGACTCCCCCGGAAACATTGCTCGACAGTGTTTCGACCACTTCTGTTGCGGGGGAACAATCGGCTAGGGTTTTCCCGAACCGGAAAGCCGGGGGGAATCCGGTGAGGAGATTAAAATTTAATCACATGGTCTTTCATTTGGGCTTTGTGTGAACGAAACGGGCGTCAAAATGACCGAACTTCTGACTTCTGCCCAAATGCGCGCCATCGAGCAGGCGGCAATCGAGTCTGGTGCCGTGACCGGACTGGAGCTGATGGAGCGGGCGGGAAAGGGCGTGGTCGAGGCGATCTTCGCCGAATGGCCGGAGCTGGCGGATACCGCCGGGGCGCTGCCCCGGACCCCGGGGTATTTGGGCCAAGATGAAGGGGCAGGGGCGCGGCGGCCCCATGCGCTTCGGGCTGTGGTGTTGTGCGGGCCGGGCAACAATGGCGGCGACGGGTTCGTCGTGGCGCGGCTGTTGAAAGAGCGCGGGTGGGAGGTGGAGGTGTTCCTTTATGGCGACGCCGAAAAGCTGCCGCCCGATGCGCGGGTGAATTATGAACGGTGGTGCGGAATGGGCGGGGTCGTGCCGCTTGGCCCCGAGGCGGCGGCGGAGGGCCTGCGCCCGCATCTTCTCATCGACGCACTGTTCGGGATAGGCGTCACGCGGCCTGTGCCTGTCGAGGTCTGCGTGGCTTTCCACGCCGTGAAAAACCGCAAGGGAAGTGGCGCACGGCAACCGCTGCGCATCGTCGCGGTGGACTGTCCTTCCGGTATGGATTGCGATACCGGTAATTTTGTTCTGCCGCCCTTCGAGGATCATCACGACCTCGCGGCATTCCGCCGCTGGAACGATGATATGTCGCAGCGCCTGCTGCTGCCCGACCTGACCGTGACCTTCCACGCCCCGAAACAGGGGCATTACCTGTCCGACATCTCGCGCAGGGTCAGGATTGCCGACATAGGTCTTGGCCGATGGATGAACGATCCCGGTCTGCTGGCGGCCTCGATTACCGATCCGGGCCGGGTCCGGCTGGTCGCGCCCGAAATCCGCAAAGGCGGCAACGGCGCACGGATGTGGGTCCGCAGCGTCACCAGCTACGACCATGCGCGCCACAAGTTCGACCGCGGCCATGCGCTGATCCTTGCGGGCGGACCGGGGCAGGGCGGGGCCGCCCGACTGGCCGCTCGCGGTGCGCTCCGCGCGGGGGCGGGGCTGGTGACGGTGGCCTGCCCGCCCGAAGCACTGACTGAAAACGCGGCCCGGCTGGATGCGGTCATGCTGCGGGCCGTGGCGGATGCGCCTGCGCTCGCCAAGCTGCTGGAGGACCAGCGGATCGGCGCGATCTGCCTTGGCCCGGGGCTGGGGCTGGAAAGGGCGCGCGATCTGGTGCCGATCGCTCTGGCAGGGCGTCGGCGCACCGTGCTGGACGCCGACGCCCTGACCGCCTTTCGCGATGACCCCGAGGCGTTGTTTGCCCTGTGCCGCGCCCATGCGCCCGCCTCCGATGATCCCTTTGAGGAAAGCGTCGTCGTCATGACCCCGCATGAGGGAGAGTTTGCCCGGCTGTTCCCCGATCTTTCCGGCTGGGCAAAGCGCGCGGTGTCGAAGGTAGACGTGGTACGCGCCGCCGCCCGGCGCTCCAGTGCGACGGTGCTGCTCAAAGGCGCGGCCACGGTGATCGCGCGGCCCGATGGCGCGGCCTCCATTCATACGGCGCTTTATGATCGTGCGGCCCCCCAGCTTGCCACTGCTGGCGCGGGCGACGTGCTGGCTGGCTTCATCACCGGGCTGATCGCAGGGCAGCTGGTGCATGAGCCTTACAAGGCTGTCGAACTCGCCGCTTGGCTCCACACCGAATGCGCCCTGTCCTTCGGCCCCGGCCTGATCGCCGAGGATCTTCCCGACGAACTGCCCAAGGTGTTCCGCGCCCTCGGCCTGTGACCCTTGCCCCTCTTTCTGGATGCAAATATCCTCGGGGGGTGAATTGGCCGCAGGCCAAGAGGGGGGCAGACAGCCCCCCTTTTCCTGGCCGCAACGCTTGCAACGCGGGCCTATCCGTGTATAAGCCGCCCACCTTTCCGCAATAACACGAACCGGCGCAGCCTCTCGTGGACGGGGCGCGGAAAGGCAGACCCGTCCTGTGAAGCCCGCCCGACATCGGAGCATACATGCCGCTTTACGAGCATGTCTTTATCTCGCGCCAGGATCTGTCCAGCGCGCAGGCCGAGGGCCTTGTCGAACATTTCTCCACGGTGATCGCGGACAACGGCGGCAAAGTCGTTGAAAACGAATACTGGGGCGTCAAGACGATGGCCTACAAGATCAACAAGAACCGCAAGGGCCACTATGCCTACCTGAAGACCGACGCCCCGGCGGCGGCTGTTCAGGAAATGGAACGCCTGATGCGCCTGCATGACGACGTGATGCGCGTTCTGACCATCAAGGTCGACAAGCACGCCGAAGGCCCGTCGATCCAGATGCAGAAGCGCGACGAGCGTGAGCGTGGCGACCGTGGCGACCGCCCCGAGGGTGGTTTCGGCGGTGGTGAGCGTCGCGAGCGTCCCAGCTTTGGCGGCGACCGTGGTGATCGTGGCGACCGCGGTGGTGACCGCGGCGGCTTCCGTCGTTGATTTAGGGGAGACATCAGAATGGCCAACAAACCCTTCTTCCGTCGCCGCAAGGTTTGCCCGTTCTCGGGCGACAACGCACCCGCGATCGACTACAAGGACACCCGTCTGCTGCAGCGTTACATCTCTGAGCGCGGCAAGATCGTCCCGTCCCGCATTACGGCCGTTTCGGCCAAGAAGCAGCGTGAACTGGCCACGGCCATCAAACGCGCCCGCTTCCTGGCCCTGCTGCCCTATGCCGTGAAATAAGGAGCGACGAGAGATGCAAGTCATCCTTCTGGAACGTGTGGCCAAGCTTGGCCAGATGGGCGAGGTCGTGAACGTCAAGGACGGTTACGCCCGCAACTTCCTGCTGCCGCAAGGCAAGGCGCTGCGCGCCAACGCGGCGAACGTGAAATCGTTCGAGGCCCGCAAGGCTCAACTCGAAGCGCAGAACCTGGAAACGAAGAAAGAGGCCGCTTCGGTCGCCGAAAAGCTTGACGGGCAGACCTTCGTGGTCATCCGTTCGGCCTCGGACGCCGGTGCGCTTTACGGTTCGGTGACCACCCGTGACGCGGCCGAAGCCGCGACCGAGGCGGGCTTTACCGTCGGCCGCAGCCAGGTCGTGCTGGACCGCCCGATCAAGGATCTGGGCATCCACACCGTGACCGTCGTTCTGCACCCCGAAGTTTCGGCGAAAATCTCGCTGAACGTGGCCCGTTCGGCCGAAGAAGCCGAACTGCAAGCCTCGGGCAAGTCGATCCAGGAACTGGCAGCCGAGGCGGAAGCCGCGGCCGAGTTCGAGATCGCCGAGCTGTTCGACGACATCGGCGCCGCAGCGGGCGACGACGAATAATCCTGTCCCGTCAGGGAACAGGGACATGGGCCGCGCCGGGCAACCGGCGCGGTCTTTGCGTTACCAGACCATCCGCCTGCTGTCGCGCAACGCGCGGTCGAACACCGGCCGAAACGGCGCGGTGCTGGCGGGCAGGGCGGCGACCACCTGCGCGGCCCAGTCCAGATAGGCGATGCGCCGGCCCCGCGACCAGTCCACCGGCGGCGTGTGTCCGACCGAACGCACATTCGCGGTCTTGTCGGCCAGCTTGACCAGCGCCGCCGCCGGTGATTTGCGCGGCGCGCTTTCGATCTGGCGCTGCTTTCTTTCCGGTTTGGACAGTTGCTTGTCGTCGGTCAGTTCGGCCACCACGGCCGCGACTGCGCCTCCGAACCGCGCGGTCAGTTCCCGGATCGTGGTCGGCGGGCAATCCTCCACCGTGTCGTGCAGCCAGGCCGCGGCCACGGCCACATCCGATCCGCCCAGAAGGGTCACGAGTTCGGCCACTTCGGCCGGATGGGCGATATAGGGCACGCGGCCCAGACATTTGCGCAACTGTCCCTGATGGCGCAGACAGGCGAAGCCTGCCGCGCTTTCGACAAGGGGGGTAAACGGTGTCATTCCGCATCTCCTGCAAAGGGAAAGGCGCCGCGACCGTTTTCCGGTTTCCGCAGACGGACCGGATTACGGTGCGTCGCGTTCATGTTGGGGATAGGCAAAGTGAACCACGCGCAGGCGACTTGCGCAAGCGGGATTCTACCGCACCTCCATCGCCGCGGGCCGCAGCCTTAGCCAGATCAGCGCCCCCCCGGCGGCGATCAGAAACGGCAGCATCGTCAGGTTGACCATCTGCCACCCGCCCTGCGCGGTGCCGCCCGCATGGATCATGAACCCCGAGGCCAGCGAGGCGACCGTCACTCCCCCGAACATGATCAGGTCGTTCAGCCCCTGAACCCGCGCCTTTTCCTCGGGGCGATAGGCTTGGGTCAGCATCGCCGTCGCCCCGATGAAGCCAAAGTTCCAGCCGACGCCAAGCAGCATCAGCGCGCCGAAGAAATGCCCGATCTCGACCCCCGACATGGCGACCGCGCCGGCTCCGGTCAGGATTAGCAGGCCCAGCGTCACCACCCGCTCCACCCCGAAGCGGGCGATGATGGTGCCGGTCACGAAGGACGGCGCGAACATCGCCACCACATGCGCCGACACCACGTTGGCCGCATCGCCGGTCTGGAACCCGCAGCCGATCATCGCCAGCGGGGTCGAGGTCATGACCAGGTTCATCAGCGCATAGGAAACCGTCGCGCAGGTGATCGCCACCGCTATGCGCGGGGTGCGCAGCAGTTCCATCCGGGTGCGGCCTGCGGGTGCATCGGTGGCGCGCGGCGGCGGGGCAGGGATCTTCAGCGCGAAAAACAGGAGCATGCCGATCAGGTTGATCGCCATGACGCCGACATAGGTGCCCAGGAAATAGACCCCCATCGACGGCGCGGTCAGCTTGACCAGCTGCGGGCCGAACAGGGCCGAGAACAGGCCCCCCGCCATGACCCATGAAATCGCCTTTGGCCGGAAGGCCGGGCTGGCGGTATCGGCGGCGGCAAAGCGATAGAACCCCTGCGCCGACATGTAGACGCCGGTGAACAGCGCCCCCAGCACGAACAGCCAAAAGGAATGCGTGTTCAGCCCCCAGGCCGCGATCGCCGCCCCAAGCGCCCCCGCCAATGCGCCGGTGACGAACCCCGCCCGCCGCCCGGCCCGCGCCATCAGCGCCGACATCGGCGTGGCCGTCAGCATCGACCCCAGAACGCTGGCCGTCACCGGCAGCGTGGCCCAGGCCGGATCGGGCGCCAGACTGGCCCCGGCAAGGCCCGCGACGGTAAAGATCATCGGCATCTGCGCGCCAAGGAACGCCTGCGCCAGCACCAGAACGAACACATTGCGCCGGGCCAGCGCGTCGGAGGCGGGCGAGGAAACCTCGGGGGACTGAGTCGCGGTCATGGGCCACAGCTAAGGCCTTCCCGCGGGGCAGGGACAAGCCCCCATTCGCGCGGCCCGACCCGAATCCTGCGGGAAAGGGTTGCCAATCCGCGCCGCGCGTGACGACATGCCGGGCATGACCGGACGCATCATCCTGACCGACGCCTGCGTGGCCGAAGGCGCCGACTGGCTGGCCGCGCGCGACCCGCGGCTGGCGGCCGCCTATGCCACCACCGGGGCGCTGCCGCTTCGCCGCCGCCCCGACGGGTTCGAGGCGCTGTTGTCGGCCATCCTCAGCCAGCAGGTCTCGGTGGCATCGGCCAATGCGATCTGGGCGCGGATGGAAGGCATGGGCCTGACCGCGCGCGAGGCGATGGCCGCCGCCACCGATGAAGACCTGCGCGCCGCCGGCCTGTCGCGGCAGAAGGCGCGCTATGGCCGGGCGCTGGCGCAATCGGGCGTCGATTTCGACGGCTTGCGCGATCTGCCGACCGAGCGTGTCATCGCGGATCTGGTCGCCATTCCCGGCATCGGCATCTGGACGGCCGAGATCTATGCGATGTTCGCGCTTGGCCGGGCCGATGTCTTTGCCCCCGGCGATCTGGCCTTGCAAGAGGCGGCGCGGCTGCTGTTCGATCTGGACCAGCGTCCCACGGAAAAGGCGCTGCGGGCGATGGCGGCGGACTGGTCGCCCTGGCGGTCGGTTGCGGCGCGGCTGCTGTGGTCCTATTACCGGGTGATGAAAAGCAGAGAGGGCATCCGTTGACACGGCAACTGAAATTCGGGCGCAAGGGCGCGCCGCAGGGTCAGGCGAAAAGTATCGTGATCTTTGTCCACGGCTATGGCGCCGACGGGGCGGATCTGCTGGGTCTGGCCGATGCCTTGGGTCCATACCTGCCAGACGCCGCCTTTTTCGCCCCCGACGCGCCCGAGCCGGTGCCGGGAATGCCCTTTGGCCGGCAGTGGTTCCCGATCCCGCGCTTTGACGGGTCGACCGAGGCGCAGGCCGAGGCGGGGCTGGCGGCGGCCTCGGGCGATCTGAACGCCTTTCTGGACGCGCGGCTGGCCGAAGAGGGGCTTGCCCCGTCGGCCCTTGCGCTCTTCGGCTTTTCGCAGGGCGCGATGATGAGCCTGCATATCGCCCCCCGCCGGGAAGAGGCGATTGGCGGCGTGGTCGCCATCTCGGGCCGGTTGCTGGCCCCCGAACGTCTGGTGCCGGAAACGGTGTCCCAGCCGCCGATCCTGCTGATCCACGGCGATGCGGACGAGGTGGTGGAGTTCGAGAACCTGTCCCTTGCCGGGAATGCGCTGGTCGGGGCCGGGTTCGAGACCTATGCCCATGTCATGAAGGGCACGGGGCATGGCATCGCCCCCGACGGGCTGTCGGTCGCGCTGTCCTTTCTGAAGGATAGTCTGCCCGGCTGATCCCTGCCCGGATCACGAATGCCCGACATCCCGTCATGTCGTTTTCGGGCGACAAGCGGCGGTTCTGGTTGCGGCGCCCAAAGGGTTCGGGCGCATAAGCAAGGGCAAACGGGATCGGAGGGTCGTCATGAACGAAGTTGTTGGTCGTCGCGCGCGCGGCGGTGGCGGGGCTGCACGGCGGGCCGAACGGACGGCCGTGTCGGTCGAAACCGCGCGGTTCATCACGCGCAACATTCCGAATTTCGAGGTGCTGAACGAAGAGGCGCTTCAGGTCATCGAATGGAACGCCGAGACGGTTCTGGAAGAAATCGGCGTGAACTTCGTCGAAAACCCCGCGGCTCTGGACCTGTGGCGCGCGGCGGGGGCCGATGTGCGGGGCGAACGGGTGCGCATTCCCCGTGGCCTCGCGCGCAAGCTGTGCGCCACCGCGCCCTCCAGCTTTACGCAGCACGCCCGCAATCCCGAACGCAATGTCGATGTGGGCGGGCGCAATCTGGTGCTGGCCCCGGTTTACGGCCCGCCCTTCGTGCATGATGCGCAAGGGGGCCGCCGTTATGCGACCATCGCCGATTTCCAGAATTTCGTGAAGCTGGGCTATATGTCCAAATGGCTGCACCATTCGGGCGGCACGGTTTGCGAGCCGACCGACGTGCCGGTGAACAAGCGGCACCTCGACATGCTGCACGCCCATATGGTGCTGTCGGACAAGCCCTATATGGGCTCGGTCACGGAACCCAGCCGGGCCGAGGATTCGGTCGCCATGTCGGACATCCTGTTCGGCGGGCTGAATGACCGCACGGTGATGACCAGCCTGATCAACATCAACTCTCCCCTGACCTTTGACGGGATCATGATGGGCGCGCTGGAGGTCTATGCCCGCGCCAATCAGGCCTCGATCATCTCGCCCTTCATCGTCGGCGGCGCCATGGCCCCGGTGACGGTGGCGGGCACGCTGACGCAGGTTCTGGCCGAGGTTCTGGCGGGTGTGGCCTATTCCCAGCTGATCCGCCCCGGTGCGCCGGTGATCTTTGGCGCCTTCGTGACCTCGATCGACATGAACTCGGGCGCGCCGACCTTTGGCACGCCCGAGGCCGCGCTGATCACCTATGGCGCGGGGCAACTGGCGCGCCGTCTGAACCTGCCATACCGCTCGGGCGGGTCGTTCTGCGGGTCGAAACTGCCCGATGCGCAGGCGGCTTATGAGACGGCGAACAGCCTGAACATGGCGCTGCTGGCCGGGGTGAACTTCATGCTGCACGCCTGCGGCTGGCTGGAGGGGGGGCTGGTGTCGTCCTACGAGAAATTCGTGATGGATGCCGACCAGCTGGGCGCGCTGCACGGCATCGCCAAGGGCATTTCCATGGACGAGAATGGCCAGGCGATGGATGCCATCCGCGAGGTCGGTCCGGGCGGCCACTATCTGGGCTGCGCGCATACGCAGGCGAATTTCAAGACCGCGTTCTGGCGGTCGGACCTCTTGGACTACAAACCCTACGAGACCTGGGCCGAGGAGGGCGCGCGCGATACCATGGCCCTGGCGGGCGAGCGGGTGAAGAAACAGCTGGCCGATTACCAGCAGCCCAGCTTGGACGAAGGCGTGCGCGAGGCGCTGGACGCCTTCGTGGCGAAACGCAAATCGGAAATGCCCGACGCCTTTATCTGAAGACGGCCGGGATCTGCCGTCCTGCGGCCCGCACCCTGATCAGGTGCGGGCCGATTGCATTTCAGGCCGGGCGGGCGGGGCAGGGCAGCAGCCGCACCTCGGCCATCAGGGCGATCAGCACCTCGATATGATGCGAGACGGAATAGCCCGCATCGCCGCGCAAGCGGGTTTCTTCCAGCCGCTCCTCCTCGTCCAGCAGATGCGAGACGGTGCGCTCGGCCGTCATCGGCAGCGCGACCAGCCGCTTCAGGTCACGCTCGCGGCGGTAATCCGACATTCCGAAACGGGCGGCGCGGATCAAAAGGCCGGGGCGGCGCAGGTCGGACAGAAGGGCGCGGAAATCGGTCATGATACCTCCTTGGGTTGTGGAGGCATTCTGATTCCGCACAACCATGCGTTGCATTCCGGCGAGATAGACCGCACGGATCACTTGGATTTATTTAGGTTTCATCAACAATTATGGCCAAATCACAAGTGGTTAACGAACAGGTAAGGATTGCTACCCACGGTTGTTAACATTTCGTAACGAATGGAGCAGCCCGCGCGAGTGGCCCCCCGAAAATGCAACAGAACGCCGTCCCCAGACCCCCGCTCGCCGGACTTCCCGAAGCCCTGCAAACCTACCTCGACCATACCGCCGCGGGCATTTCGCTGCGGGCGCTGGCACGCCGCAACGGCTGTCACGCGTCCAAGGTGATGCGCCAGGTGCGCCGCTATGAAAACCGTCGCGATGACCCGTTGCTGGACGAGGCGCTTGCCGCGCTGACCCCGCCCCCGGATGAACCAGCCAGAAAGGATGACCCCTCGATGTCCGCTCCCATGCGCCACCCTCTTCCCGCAGACGAGGCGCTGATCGCCCACGAGGCCCGCCGGGTGCTGCGCCGGCTGGCCGAAAGCGGGGCCGTGCTGGCGGTCGCCGCGGATATGGAAAAGGCGGCGGTGCTGCGCAGTTTCCCCGACGGGCGGTCGCTGCGCACGGCGGTCGTTGATCGCGCGGTGGCGCAGGGGTTCGTGCTGCGCGACTGGATCGCCTGCCGCAAGCCCGGCCGGGTGGCGAGCTATGAGCTGACCCCCGCAGGCCGCGCGGCGCTGAAGCGGATGGTGGACGAGGACGAGCGATGCGCGCAGGGCGGCCTGGCCGAGGCCGCGATGCCCTTTGCCGACCAGCACCGCGACTGGGCCACGCGCGAGGTGGCCGAGGGCGACGGGCCGCGCCGCCTGCGCTACAACCTTGCGGAAAGCCCGGTCGCGGTGCTGGGCCGCCGCCGCGACAAGGACGGCAAGCCGTTTCTGGAGCCGGATCTTGTGCGGGCGGCGGAACGCCTGCGCGAGGATTTCGAGCTGGCGCAGATGGGTCCGCGCACCGCGCAGAACTGGGACCGTTTCCTGACCGGCGCCGACCGCGGCGGCTTCCGCGGCGAGTCGGGGCTGGCCGAAGGCCCGGCGCGGGCACGCGACCGCGTGGCGGCGGCGCTGCGCGACCTTGGGCCGGGCCTTGGCGACGTGGCGCTGCGGGTCTGCTGCTTTCTGGAAGGGATCGAGACGGCCGAGCGGCGCATGGGCTGGGCGGCGCGGTCGGGCAAGATCGTGCTGCGGATTGCGCTGATGCGGCTGCGGCGGCATTACGATGAAACCTATGGCCGGTCCGGGCCGCTGATCGGTTGATCCGGCACGGCTGCCCAATGCGGCGGGCGACGGGACGATCCCGTTCCCCGCCGTCTTTCCGGTCCGGCCGTCAGCCCGCCGCCGCCTTCAGGACCAGCGCCACCGACAGCACCGCCAGCCACCCTGCTGCCAGCCGGCGCAGGGCCGGGGGCAGGCCGACCACATGGAAAGCACGCTGGAGATGGCGCGGTCCTTCCATTGGGAGGAACGCCGG
>JASGFG010000063.1:0-23171 GCA_047605605.1 Paracoccaceae bacterium | reverse complement strand
GGCCGGCCAGGGGACCCACCTCCACCAGCCCTCAAGCCGCAACAAAGTGACAATCCGTCGCAATAATGCGACACATTATTGCTCTTAGGATTGCGCCGCACCGCGGCATCGCCTATCTTCCCGCCCATGACGGGAGATTCGCCCATGCTTGACAACTTTCCGCGCGGCACGATCTGCATCGAGGAGATCGAGATCGGCATGACCCGCCACCTGATGAAACAGGTGACGGATCGCGACATCGAACTGTTCGCCGAAGTTTCGACCGACCGGAACCCGGTGCATCTGGACGAGTCCTATGCCCGCGACACCATGTTCCACGGCCGCATCGCGCATGGAATGCTCAGCGCCGGGCTGATTTCGGCGGTGATCGGCGAACAGCTTCCCGGCCATGGCACCGTCTATCTGGGTCAGACGCTGAAATTCACCGCCCCTGTCCGCCCCGGCGACATGGTGCGCGCCGAAGTCACCGTGACCGCCATCGACACGGCAAAGCGCCGCGTGACCCTTGAAACCCGCTGTCTCGTGGGCGATACGGTTGTGCTGAAAGGCGAGGCCGTCGTTCTGGCGCCAAGCCGCAAGTTCGACTGACGGCAGCGCGGGCCTTCCCCGCCACCCCGGGGAAAGATGCGCATCTATCACGACTGGCAACTGACCGATCCCGGCGCGCGCGGCGCCTCGGTCGCCATGGGCAATTTCGACGGCGTGCATCTGGGCCACCGGGCGGTCATCGACCTTGCCCGCGGCCAGGGCCCGCTGGGCATCGTCACGTTCGAGCCGCATCCGCGCGAGTTCTTCGCGCCTGCCGCCGCGCCCTTCCGGTTGATGAATGCCGAGGCGCGGGCGAACCGGCTGGCCAAGCTGGGGATCGAGCGGCTGTATGAACTGCCCTTTGACGCCGCCCTTGCCGGACTGACGCCGCATGACTTTGCCGCGCAGGTGCTGGCCCGCGGTCTGGGTGTGCGGCATGTGGTGGTGGGCCGCGACTTCTGTTTCGGCAAGGGGCGCACCGGCACCGCCGAAACCCTGCGCGAGCTGGGCGCGGAACACGGCTTTGCCGTCACCCTTGCCGATCTGGTCCGGGCGGGCGGGCGCGAGATTTCGTCCACCGCGATCCGGCAGGCCCTGTCCGACGGCCAGCCGCGGGATGCCGCGGCGATGCTGGGCCACTGGCACCGGATCGAGGGCCCGGTGATCCACGGCGAAAAGCGCGGGCGCGAACTGGGCTTTCCCACCGCCAACATGTCCGTCGCTGGGCTTCACCTGCCGCGGCTTGGGGTCTATGCCGTCAAGGTCGATGTGCTGACCGGCCCGCAGGCGGGCAGCTACATGGGCGCGGCCAGCCTTGGCGTGCGCCCGATGTTCGGCGAGAACAGCCCGAACCTTGAAACCTTCCTGCTGGATTTCCGGGGCGATCTTTACGGCCAGCACCTGTCGGTCGCCTTTGTCGACTTTCTGCGCCCCGAGATGAAGTTCGACGGCCTGCCCGCGCTGATCCGGCAGATGAACGCCGACTGCGACCGTGCGCGCGACATCCTGTCATGACGGTGCTTGAAACCCCGCGCCTGATCCTGCGCCCGTGGCGGCCACGCGACCGCGCGCCTTTCGCCGCGATGAACGTGCAGCCGCGCACGACGCTCTATTTCCCCCATCCCATCACCGAAGATCAAAGCAACGCCAGCTTTGAGCGGCTGATGGCCCGGCAGGCGGAAGAGGGCATGGCCTTCGCCGTGGCCGAGCGCAAGGCGGACGGGCTGTTCCTGGGCTTCATCGGCATGGCGCGGATGAAGGATGCGGGCCCGGGCCTCGATGGCGAAACCGAAATCGGCTGGCGCCTTGCGCCCGAACACCATGGCCGGGGCTATGCGACCGAAGGCGCGCGCGCCTGGCTGGACCATGGCTTCCGGGTCATGGGCCTGCCGCAGATCCTGGCCTGGACGGCCGCGGCGAACCTGCCCTCGCAGGCGGTGATGGCGCGGATCGGCATGACCCGCGCGCCGGATCTGGACCGCGATCACCCCCGCGTGGCCGAGGGCAATCCGATGCGCCCGCATGTCGTCTGGCGCATCACCCCCCTTCAACACGCCCGTCTTTAGGCGCATGTTGGCCCCCATGTCCAAGCAACCGCCCGCCTTTCAGGCCAGCCCGCCCCAGCTTCGCCCCCGCTTCTGGGAAACCATCCCGCTGAAGAAGATGCGCCCCGCCGAATGGGAGGCGCTGTGCGACGGCTGCGGCAAGTGCTGCCTGAACAAGATCGAATACGAGGATACGGGCGAGGTCGATTTCACCCGCATCGCCTGCCGCCTGCTGGATGGCGACACCTGCCGCTGCACCCAATACCCGATCCGCCACCAGTTCGTGCCCGATTGCGTCAGCCTGACCCCGAAAAAGCTGGCGCAGATCGCCTATTGGCTGCCGCGCACCTGCGCCTATCGCCTGCTGCAAGAGGGCAAGTCCCTGCCCGCCTGGCACCCTCTGCTGACCGGCGACCCGGAATCCATCCATGCCGCCGGCGCCTCGGTCCGCGGCTGGACGGTGTCCGAGTTGGAGGTGGCCGAGGATGACTGGGAAGATTACGTGATCGAGGAAAAGCCCTGATGTTCTTCACCTCCGACAACGCCGCCGCCGTTGCACCCGAAGTCATGGCCGCGCTCGCCCGCGCGAACGAAGGCTATGCGCGGTCCTATGGCGCGGACGAGATCATGGGCCGCGTGCGCGGCCTGATCCGCGAGCTGTTCGAGGCACCCGAGGCCGAGGTCTATCTTGTCGCCACCGGCACGGCGGCGAATGCGCTGACGGTCGGCCTGCTCTGCCCGCCATGGGGCACGGTGTTCTGCCACGCCCATGCGCATATAGAAGAGGACGAATGCAACGCGCCCGAATTCTACAGCCATGGCGCGAAACTCATGCCTCTGGCGGGGGCGCACGGTCGGATCGACCCGGCCACCCTGCGCGCGGCGGTGAATACCGCGGGCGGCAGCGTCCATAACGCACAGCGCGGAATGCTGTCGCTGACCAATGTGACCGAACGCGGCACGGTCTATACCGTGGCCCAGATCGCCGAGCTTGCCGCCATCGCCAGGGGCCACGGCCTGCCCGTGCATCTGGACGGCGCGCGCTTTGCCAATGCCCTTGCCGCGACCGGCGCCACGCCGTCGGAAATGACATGGCGCGCGGGGGTGGACGTTCTGTCCTTTGGCGGCACCAAGAACGGGCTGATGGGGGTCGAGGCGGTGGTGCTGTTCGATCCCGCCCATGCGTGGGAGTTCGAGCTGCGCCGCAAGCGGGGCGCGCATCTTTTCTCGAAACACCGCTATCTCTCCGCCCAGTTCGAGGCCTATCTGCAAGACGACCTCTGGCTGCGCCTTGCCGCGCGGGCCAACGCCGCCTGTGCGCGACTGGCGGAAGGTCTGTCCACGATCGGCGGGCTGCGCTTCATCGACCCGGCCCAGGCGAACATCATCTTCGCCGAATGGGACACCGGCGGCCACGCCCGCCTGCAACGCGCAGGCGCGGTCTATTATGACATGCCCGCCCCGCCCGAGCGCGAGGCCGCGCGCCTTGTCACCTCCTGGTCGACCACGGATGCCGATGTGGATGCCTTTGTCGACGCGCTGAGGGGCTGATCCCTCTCTTCCCCTTTTGGAAATACTCCACGGGGGTGCGGGGGTGTGAAACCCCCGCTGCTACGCCACCGCGCTGCACACCGCATCCAGATGGGCCTGCACCTCGGAAGCCAGGGCCGCGCCATGGCTGATCGGCAGCATGTGCCCGGCCCCCGCGATGGACACACGCCGCGCCATGGGCAGGCGCCGCGCCAGTTCCGACTGGATGGCGCCAACGACGGGCGGACTCCTCTCGCCCTCGGCCAGCAGCACGGGCACTTGCAGCGCCTCCATCCGGCCGGCGGCCAGAAGGTTGCCTGCGTCTTGAACCAGCGCGGGGGCCTGCGCGGCGATCAGATGGATGCGGTCGAGGATATAGCGCCGCTGCCGTTCGGGCAGCGAGGCAAGGGTCTGCCCGTTGCCCCATTGCGCATGGAAGGCCGCCGCCGCCTCGTCCCGGCGGCCTTCGGCCAGCAGCGCCTCGAATCCGGCATTCGCCGCCTGATAGTCCGCCCATTCCGGCGCCCCCGCCGCATGGGCGGCAGCGAAAAGCACAGGCTCCACCAGCATCAGGCTGCGCACCAGATCGGGCCGGTCCAGCGCCAACCGCAGGGCCACCGTGCCGCCGAAGGAATGGCCGAACAGATCGACCGGACCGCCCCCCGCCCGCTCGATCATCGCGATGGCGATGCGCGCGCTCAGTCCCTGAAGCTCGGTCACGCCGTCCCAGTCGGCGCTGTTGCCATGGCCCGGCTGATCCGGCGCGGTGACGGTGATGCCCGAAAGCCGCTCCACCAGCCCGGCCCAGGCCCCGCCATGCGCCAGCGAGCAGTGCAGCGCCAGAACGGGGCGCGCACCGCCCTTGTCCCAGATCCGCCAGGCGGTCGGGTGCCCGTCGAAGATGTCCGTCGTCATTCAGATCCTGCCTTGCAGATGCAGATCCAGATCGCCAAGCCGGTCCTGCCCCCAGAATTTCTCGGCCCCTACCACATAGAAGGGGATGCCGAACACCCCGCGCGACACCGCTTCTTCCAGATTGGCGGCATAGGTTTCGGCCGCGGCCAGCATTCCGCGGTCGGCGATGGCCGGGTCAAAGCCATGGGCGGCCAGCACTGCCCTGACCACCGCATCATCGGAAATGTCGCGCCCCTCGGCCCAGATGGCGCGGGAAAAGGCCGCCGCCAGACCGCCCGTATCGCCGCCGCCCGCCTGCTGCGCGGCGATGATCGCATAGGCGGCAGGCGCCACGTTCGCGCCAAGGAACATCGGCTGGATGTCGATCGGCAGGCCCAGTTTCCTGGCCTGTCGCGCCAGATCCTGATCGCGGTATTCGTTGCGCGAGGGGTGGCGCTCGGCCCGGACCTTGCCGCCGGTGCGAGGGAACAGCGCATTCGGATCGACGGGCTTGTAGACGATGGTGGCGCCGGTACGCGCCGCAATCTCCTCCAGCCGCTGCCCGGCCAGATAGACGAAGGGCGAGCGTGGCGTGAAGTAATAGTCGATCTGCGGCATTTTTCGCCCCTCTGGTCGGTTTCCAAGAACCCTAGCCCGGTGATAAGGCGTGTTCAACGTCACGAATCCGTTGTGCAAGCTGCCAAGGACGCCCCATGCCCGCCATCACCGAACCGAAGCTCATCGCCGGCAATGCCAACCTGCCGCTGGCCAAGGCCATCGCCCGCCGCATGTCGATGCACCGCGGCATGTCGGTCAATCTGGTCGACGCGCGGGTGGAGCGGTTCAACGACCAAGAGGTTTTCGTCGAGGTCTACGAAAACGTCCGCGGCGAGGACATGTATATCATCCAGCCGACGTCCAACCCGGCGAACGACAACCTGATGGAGCTGCTGATCATCGCCGATGCGCTGCGCCGGTCGTCGGCGGACCGCATCACCGCGGTGATCCCCTATTTCGGCTATGCGCGGCAGGACCGCCGCACCAAGGCCCGCACCCCGATCAGCGCGAAACTGGTGGCGAACCTGATCGCCCAGGCGGGCATCCACCGCGTGCTGACGCTGGACCTGCACGCGACGCAGATCCAGGGCTTCTTCGACATTCCGGTGGACAACCTTTACGCCAGCCCGGTCTTCGCGCTGGACATCCGGCACCATTTCATGGGGCAGATGGATGATCTCATGGTCGTCTCGCCCGATGTCGGCGGCGTGGGACGCGCGCGCGAACTGGCCAAGCGGATCGACGCGCCGCTGTCCATCGTCGACAAGCGCCGCGAAAAGGCGGGCGAGATCGCCGAGATGACGGTGATCGGGAGCGTCGAAGGCAAGAAATGCATCATCGTGGATGACATCTGCGACACGGCCGGAACGCTGTGCAAGGCGGCCGAGCTGTTGATGGAAAACGGCGCGGCCGAGGTTCACGCCTATATCACCCATGGCGTGCTGTCCGGCCCGGCGGTGGAACGGGTGTCGAAATCGGTAATGAAATCGCTGGTGATCACCGATTCCATCGAACAGGGCGACAAGGTCAAGGCGGCGTCGAACATCCGCATCGTGCCGACCGCGCCCATGTTCGCCCAGGCGATCATGAACACCTGGAACGGCACCTCGGTGTCGTCGCTGTTCGAGACCGAGACGCTGATCCCGATCTATGAAGGGCTGTATTCGCGGGTCTGATGCGAAAAGGGGGGCTGTCTGCCCCCCAAGGATACTTCAGTGCGAGAGTTCAGCGCGCCAGGCAGTCGACCATGGTGTCGGCAAGGCCTTCCATGACCTTCGCATAGGCATCGGGGCCGGGGTCGATGCTGGTTCCCTCGGGGTCGAGCGGCTGGCCGGTCCGTGCCCCTGCCGCATCGGCCATCTGCGTCAGCAGGGCGGGATCATGCTGCGCCTCGGGGAAAAGGCAGACCGCCTTGCCGCCAAGGCTGTCGCGCAGGGATTTCAACCGCGCGGCGCCGGGGGAATGGGCATCGCCCTCGGCCACGGAGCCGAGTTGCGTCAGCCCGTAATGACCCACCAGATAGCCGAAAGCCGCGTGATAGGTGACGAAGGGACGATCCTTGACCGGCGCGAATTTCGCGGCGATGCGCGCGTCCAGCGCCTGTGTCGCCAAGACCGCAGCTTGCGCATTGGCGGCATAGGTCGCGGCATGTTCGGGGTCCAGCCGCGACAGTTCCGCCGCGATGGCGGGCAGCCAGACTTCGGCGTTCTCGGGGTTCAGCCAGGCATGGGGGTCGATGTCGGAATGGCCATGATCGTGGTCATGCCCTTCGCCATCGGCGGCATGTTCCTGTTCTTCGGCCTCTGCCTCTTCGTGCGAGAAGTGGCGCAGATGCGTGCCCGGCGTTGCCAGCAGCCCCAGCCGCGCGCCGCTCGCCATGCCGTCCAGCGTATGGTCCAGCCACGGCGTCAGTTCCGGCCCGATCCAGACGACGAGGCCCGCCTGCGACAGCAGCCGCGCCTGGCTGGGGCGGAGTTGAAAGTCATGCGGGTCCGCCCCCGCGGTCAGCAGCACCTGCGGCGCGCCCAGATCGCCCATGACCTGCGCCACCAGCGCGCCCACTGGCGGAATGTCGGTCACGACCATTGGCACCTCGGCCCGCAAGGCGGGTGCGAAGGACAGGGTGGCAAGGATGGATGATATGATATAACGATTCATTTCGGGCCTTCCGGTTTCGCTGTGGCAGGCTTAGTTTGTTATGATATAACATGTCAAGAGAGAGTCGTGCCCGCCATGTCCCCTGCCGCGACCGATCCCGCCTTTGCCGCGCATGACCATGCGCATTGCCGCACCGATGTGCTGGCGCGGGCCGATGCGCTCGTTTCGGCGCAGGGCGGGCGGATGACGCCGGTGCGACGGCGCGTGCTGGAAATCCTGCTGGAGGAGCATCGCGCCCTTGGCGCCTATGACGTGCTGCAACGGCTGGCCGCCGAGGGGTTCGGCAACCAGCCCCCCGTCGCCTATCGCGCGCTGGAATTTCTTGAGGATCAGGGCCTTGCGCATCGCATCCGCCGCCTGAACGCCTTTGCCGCCTGTATGCATCCGGGCGAAGATCATGCGCCAGCCTTTCTGATCTGCCGCGCCTGCAATGCCGTGGCCGAGGCCCCTGCCGCCCCGGTCCGTGCCGCGCTGGACACAGCCGCCGCCAATCTGGGCTTTACGGTCGAACGCGCCAATGTCGAGGCCTTGGGCCTTTGTCCCGCCTGTGGAAAGACCCCGGCATGAGCCTGATCGATGCAAGGGGACTGACCGTGCGCCATGGCGAGGCGGTCGTCCTGCGCGATGTCTCGCTGAGCGTCGGCAGGGGCGAGATCGTGACCGTTCTCGGCCCCAACGGATCGGGCAAGACCACGCTGATGAAGGCGCTGATCGGCGTTCTGCGGGCCGACGCCGGACATATCCGGCGCGCGCCCGGCCTGCGTCTGGGCTATGTTCCGCAGAAACTGGCTGTCGACCGGACATTGCCGCTGACGGTGCGGCGGTTCCTGTCTTTGCCGGTGCGGGTGTCGGATGCGGCGGCGGCGGCGGCGCTGGCCCGCACCGGGATGGAGGGCTTCGCCGGCGATCAGATCGCGGCCCTGTCCGGCGGGCAGCTGCAAAGGGTGCTGCTGGCGCGCGCGCTGCTGTCGGAGCCGCAGCTTCTGATCCTGGACGAACCGACCCAGGGGCTGGATCAGGCGGGTGAAGCCGGCTTCTACCGCCTGATCGAGGAATTGCGGACCGAGACCGGGGCCGCGGTGCTGATGGTCAGCCACGACCTGCATGTGGTCATGGCGGCGTCCGACCGGGTGATCTGCCTGAACGGGCATATCTGCTGTCAGGGCACGCCGCGGGCGGTATCCTCGGCCCCGGAATACCGGGCGCTGTTCGGGCTGGGCACCCAGGGGGCGCTGGCGCTTTACCGGCACGAGCACGATCACAGCCACGATCACGATCAATCCCATGATCACGGACACGACCATTCGCACCACGGACACCCTCATGCTTGACGATTTCCTGGTCCGCGCGGCCTTGGCGGGGGTGGGGCTGTCGCTGGCGACGGGACCGCTGGGGGCATTCGTCGTCTGGCGGCGGATGGCCTATTTCGGCGATGCGACGGCCCATGCGGCGATCCTTGGCGTGGCACTGGCGCTGGCCTTCGACCTGCCGGTGGGGCTGGGAACGCTGGCCGTGGCGCTGGCCATGGGGGCGACGGTCGCGCTTCTGGCGGGACGGGGCTGGGCGGTCGACACGGTGCTGGGCGTCATGGCGCATTCGGCGCTGGCCTTCGGCCTGGTGGCGGCGGCACTGGTGGGGGTGCGCACCGACCTTTCCGCCTGGCTTTTCGGCGACATCCTGGCGGTATCGCGCACGGATCTGGGGTTCATCTGGCTGGGGGCGCTTGCGGTGGTGGCGCTGCTGGTCTGGCGGTGGCAAGGGTTGCTGACCGCCACGGTCGACGAGGATCTGGCCCAGGCCTCGGGCGTCGATCCGGGACGCGAGCGGCTGATCCTGACGCTGGCACTGGCCGTGACGGTCGCGGTCGCCCTGAAGGTCGTCGGCGCGCTGCTGATCGCGGCGCTGCTGATCGTTCCCGCCGCCGCCGCCCGGTCGCTGTCGCGCACGCCCGAGGCGATGGCCCTTCTGGCCGCAGGCATAGGTGCGGGGGCGAGCCTTGGCGGTCTGGCCCTGTCGCTGTGGCAGGATACGCCCGCAGGGCCGTCGATCATCGTCGTCGCGGCGGCGACCTTTGCGGTTCTGGCCACGCTGCGCCGCGGCTGAGGGCGATGGCGCGAACTGACCTGCATGTCGTTTTAGGATGCGGAATGTCGTGCTTTCCTGCACGGCTTGCGCGCTTTGCGTCATGTATGGTCCAGCCACGGAATTGCGGAGTCGCGCCATGAAGACCCATGTGAAAGCCCTTGTCGTCGGCGGCGGCGCCGTTGGCACCTCGATTGCCTATCACCTGCAAAAGGCAGGCTGGGACACGATGCTGGTGGAACGCGACGAGTTGACCAGCGGGTCCACCTGGCACGCGGCGGGTCTGCTGCCGCTGTTCAACATGTCCTTCGCGACGACCCACATCCACAAGTATTCGGTGGATTTCTACAAGGGGCTTGAGGCGGAAACCGGCCTGAACGCCGGGTTTTCCATCTGCGGCAACCTGCGCATGGCGCAGACTGATGCGCGGATGGACGAGTATATGCTCTATTCCTCGGTCGCGGAAACCGCCGGGGTCTATCACGAATTCCTGACGCCCGCCCAGATGAAGGATCGCTGGCCGCTTCTGCGCACCGAAGACCTGAAGGGCGCGCTGTTCCACCCGCAGGACGGCTATATCAACCCCGCCGACGTGACCCAGGCCATGGCCAAGGGCGCGCGGCAGTTGGGCGTGACGATCGAGCGCAAGATCCAGGTCGACGGCTATTTCTGGACCGGAGACGAATGGATCGTCTCGGTCACGCGGATGGTGGAAAAAGGGGGGATGCTGGTCGCCTCGGATGAAAAATACGAGATCCGCGCCGAACATGTCGTCACCGCCACGGGCAACCATGCGCAGCGCACGGCGAAACTGCTGGGCATCAAGATCCCGGCGATTCCGGTCGAACACCAGTATATCGTGACCGAGCCGGACCCCGCGCTGCAAGCGTATCGCGCGGCCGGAAACCCCGAACACCCCGTGCTGCGCGATGCCGATGCGAAATGGTATGTGCGCGAGGAACGCGGCGGCTGGATCCTTGGCCCGTATGAACGCAATGCCCCGGCACGCTTCGCCTATGGCGTGCCCGACAGCTTCCGCGCCGACCTGTTCCCGCTGGATCTGGAACGGATCGAGGCGGAATACATGTCGATGATCCACCGCCTGCCGTCCTCGGAAACCGTGGGGCTGAAGGACGATTTCAACGGCCCGATCTGCTATACCCCCGACGGCAACCCGCTGGTCGGCCCGGCGCCGGGCCTGCGCAACATGTGGCTGGCCGAAGGGTTCAGCTTCGGGATCACGGCGGCCGGGGGCACGGGATATTACCTGGCCCAGATGATGGTCGCGGGCGAAGCCGAGATCGACATGGCCAGCCTCGATCCCAAGCGTTACGGGTCTTGGATGACCACCGACTATGCGGTGAAGAAGAACGAGGAATGCTATGAGCATGTCTTCATCCTTCACCACCCCGATGAGGAGCGCGAGGCGGCGCGCCCGCTGCGCACCGCCCCCGCCTATGACCGGCAAAAGGCACTGGGCGCGCAATTCGGTCAGGTGAACGGCTGGGACCGTCCGAACTATTACGGTCCCGTCGATGCGCCCGTGTCCTTTGACCATGACAGCCGCAGCTTCCGTCGCGGTGCCTGGTGGCAATATGCCAAAGCCGAGGCCGAGGCCGTGCGGGGCACCTGCGGCCTTATCGACGCGTCGGCCTTCACCAAGCATCTGGTGCGCGGGCCGGGGGCGACGGCGTTCCTGGACCACTTCACCTGCAACAAGCTGCCGAATGTGGGCCGGATCAACCTGACCTATGCGCTGACCGAGCAGGGCACCGTCAGGACGGAATACACCATCGTCCGGCTGGCCGAGAATGAATACTACATCATCTCGGCCGGGGCATGGACCAGCTATGACGCCGACTTCCTGCTGAAATCCGCCGAAGATTTCATGGGTCAGGGCGGCGGTCATGTCGACATCCATGATGTGACGACCCAATGGGGCGTTTATGCGCTGGCCGGGCCGAACGCCCGCGCGATCCTGCGTGAAATCGTCAAGGACGCCGACCCGGATACGGTTCTGGGCAACAAACGCTTCCCCTGGCTGACCATGCGCAACATCGAACTGGGCATGTGCCCGGTCCGCGCCATCCGCGTGGCCTATACCGGGGAACTCGGGTGGGAGCTGCACTATCCCATCGAGTTCGGGCGTTACCTGTGGGATCTGCTGATCGAGGCGGGGGCGAAGCACGGGTTGAAACCCGTGGGCGCGCGCGCGCAGAACTGGCTGCGGCAGGAAAAATCCTATCGCGCCTTCGGGTCCGATCTGGGCCGCGATGCGACGCCGCTGGAAGGGGGTCTGGACCGCTTTGTCGATCTGGCCAAGGAATTCCGTGGCAAGCAGGCGATGATCGACACCGGCATCCGCGCGAAATGCGTGACGGTGCTGATCGACGGGCCGGATGATACCGACCCGTGGGGCAAGGAGGCGCTGCTGGTCGACGGCAAGAAGGTCGGCCGCCTGACCTCGGGCGGCTACTCGGTCGCCTTCGGCAAGCAGATCGGCATGGGCTATGTCGCCCCCGAACTGGCGGTCGTGGGGCAAAAGCTGAAGGTCAAGATGCTGCTGAAGGAATGGGATGCCGTGGTGGTCGAGGACAGCCCGTTCGATCCGTCGAACGCCCGCATCCGCGTGGATGGCTGAAGCCGAAGGAGGCGGGGGCCAGCCCCCGCACCCCCGGGGTATTTGGGCCAAGATGAAGGGGGGATCGGGCACCCGGTCCCCCCTTTTCAATGCGCTAACGGCCGACGAAGGCCTGCCATTGCGCCTTGTCGCCCGCAAAGACGTTGATGTCGACTTCGCCTGCGATGCCCGGGATCAGGCCGGTCGAGGTGTATTGCCAGAAGCTCCAGTGTCGGCCGGCATAGACATCCTGGGGATGCCCGGCGACCGAGCGCAGCCAGAAGGGATAGTTCCCGACCCTCCACAGCTCGGTATCGCGGAAGAAATCCGGGGTGGTGTAGATCACCGGGCGCTGTCCGTAATGCGCCATGACCTTGTCGAGGAACACCTTTGCCTCGGCCCGGATCACCTCGCCCGATCGGCGGATGGTGCAGGTGGGGGAAAACGGCGTCCATTCCATGTCCAGCACCGGGGGCAAGGCGCCTTTGGGCACGTTGCGGATGAACCAGTCCGCCTGTTCGGCCGCCGGGCGGCAGTGATAGAAAAAGTGATAGGCCCCGACCGGAATGCCCGCGGCGCGGGCGCCGTTCCAATGGGCGTCAAGGGCGGGGTCTACGCGGTCCCCGCCCTCGGTCGCCTTGACGAAGGCAAAGCTGACGCCGGCCTCGCGCGCGGCGCGCCAGTCGATGGGCGGCTGGTATTTCGACACGTCGATGCCATGGACGGCATAATCCTGCGGCGCGCGCCCTGACCAGGGATGCGGATCGTTGTCGCCGAACCGCGGCGGGTTGACGGGCGCATGGGCAACCCCCTGCTGCGGCGCGGGCGGGCCGCCGCCGCAACCGGCCAGCACGGCCGACAGAAGAACGGCAGACAGGGCAACGAACAGACGCATGGGCCACCTTGAACGGATTCGCAGAAGACCCATGCTGCCCGTCGTGCCGGCGACTGTCACCCCCCTTGCGTGGCGGGCGCGAATTCGTCGAACGCCTCCAGCGCCTTGGCGGTATACATCAGCGCCGGGCCGCCGCCCATCTGCACCGCCATGCCCAGCACGTCGGCAACCTCGTCGCGGGTGGCGCCGGCCTTGGCCAGCGCCTCGGCATGAAGGCCGATGCAGGCCTCGCATCTTTGCGAAATGGCGATGCCCAGGGCGACGAGTTCCTTGACCTTGAAATCCAGCACGCCCTCGTCCTTGACCGCCTTGGACAAGGCGCCAAAGCCCTTCGCCACCTCGGGTCGGGTGCGGTTCCAGGTCCGAAGCTGCTCTCGCATCTTGGCGTTCTTTTCGGTCCAGCTCATCTCATGCTCCTTGCTTGTCTGCCCCCAGGCTAAGGGGGCAGGGCAGGTCGCGGCATGATCCAGATCATACAATATTCGTTTTTATATTATATAACTTCAAATATTAATTACCTTACCCCGCAAACCTCGAGGGAGAAAGCGCGGCAACCAGTGCCGGGTCGATTTCCGGGGGCCGCCCCCCGATCAGATCCGCAATCAGCCTGCTGGCAGCAGGGGCGGTCTGGAAACCATAGCCACCCTGCCCGCCCAGCCAGAAGAAATCCGTGTGGCCCGGCGCAAAGCCGATCACGGGCACCCGGTCGGGCGAAAAGGTGCGCAGGCCCGCCCAGTTGGCAAGAACCCGCGATACGGGTTCGCGGACCATTTCCTCATACCGGGCCAGACCTTCGGCCAGCACCATGTCGTCGGCCCAGGCGTCATGCGGCTCGGCCGGGTCTTCCTCGGCCGGCGACACGATCAGCGCACCTGCATCCGGCTTGGCATACCAGCTTTCATCCGCGCCAAAGATCATCGGCCAGCGCGAGACATCAAGGCCGCCCGGTGCGGGAATCCGCGCCATCGACCGGCGGAAGGGCGTGAAACCGATGGGTGCCAGACCCGCCAATGCCGCCACCCTGTCAACCCAGGGGCCAGCGGCGTTCACAAGGATGCGGCCGGAAAACGCGCCTTTCGGTGTCGTCGCCGTCCAGCCGCCGCTGTCCCGGGCCAGGGCCCTCACCCCTGCCCCGGTTTCGACCGTCGCCCCACGCGACCGGGCCCGACGCAGAAAGGTCTGGATCAGAAGATCGGTATCAATGTCCCAGGCATGGGCGCCGAAGGCCGCGAAAGTCACGGTGTCGTTCAGGATCGGCACGAGGCCCCGCGCCTCGTCCGGCGTGATCGGGTCCAGCGCCATGGCCGCCGCCTCGTCCCGCGCGACGGCTTCATCCGCCGCCGCACTGACCAGCAGCAAACCGCGCGGCGACAACAGGCCTTCTCCGCCACGATAGAACTCGCCCGAGGCGAGCGACAGTTCCACCACCGCCGGTTTGCCGTAATGCGGCTCATACAACGCGGCCGACCGGCTGGAGGCATGATGCGCCAGAACCGCCTCCTGCTCCAGCAGGGTGACGCTGCCCAGTTCCGACAGCCGGGCAGCGGCGGAAATTCCGGCGATCCCGCCACCGATGATCAGGAAATCGCTGCCCATATCCACCCCGCCGCTCTCTGCCTTGCCTGACGCAGGCAACCCCCTTCGCCCGCAAAGCGCAAGGCCCGGAGTGCGAAAAAGCGGCCGGACCTTCGCCCCGCCGCTTTCCCTTTGTTCAAATACTCCCGCCGGAGGCCCCGGCCGCAACCGGGTGCAGCCGGCACAGGATCATTTCGGAATTTCGCCCTCGATCCCTTCGACATAGAAGGACAGACCCGACAGCGTGCCGTCGTCGGCCACTTCGCCCTCTTTCAGCCAGACCGAGCCATCCTGCTTGTTCAGCGGGCCGGTGAACGGGTGATAGGCGCCCGAGGAAATGTCGTCGCGCACCTTTTCGGCCAGGGCCTTCACATCGGCGGGCACGGCCTCGGTGATCTCGCCGATGCCGACCATGCCTTCCTTGATGCCATACCAGACATTCTGCGACTGCCACTTGCCGTCGATGACGGCCTGAATCCGCTCGATGTAATAGGGCGCCCAGTTGTCGATGACCGAGGACAGCCGCGGCGTCGGCGCATATTCGATCATGTCGCCCGCCTGGCCGAACCCATAGGCCCCGGCCTTTTTCAGCGTGGCCAGCGGCGCGGTGGAATCGGTATGCGCCAGCACCACGTCGACCCCCTGGTCGATCAGCGCCTGGGTCGCGTCGGCCTCTTTCGCCGGGTCGAACCAGGTGAAGGCCCAGACCACCTTCAGCTCGACATCGGGGTTGACCTTTTTCGCATGGATATAGGTCGAATTGATGCCCTGAATGACCTCGGGGATCGGGAAAGAGGCGATATAGCCGATCTTGTTGGTCTTGGTCATCTTGCCCGCGATGGTGCCGCAGACGGCGCGACCTTCGTAGAAGCGGGCGTTGTAGGCCGACATGTTCGGCGCGGTTTTGTAACCGGTGGCATGTTCGAACATCACCTTGGGGAACTTGCCCGCGACGTTCAGCGTCGGCTCCATATAGCCGAACGAGGTCGAGAAGATCAGGCTGGCCCCGCCAAGCGCCATCTGGGTCATGACACGTTCGGCATCGGCGCCCTCGGGCACGCTTTCCTGCTCGACGATCTCGACCTTGTCGCCGAAATGCTCCTTGGCCTTGGCGACGGCCTCGGCGTGGTGCTGGCTCCAGCCGCCGTCGTTCTTGGGGCCGACATAGATGAAGCCGACCTTCACCTTGTCCGCCGCCAACGCGATGCGCGGCAGGACGGTCACGGCGGTAGCGGCCGCCACGGTGGTCAAAAGCGTTCTGCGGTTCATTCGTAACTCCCTGATATGGCCGGTTTTCCCGGCCGGTGTTGAGGACCGCGCTAGCGCGAGGCCTGAAAGTTTTTTCCCAGTGCGGCCGGGGCGTTCATCGCGGCGCGCGACCTGTCGGCCGACATGATGACCAGCACGAGGATGGTTATCAGATACGGGCTCATCGACAAGTATTGCACCGGAAGCCAGGTCCCGGCCGCCTGCATATTCAACTGCAATACCGTAATTCCGCCGAAAAGATAGGCACCCAGCAGCACGCGCCACGGTTTCCAGCTGGCAAAGACCACGATCGCCAGCGCGATCCAGCCCGCGCCCGCGGTGATCCCGTCGGTCCATTGCGGCACGCGGACAAGGCTGATGTAGGCCCCGCCCAGTCCCGCCATTGCCCCCCCGAACAGGATCGCCAGCAGCCGGATGCGCTGGACCTTGTAGCCGAGCGCATGGGCGGCATCGTGGTTTTCCCCCACCGCCTTCAGGATCAGCCCCGCCCGCGTCCCTTTCAGAAACCAGGCAACGGCGGCGACGGCGGCGATGGAGACATAGACCATCAGGTCATGCGAAAAGACGATCGGCCCCAGGACCGGCAGGTCGGCCAGCGGCCCGAAGGGCACCGGATGGATCGCCGGCGGCTTCTGCCCGCCATAGCCCATGCCGATCAGCGACGAGAACCCCAGCCCGAACAGCGTCAGCGCCAGCCCCGTCGCCACCTGGTTCGACAGCATCACCTGCGTGAGGAAGGCGAAGATCAGGCTCAGCCCCGCGCCCCCCGCCGCGCCGCCCAGAAAGCCCAGATAGGGCGAGCCGGTTGCGACCGCGGCGGCAAAGCCGCAGATCGCGCCCATGATCATCATCCCCTCGACGCCCAGGTTCAGCACGCCCGCCTTTTCCACCACCAGCTCGCCGATGGCCGCCAGCAGGATCGGCACCGCCGCCACCATCAGCGCGGCGATCAGCACGACCGGATTGATGCCCGCAATCTCCATCACGCGGCCTTTCCCGGCGCCAGACGCAGCCGATAGTTGGTGAACACATCGACGGCCAGCAGGAAGAACAGCAGCATCCCCTGAAATGCCTGGATCGCGGCGGAGGGCAGGCCCAGATTGGTGGACGCATTCTCGCCCCCCACATAGGTCAGCGCCATCAGCAGGCCCGCCAGCAGGATGCCCAACGGGTTCAGCCGGCCCAGAAACGCCACGATGATCGCCGAAAACCCATAGCCCACGTTGAAGCCGATCTTGATCTGACCCGCCGGTCCCGCAACCTCGAAGAACCCCGCGATCCCGGCTAGTGCCCCCGAAATTCCCATGCAGAGCAGCACCAGCCTCGCCGGGCTTACGCCCGCGAAACGGGCCGCGCGGGGCGCCTGTCCGGCCAGCTTGATCTGAAAGCCCAGCAGATGCTTTTCCAGCAGAACCCAGGCCAGCAGAACCACTACCGCCGCCGCGACGACGCCCCAGTGCACCCCCGTGCCCTCGATCAGCTCGGGGTTGGCGACGGCCGGGTATTGCGACAGGTTCCGGCTGCCCGGAAAGCCCTGCCCCTCGGGGTTCTTCATCAGGCCAAGTGCCATCGAGGCCAGGAACGACTGTGCCACATAGACCAGCAGCAACGACACAAGGATCTCGTTCGTGCGGAATTTCACCTTCAGAACCGCCGGGATCATGGCCCAAAGCCAGCCGCCAAAGGCCCCGGCCAGAATGCACAGGGGAAAGATGAGCCAGTGTTCCGCCGGATAGAAGGCCAGCCCCAGCCCGCCGCCGAACAGCGCGCCCATGATGTATTGCCCTTCGGCCCCGATGTTCCAGATGCCCGCCCGGAACCCCAGCGACAGCCCCACCGCGATCAGGATCACGGGTGCCGCCTTGACCAGCAATTGCCCGCGGAAATACCAGGCGAACTCGCCGAACAGCGGATCCCAGAAGATCGTGCGGATCGCCTCGACCGGGCTCTTGCCCAGCGCGGCGAACAGCATCCCCCCGGCGATCATGGTCAGGACCACCGCCACCACCGGCGCCGCAAAGGCCCAGAACCGCGAAGGATTCGGCCGCTTTTCAAGCCTCGGCATGAAACCCCTCCCGCGCAGGACATGTCGTTCGGGCGGCAGCGACCGCCCTCTGCCCCTCCCTCGCCTCTTCATCTTGGCAAAAATACCCTCGGGGGTGAGCGGCAAAGCCGCGAGGGGGCGGACAGCCCCCTTGTTCCTCAGGCGTCATGATGCGCGACCTCCATCCCGTGGGCGCCGCCCATCATCATCCCGATCTCCTCGACCGTCAGCCCCTTGACCGGGCGCGGCACGGTCAGCCGCCCTTCGTTCAGCACCGCGAAACTGTCGGAAATTTCCAGCAGTTCATCCAGATCCTGACTGATCACCACGACCGCGGCGCCCGCCGCCGCGCGGTCCAGGATCGCCTGCCGGATCGCCGCCGCGGCGGCCGCATCGACCCCCCATGTCGGCTGGTTGATCAGGATGATCTCGGGGTCTTGCGACAACTCGCGCCCGACCACGAACTTTTGCAGGTTGCCGCCCGACAGCGCCCGCGCCGCGACCCATGTGCCGGGGGTGCGCACGTCGTAATCCTTGACGATCTGTTCGGCGAAAGCCTTCGCCCCCGCCCAGTCAATGAAGCCGCGCCTGTCCAGCCCCTTGCGGACCGAGCCGGACAGAAAGGCGTTTTCCACCAAACTCATGTCCGGCGCGGCGGCATGGCCCAGCCGGTCCTCGGGTGCCGCGACGAAGCCGGCGCGGCGGCGGGCCACCGGCCCCTCGGCCCCCATCGGCACCCCCTTGGCGAGGATCATTCCCGGATCGGTCCGCAACTCGCCCGACAGCGCCAGCAGCAATTCGTCCTGCCCGTTGCCCGCGACGCCAGCGATGCCCAGAACCTCGCCCCGCGCCACGTCGAAACCGATGCCTTTCAGCGAGGTGCCGAACGGAATGGGCGAGGCGACCGACAGCCCCCTGACCTGCAAGGCCGGGGCCTTGTCGCCCCAGTCCCTGCGTGTCCCGCGTTCCGGTGGGGTCAGGGTCTGGCCCACCATCATTTCGGCCATGGCGCGCGCCGAGACCTCGCGCGGGGTGCAGGTGCCGACGACCTTGCCGCGCCGCAGGATGGTGGCCGTGTCGCAAAGCGCGCGGATCTCCTCCAGCTTGTGGCTGATATACAGGATCGCCGTGCCCTCGGCCGACAACTGGCGCAGGGTGGTGAACAGGATCTCCACCTCCTGCGGGGTCAGGACGGATGTGGGTTCGTCCATGATCAGCAGCTTCGGGTCTTGCAGCAGGCAGCGCACAATTTCCACCCGCTGCCGTTCGCCCGCCGACAGGTCGCCCACCATGCGGCCGGGGTCCAGCGGCAGGCCGTAATCCTGGCTGACCTTGCGGATGCGGGTCGCCAGTTCCGCCATGGCGGGCGGCTTTTCCATGCCAAGCGCCACGTTTTCCGCGACGTTCAGCGCCTCGAACAGGCTGAAATGCTGGAACACCATCGCCACGCCCAACTGCCGCGCGACGCTGGGTTGCGCGGGCGCATAGGGTTTGCCGCGAAAGGTCATGCCCCCGCTGTCGGGCCGGACAAGCCCGTAGATCATCTTGACCAGCGTCGATTTTCCCGCCCCGTTTTCACCCAGAAGGGCATGGACCTCTCCGGGTCCGATGCGGAAGGACACGTCACTGTTGGCGACGACGCCCGGATAGGTCTTGGTCAACCCCTCCAGCGTCAAAAGATCCCCTGTTGTCATCCGCGATCTCCGTCTCGGATTGTTCTTGTCTTTTCAGTAGTTGAACCGCGACCCCCACGGCAATGGCCTGCGGGTGTTTTCCCAGGGTCACATCGCCAATGGGGCAGGTGATGCGCGAAATCCGGGCAGGCGGGTGGCCAAGGGCAGCCAGCCGCGACCGGAACCGCGCCCATTTCGTCGCCGACCCGATCAGGCCAAGCCCGCCGAAACCATGGGCCAGCAGGCGGTGGCACAGCTCCAGATCCAGCGCATGCGAATAGGTGACGATCAGGTGTTCGGCGTGCGCCGGGGCATGGGCGGCCAGCCCCTCGGGCCGCGAGGCCCACAGCGGGCTGACGCCCTCGGGGATCACCTCGGGAAAGCGGTCGCGCGCGGTGTCGATCCAGACGATCTCCACCCCCGGCAGCGGGGCCAGAACCCCGACCAGCGCCCGGCCCACATGCCCGGCACCCCAGACCCAGATCGCCCGGCTCGCCCGCGCCACGGGTTCCACCATCCAGCCCTGCACCAGCTGCGGCGTGGGCTCCCGGCCCTTGCCCCGCGCATCGGCCAACAGCCGCTTCACCGCCAGCGGCATCGCGCTGCCGTCTACGGCCCGCGCGATGACCTGGCCCGACAGGCCCGCCACCGCCGCGCCGTCATACACTTCGGTCAACAGCGTGACCGCCCCGCCGCAGCATTGCCCGAGCTTCGGCCCCAAGGCCTCGCGGTCCAGCCGCGCCCCGCCTTTGGCCAGCATCGCCCGCGCGCGTTCCACCGCCGCCCATTCCAGCGCGCCGCCGCCGACCGTGCCGGACTGGCCATTAGCCCAGACCAGCATCGCCGCCCCCACCTCGCGCGGCGAGGATCCGTCATGCGCGGCGATCACCACGCGGGCGACCCGGCCATGGGCGGCCACCGCCGAACGAAGGGCGCCCAGATCAAACACCGCGCACCCTTTCCACCGCCGCCAGCACCCGCTCCGCCGTCGCGGGGGCATCCAGCGCCGGATAGACCGACCCGTCCCCGCAGGCCGCCACCGCATCCGACAGCGCCATCAGCGCGGAAATCCCCAGCATGAACGGCGGCTCTCCCACCGCCTTGGACCGGCCCACGGTATCCTCGCGATTCGGGCGGTTCCACAGCGCGACGTTGAACACCCGCGGCCGGTCGGAACAGGCCGGGATCTTGTAGGTCGAGGGGGCATGGGTCGTCAGCCGCCCCTTCCCGTCCCAGACCAACTCCTCGGTGGTCAGCCAGCCCGCGCCCTGCACATAGGCCCCCTCGATCTGGCCGATGTCCAGCGCGGGGTTCAGCGGGCTGCCGGTGTCATGCAGGATGTCCGTCCGCAGGATGCGGTTTTCCCCGGTCAGCGTGTCGATCACCACCTCGGTCACCGCCGCGCCATAGGCGAAATACAGGAACGGCCGCCCCTCGCCCTTCACCCGATCCCAGGTGATCTTCGGGGTGGCGTAATAGCCGGTAGACGACAGCGAGATCCGCGCCTGATAGGCCAGCCCCGCCACCTCGGCAAAGCTGTAGTCTGCCCTCGCCACCCGCACCCTTCCGCCCTCGAACAGAACCGACGCCGCCTCCGCCTGATGCCGCGCCGCGAGGAACTCCGCCATCCGCGCGCGAATGGTCAGACAGGCGTTCCGCGCCGCCATCCCGTTCAGATCCGACCCCGAGCTTGCCGCCGTGGCCGAGGTATTCGGCACCTTGCCCGTATCGGTCGCGGTGATCTTCACCGCCCCGGCCTCCAGCCCGAAGACCCCCGCCGCCACTTGGGCCACCTTCTGGAACAGCCCCTGCCCCATCTCGGTCCCGCCATGGTTCAGGTGGACCGACCCATCCTGATAGACATGGACCAAGGCCCCCGCCTGATTCAGCCAGGTCAGCGTGAATGAAATCCCGAACTTCACTGGGGTCAGTGCGATGCCGCGCTTCAACACCGGACTGGCCGCGTTCCAGTCGGCAATCGCCGCCTTGCGCGCCAGATAGCTGGACGACCGCGCCAGTTCGGCCACCATCTCCTGCCCGATGAAATCCTCGACCGGCATGTGATAGGGCGTCGTCTGCACGCCCGCAGGCACCGCAACCCCCTCGCCCCGCGGCTCGGGCGCGCCTTCCGAAGTCAGGTCGACCTCGCGCGCGGCGGCCTTTTCCAGAAACCCCAGATCCGCCCCCTCCTGATTTTCCCTTTCGGAAATACTCCGGGGGTCCGGGGGCTGGCCCCCGGCGCTGTCCAGCATCGCGCGATAGAAGTTCAGGCGCCGCACCTCCAGCGGCTCCCTCCCCACGGCAAAGGCGATGTGATCCAGCACCCGCTCGATCCCCACCATACCCTGCGGCCCGCCAAAGCCGCGATAGGCCGTGGCGCTCTGGGTGTTGGTTTTCAACCGATGGCTCTCGATCCGAACGGCAGGCAGGTGATAGCAGTTGTCGGCGTGCAGCATCGCCCGGTCGGCCACCGCCAGCGACAGATCCTGCGCCCATCCGCAACGCATCAGATGCAGGAACTCCACCCCCAGGATACGCCCCTCGGCATCCACCCCGCAGCGATAGGTGATGCGCAGGTCGTGCCGCTTGCCGGTGATCATCATGTCGTCGTCGCGGTCATAGCGCATCTTGCATGGCCGCCCGGTTGCCCGCGCGGCCATGGCGCAGGCGACGGCAAGAGCATTGCCTTGGGATTCCTTGCCGCCAAAGCCGCCGCCCATCCGCCGCACCTCGACCCGGACGGCGTTCATCGGCAGGTGAAGCGCATGGGCGACCTTGTGCTGGATCTCGGTCGGATGCTGGGTCGAGGAATGGATCACCATATCCCCCCCCTCTTGCGGCAGGGCGGCGGCGATCTGGCCTTCCAGATAGAAATGCTCCTGCCCGCCGACCTCGAAGCTGCCCTCGACCACCAGCGGCGCCGCGGCGATGGCGGCACCGGCATCGCCCTTGGCCCAGACGATGGGGCCTTTCTCGAACCGGCTGTTGGCGGCCAAGGCGTCATCGACCGTCAGAAGCGGAGTCAGTTCCCGGTATTTGATCTTGCCCAGACGCGCGGCCCGCCGCGCCGCCAGATGAGTTTCCGCCACGACCAGAAACACCGGATGGCCGACGTAATGGACCTTTCCCACCGCAAGAAGCGGTTCGTCGCCGATCGAGGGGGAGCAATCCGGCATCTCGGGCCAGTCGGCGGCGGAAAACACCGCCACCACACCCGGCGCGGCGCGCACCGCCGTGAGATCCATCGACACGATCTCGCCACGCGCGACGGTAGACAGGCCAAAGGCCAGATGCAGCGTGTTGGCGGGCAGCGGAATGTCATCGACATAGCGCGCCTGCCCCGTCACATGCAGGGGCGCGGCGTCGTGGGGAAGCGCCTTGCCCATGGTCATGCCGAAACCTCCAGCACATCCACGCCCGTGCCCGACAAGTCGAGGAAATAGCGGATCGCCATGTTCTGCGCGGTCTTGAGCCGATAGGTGGCAGAGGCGCGCATGTCGGTCAGCGGCTGGAAATCCTGCGCGAATGCGGGCAGCGCGGCGGTGACGGTTTCCATCGTCCAGGGCTGGCGCAGCAGGGCCGCCTCGACATGGCTCGCGCGTTTCGGGATGCCCGCCATGCCGCCAAAGGCGATGCGCGCCTGCGTGACGCGGCCACCTTCGACCGTCACGTTGAAACAGCCGCAGACGGCGGAAATATCCTGATCGAAGCGTTTCGACAGCTTGTAGCAGCGCAGGCCGGGCGCCGAGGGGGGGATCGTCACCGCCTCGACAAACTCGCCGGGGCGGCGGTCCTGCTTGCG
>JASGFG010000062.1:0-23288 GCA_047605605.1 Paracoccaceae bacterium | reverse complement strand
AACCCGCGGCACCCTGCCCAGATCCAGATCCGGGTTGAACAGCAGCGCCAGAAACACCCCGCCCCCAGCCAGATAGGTCACGACATAGCGGGTGGGCGTCTCGTCAAAGCCGGTCGAAAAGGAATAGGCCAGCAGGCAACTGGGGATCACGACCGCCGCATAGATCAGCGCCGTTCCCCATACCCCTTGCCCCGCATCCACCCGCCCCCGCAGTTGCGCGCCGACAAACATGCAGAACAGGCCCAGCGGAATCGCGACGGGAACCTTTGCCTGCAATTGCCAGCGCGCCGCCGCCGCAGCCAGGCACAGTGCGGCGAACCCGACCATGAACAGATCGAACCTCTGGCGCAACAGATGCGGCGCGAGGATCAGGCAGGCCGTGACGATCACATAGAGGCAGAACTCGATGGTCAGCGTCCAGTAAACGTCGATCGCATTATCAAAGCCCAGCAATTGCTGCGCCATGGTCAGGTTGGCGATCCAGCCCGCGGGCGAAAGCTCGCCCGGCCAGAGCATGAAGGCCCAGGCCAGAGACAGCCAGTAAAGCGGATAGAGCCGGAACAGCCGCTTGATCAGGAACCGCCCCGCCGCGCCGTCCCGCGCCGCACTGGGGATGACCAGATAGCCCGAGATGAAGAAAAAGATGACGACGCCGATCTTGCCGGGGTCGAAATAGGTCACATAGAACGGGTGGGACTTGTCGACGGAATGCGACCACACGACAAGGATGGCCGCCAGTCCGCGGATCGCCTCGATCAGCGCAAAGCGCGTGCCGGCCGGTGGTCTTGTCATCGGGCCTCCGCGCAAGGGATGTGGTATGCTGCGATGCTGATACAGGAAGGCGGCCGCGCACTCCACCCCCTGCCCGACCGGACGGCGGCCCGCCGCGCTTGCGGCACGGGGCGGTTGGGGTATCCTGCGGGTATGGTGCGTCCTTTCCTTGTCCTGCTGCCCTTTCTGACGGCCCCGACCCTTCTGCGGGCGGAATTTGCCGTCTGCAACCAGTCGTTCGACGTGGTGAATGTCGCGGTGGGGCAGGATTCCGGCGGGGATTTCCAGACCGAAGGCTGGTGGACGATCGGTCCGAACCAGTGTGCCAATGTCATCAAGACCGACCTCACCAGCCGCTACATCTATATCTACGCGCAGGATGTCTTTGGTCAGCCGCTGGTCAGCGGCACGACGCAGATGTGCATCTCGCCCCGCAAGTTCCAGATCCGCAGCACCGGCGACTGCTGGACGCGGGGCGACATCGCGGCGGGCTTCATCGAGGTCGATACCCAGAAAACCCAGCGGTGGACACTTTTCCTCGCGCCGCCGCCCTGAGGTTTCCCCGTCGCTCGGTTTGGCCCTGCCATCCGATTGCAGGGTGCGGGCGCAGCCCCGCCCGCGCTGTGTATCAGGCCCCTGCACGAAGGGAACTCGCGGCAGGGCCCGTGCCACACCCTCGCACTGGCGGGAAGGGGCCAGTTGGGCTATCCTATCCGCACTGGTTTGTTTCAGGACTTTTCATGGATGATCGCGGCACCTCCTCATTCGGAAGGGATGATCCGCGCCGCGGCGGCCATCGAATGGATCGGCCCAGGGCCGGCCGGTCCCGCGGCGGTTTTCCCCGGATCGCGGGGCCCCGCCAAAGGCGCGACCCAACAGGTGCATGACGGCCCCCCATGCAGGTAGATCCCCGCTTCAAGGCCGCCCGAAAACATGCCGCGCGACGGCGGCGGAACAGCCGGCTGCGGCCAGTGCTGATCTGGGGGCCATTGGCGGGCGGGCTGGCAGCGGGCCTCGCGGCGCTGATCCTGTCCGGCACGCTGCGCTTTGGCCTGCCTCCGCCCCCCGATGTCAACGAAATCGGCGATGCCACCGCCCAGATCGACAGTGGCGCCGCCTATGCGCAAGCCTTCGTCGATCTTCCGGGCGATCCGATGGTGCTGCATTTCGACCGCTCCTCCGAAGCGGAGCACACCCGCCGCTTCCTTCGCCCCCCCGATGTCCCCGGCCTGCGGGCGGGAACGGATCTGGTCCTGCTGACCGACGATATGGTCACGCGCGAGGAACGGCTGATCACCACCCTGCCGTCGAGCCGCGAGGATTTCGCCTTTTTCCAGCAGCAGCGCGCAACGCCGCGGGTGGATGCCCCCCCGCCCCCCGTCTTGCCCCCCGTCTTGTCTGCGGCCTTGCCCGCGATGGGTCCGGCCCAAGACCCCGAGGATGCGGATCTGCTGGACGAACCCGCCGTCGTCGTCGCCAAAGGCGAGGCAAGCTGGGGCGAGGATCTGGGGGGCGATGACGGCGACGGGCATGAGGCCCCGCAGACCTATACCCGCACGCGGATCGAGAACACGACCAGCGTGGCCTTCCTCGTCGCCGAAAAACAGCGGCGCCCGGCCTACGAGGATCTGTTCCTGCGGCTGAGGGAAAACACGGATCTGACGGCGCTGATGACAGGCAACGGCATGGATGCGGCTGCGGCAAGGCGCTTTGCCCAAGGGGCCGCGGCGCTGATCCCCGAGACCGCGGCGCTGACGCCGGGGCACATCCTGGCCCTGCGGTCGACAGACCGGGGCGGGGTGAAGGTTCCGGTGCAGCTGTCGCTTTACACGCGCGATCATTACTTTGGCAGCCTTGCCCTGACCGACGCGGGCGAGGTGGCACTGGCCGCCGACCCCTGGGTCGAGGAGGATCTGTTTTCCTTTGCCGGCGATGATGCGGTGGCCCAGCAGGACACCAGCCGCAAATACCGGCTGATGGATGCCTTCTATTCCGCCGCCATCCGCAACGGCGTGCCCTCGGCGGTGGTGGCGGAAACCATCGTCATGCTGTCGCAAAGCTATGATCTGGAGGCCTTTGCCACGCCGGGCGACCGGATGGAACTGCTCTATTCCCCCGATCCGGGGGGCGAGGGGCCAGGGCCGGGGCAGGTGCTGTTCGCCGCCATCCGGGGCGAGGGCAAGTCGCTGGAATGCACCGTCTACAGGATGCCGGGCAAGGACGACTATGCCTGTTTCGGTGCGCCGGGGCCGGGCGGCGGCGGGGGTGGCGGCACCGTGCTGCGCGCCGGATTCCAGACGCCGGTTGCGGCGGGGGTGCTGACCTCTCGCTTCGGTCCGCGGATGCACCCGATCCTGAAGGTGGCAAAGCTGCACAAGGGCGTGGACTGGGCCGCCCCGGTCGGCACGCCGGTGCTGGCGGCCTTTGACGGCACGATCCGGTCGGCCGGCGATGGCGAAGGCTATGGCAACCTCGTGGTGATCGACCATCCCAACGGCCTGCAATCGCGCTATGCCCACCTCAGCCGGTTTTCCGAAATTGCCAAAGCGGGGGCCAGGGTCAAGGCGGGCGATGTCATCGGCTTTGTCGGAACGACGGGCCTGTCCACCGGCCCACATCTGCATTTCGAGGTCTATCAGGGCGGCGAGGCGATCGACCCGCTGGGGGCGGAGGGCGGGGCCGTCGCCTCGGGCGATGCGGCGGTCGATACGCTGGTGGACCAGATCGTGCGGGTGGAATCGGGGGGCAATGCCGCGGCCAAGAACCCGCTCTCCTCGGCAACCGGGCTGGGGCAGTTCATCGAGGGCACCTGGCTCAGGATGATGCAGACCTATCGCCCGGACCTGGCCGGCTCGATGCCGCGCGACCAGTTGCTGGCCTTGCGCAACGACCCGACGCTCTCGCGCGAGATGGTGACGAACCTCGCGCGCGAGGGCGAGGCCTATCTGCGCGCGCGCGGCCACCAGATCACCGCCGGGCGGCTGTATCTCTGCCATTTCCTGGGGGCCGAAGGGGCGAGCATGGTGCTGTCGGCGCAGGACGACCGGCTGGTCGTCGATGTGATGGGCGTGGGGGTGATCCGCGCCAACCCCTTCCTGACGGGCCAGAACATCGCACAGCTGAAGGACTGGGCCGAACGCAAGATGAGCCGCGGCGGCGGCCCCCTGCCCTCGCTGCCGGTGCTTCCAGCCGAGGTGACGGCGTTCAGAAAGGTGCTGGACGCGCTGATGAAAAGCCCGGCCTAGCGCCACGATGCGTCAAGGCAGCAGAGGTTCCGGCCACACAGATCAACCGGGCAACACGCGCCTGCACTTTCCCTTTCGGAAATACTCTCGGGGGTCCGGGGGCAGACAGCCCCCGGGGCCTCAGCCGGAAAACTGCTTGCCGTATTGATCGCGCAGCAGGTTCTTCTGCACCTTGCCCATGGTGTTGCGTGGCAGATCGTCAACCACAACCGCCGCCTTGGGTTGCTTGAACCGCGCCAGTTTCGGCGCGATCGCCGCCAAGGCGGCCCCGGCCTCCAGCGCGACACCCTTTTGCGGCACCAGAACCGCGAACACCGCCTCGCCGAAATCGGGATGCGGCAGGCCGATCACCGCACTTTCCAGAACGCCCGGCACCTCGTCCAGCAGCAGCTCCACCTCTTTGGGATAGACGTTGTAACCGCCGGTGATGATCAGGTCCTTGGCCCGGCCGACGATCTGGACATAGCCGTCGGCATCCACCACCCCCATATCGCCGGTGATGAACCAGCCGTCGTCGCGCAATTCCTCGCGGGTCTTTTCCGGCATCTGCCAGTAACCCCGAAAGACGTTCGGACCGCGCACCTCGATCACCCCGACCTCGCCCTGCGCCACCTCGGCGCCTTCGGCCATCACCCGCAATTCCACCCCCGGCAGGGGCAGGCCCACGGTGCCCGCGCGCCGATCGCCCTCATAGGGGTTCGAGGTGTTCATGTTGGTCTCGGTCATGCCATAGCGTTCAAGAATGCGGTGGCCCGTCCGCTCCTCGAACGCCCGGTGCGTCTCGGCCAGCAGCGGCGCCGAGCCCGAGATGAACAGCCGCATTCCCGCCACCAGGTCGCGGGTGAAGGCGGGGCTGTCCAGCAGCCGGGTATAGAAGGTCGGCACCCCCATCAACGCGGTCGCCTGCGGCAGCAGGCGCAGCACGGCCTCCAGATCGAAGCCGGGCAGGAAGATCATCGTGCCGCCCGTGGCCAGCACCACATTGGTGGCGACGAACAGCCCGTGGGTGTGAAAGATCGGCAGGGCGTGCAGCAGCACATCGCGGTCGGTGAACCGCCACAGATCGGCCAGCACCTGCGCATTCGACAGCAGGTTCGCGTGCGACAGCATCGCCCCCTTGGACCGCCCCGTCGTGCCCGAGGTGTAAAGGATCGCCGCCAGATCCTCCGGCCCGCAATCGGCGGGGGTGAACCGGTCCGGCTGACCGGCCATCAGATCGGCCAGCGTGCCCCCTGCCGCCGCGTCCAGCGTCAGCACCCTTGCCCCATGGCGGTCGGCCACCGGGGTCAGGGCCGCGGCGCGGGCGGGGTCGCACAGGAACACCCGCGGCGTGGCATTGCCCAGGAAATAGTCGATCTCGTCGGGCGTATAGGCGGTGTTCAGCGGCAGGAAGATCGCCCCCAGCCCCACCGCCGCGCCATAGACGGCCAGCGCCTCGGGCGACTTGGCCACCTGCACCGCCACGCGGTCGCCGGGCTGCACCCCTGCGGCGCGCAGGGCATGGGCGGCGCGCGCCACGATGCGCAGGAAGTTCTGGCCCGTCATGGTCCGGCCATCCGGCAGGATCAGCAGCGGCCCCGACCGCCCGGAAAGCGGCGCGAACAAGGCGTCGTACAGCGTGTTGGTCATGGCGGCCCCCTTCCCCTGATGCCTGTCCGGGTTCTGGCACGGGCAGGGGGGCGTCACAATCCCCCCCCGGCCGCCGGAGCGGCCGCGCCGCATTGTGACACCCCGGCCCCGCAATCGGCATGACAAGACCCCTGCCCTGCCATGATCCCGCCGCGATTGCCCGCGACCCTGACCATACAAGCTAAGGGAGAAAACCCATGACCTTCGGTAAAACCCTGTTTGCGCGTCTTGGGCTGTTCGCCCGCAAGAAGCCCGTCGCCGAGGCACCGCTGGTTCCCGACTTTTTCGAACTGCGGCTGGAACGGATCGGCAAGCGCGAAGGCCGCGTTCCGACCCGGCCCACGCTGTTCAGAACGCGATCTGCACCCCTGGCAGCCTGAGCTCGGTCATCAGGTCGCGCACTTCCTGCCGGGCCGCGATGTTCGAGATGTTCAGCTGATCGACCCCGGTATCCTTGAGATCCAGCAGCGTCAGCCCCCGCGGGAACAGTTCGCGAAAGATCACCCGCTCGGAAAAACCGGGCGCCACACGGAAACCGATGCGGCGCGACAATTCCTCCAGCGCCGCGCCGACCTTTTTCTTGTTGTGCATCTGCTGGGCGCCAAGGCGGTTCCTCAGCACGATCCAGTCGATCGGCTTCAACCCCGCCTGCGCCCGCAATTGCCGTGCGCTCCACACCATTTCCGAATAGATCGACGGCCCCGTGACCTTGCCGGTTTCGGGGTCGATCCGCGCCAGCAGGTCGAAGTCGACGAAACTGTCGTTCAGCGGCGTAATCAGCGTATCGGCCAGCGAATGCGCTACCTGGCTCAGCCGGGTATGGCTGCCGGGGCAGTCGATGATGATGAAATCGCTGACCGGCTCCAGCGCGGCGACGGCGGCGGAAAGCCTGTGGTCGAACGGGTTCTCGCCCGGTTGCAGGCTGTCGGCATCGGCCTCGGGCAGGTCGCGATAGTCGGGCGTCGGCAGGTCCAGCCCGGCGCGCGCCAGATAGGCGCGACGGTTCTCGATATAGCGCCCGAAACTTTTCTGCCGCAGGTCCAGGTCCAGCGCACCCACGCGGAACCCGCTGCGCGCCAGGGCCGTCGCCACATGCATACAGGTGGTCGATTTGCCCGACCCGCCCTTTTCATTGCCGACGACGATGATATGCGCCATGAAAGCCGCCCCCTGTCACTGGCGGGCTGGGTAGCAACTGGCGGGTTTCCGCGCAAGGGCGGCGTGCGGTCCAAAGGAAAAGGCGCGCCTTGCAGCGCGCCTTTTCCCTGGTCCGTCGCGTCGGGTCAGAAGCCCAGACCGGCGTATTTGTTCTTGAACTTGGACACCCGGCCGCCGGTGTCCATCAGCTTGGCCGACTGGCCGGTCCAGGCCGGATGCGCCAGCGGGTCGATGTCCAGCGACAGGGTTTCGCCTTCCTTGCCCCAGGTCGATTTGGTGCGGTAGGTCGAGCCGTCGGTCATCTTCACTTCGATGAAGTGATAGTCGGGGTGGATGCCGTCTTTCATCGCTGTGATTCCTTACTCGGCTTTTTCTTTGTAGTTGGTGACTTCGGCGATCCGGGCCGATTTGCCGCGGCGCGACCGCAGGTAATACAGCTTGGCGCGACGCACGCGGCCACGGCGGACGACCTCGATCGAGTCGATGTTGGTCGAATAGAGGGGGAACACCCGCTCCACGCCCTCGCCAAAGGAAATCTTGCGCACGGTGAACGAGGCCGAGATGGTCGCGCCGCCCTTGCGGCCGATCACGACGCCTTCATAGGCCTGCACGCGGGTGCGGGTGCCTTCGGTCACCTTGTAGCCGACGCGAACGGTGTCGCCAGCCTTGAAGTCGGGGATCTTCTTGCCAAGCGCAGCGATCTGCTCGGCTTCGATTTGTGCGATCAGGTTCATCGCCAGTCTCCAATAACTCGCGGTATGGTCCGCGAAGATGATGCCGCGCCAGAGCTTCCGGTTCTCGATCGGGTCCGCGCATCGCGCCCGCCGGAGGTGGATCGGCTTTCCTTGTGCACCGCCCCTTTCGGCCATCTGCCCCGGCGAGAAGCCCGGCAGGCCAAAGGGAATCGGGTCCGGCAGGCTTTCGCCCCGGACCGGGCGCGTATAGGGGGGAAGGGGGCGCCGGTCAAGCGGTTGCGGGACGCGCGGCGTTCAGCCCTTGTCCTTATGCCGCGCCCACAGGTCGGGGCGGCGTTCGGCGGTCAGCCTCTCGGCCTCGGTCCGGCGCCATTTCGCGATCTCGCCATGGTGGCCACCGGTCAGCACGGGCGGGATCTCACGCCCTTCCCAGACCTGCGGGCGGGTGTATTGCGGATGTTCCAGCAGCCCGTCGGAGAAACTTTCCTCCTCGGTCGAGGCATGGTTGCCCAGCACGCCTGGGATCAGCCGCACGGTGGCGTCGATCATCGCCTGGGCCGCGATCTCGCCCCCGGTCAGGACGAAATCGCCAAGGCTCATCTCCTCGACCTGCCAGTGGTCCAGAACGCGCTGGTCCACCCCCTCGAACCGGCCGCAAAGCAGGGTCATCCCATCGGCCCCGGCCCACCGGCGGGCGGTCGCCTGGTCGAAGGGCCGGCCGCGCGGCGACAGATAGACCACCGGCCAGCGGGCCCGGTCCAGCGGCGCATCGACGGCCGCGGCGGAAAGGGCGCGATCCACCACATCGGCGCGCAGCACCATGCCCGCCCCGCCCCCGGCGGGCGTGTCGTCGACATTGCGGTGCCGCCCCTCGCCAAAGGGGCGCAGATCGATGGTTTCCAGCGCCCAAAGCCCCATCTCCAGCGCCTTGCCGGTCAGGCTGAGGCCAAGGATGCCGGGAAAGGCATCGGGGAACAGCGTGACGATGCGCGCGGCCCAGGCCCCGCGCACCCGCTGCGGCGCCATCAGGTCGCGCGGAGTGACCGAGGCGCTGATGCTCAGCCGGCCGTGGGATTTGGGTCTGGGGTCCATGGCCGCGGGTTCTAGGCCATACGGCCGTCGTCTGAAAGCCCTGTTGCGACCATCACGCCGGATCGGGGGCGGTGCGCAGGCCGGCGGGCATCGCCTCCTCGATCCGGTCGGCAAGGGCGCGCAATCCCTCGTTCAATCCGTCGGGATTGTCTTCTTCCATGCTGTAGCGGATTTCGGCCACATCGGGAAAGTCGCGCCAGGCCGAAGGGCGCGCCTCGATCAGCGGGCAGGCGCGTTCCGCGAACAGGCGCAAAAGCGCCGCATCTGACCAGGTGACGGCGAAACCGGCATGAAGGACAGCGGCACTGTCGGGGCTGTCAAGAACGCCGGGGCGGGTGGCCCACAACACCAGACCGCGCCGGGCGGCATTTCGCGGCGGGTCAAGCGCGTCCAGATGCCCGACCAGAGCCGCCAGGGCGGACTCCGGCAGCCCCGCCCCCGCCGCCATCGCGCGGGCGACCGCGGCCTCGGCATCGGCATCCGGGGTGTGGTCCGGCAGGTCCAGAACGGGGGCCAGCACCCCCGCATCCGCCCCGGAACCGGCAAGAGACTGCGCCGAGGGATCTTCGACCTGCCGGATCGCGTCCTCAAGGAAATCGTCCATCCGTTCGCCCTGAACCGGGTCCCAGACCAGCCGCGTCAGAGGGATCGCAACCAGAGACAGGGCCAGCGGCAAAAGCGGCGAGACCATCGGAACGATGCCGGCCGCGCCGCCGATGCCGCGCCCGATGCCAAAGCACAGCACCACCAGCAGCGCCTGCACCGCCACCTGCGCAGCGGCGGCGACCACCACCTCGCCGTGTTGCCACGCCGCCAGATCGCGCGGCCACAGGCGCGGGCGCATGACGATCAGCCAGAGCGTGAAGATCACGAGAAAAGCCGGAACCATACCCCAGCCAAAGCCGCCAAGTCCCGCCAGAAGCGGCCCCAGATACAGCAACGCCGTCGCAACCATCGCCAGCCGCAACCTGTTGCGCATGTCAGCCCCCCGCCCCTTTTATTGCGGTCAGACTGCCCTTTCGCCCGAGGTTAGTCCAGTCCTTCGGGCAGGTCGGCCACGATCCGGCGCAGCGCCAGATCGACCGTCGGCACCACGGCCCGCGTGAACGGCAAAAGCAGCGGCGACTTGCGACCGCCGCCAAAGACCTCCAGCAGGTCGCCCGCCCCGTGATTGTGGACCGCGCGCACCGTGCCCAGCAGCTTGCCGCCGGTGTCGCGCACCTCCATCCCGATCAGGTCGGCATGATAGAATTCGTCATCCGGCAGCGAAGGTAGCCTTGCGCGGTCGGCATGAAGCTCGACCCCGCGCAGGGCGTCGGCCTGTTCTTTGGTGGCGACGCCCGACAGGCGCGCGGCGAACCCGCCGCCGACCGGGCGGGTCAGGCGAAGGGTGAAGCTGCGGCTGCCATCGGCCGTCCACAGCGGACCATAAGTGGCGATATCCTCGGGGTTGGCGCAAAAGCTTTTCAGCCGCACCTCGCCCTGCACGCCGAAACCGCCGGCAATGGCGCCGACGCAGATGCGCTCGGTCTCGCTCACCGCATCCCCCTTTCCCGGACCCGTGCGGGGCCGGGGACGCCTGCCCCCGGCCCCGCAGTCAGATCATTCTTCCGCCGGGGCAGCCGCGCGGGCGGCTTTCTTGGCGGCGCGCTCGGCCATCTGTTTGCCGGGTTTCGCGGCGTTCGGGTTGTTGCGGACCGCCTTCGGACGGACGCCGGCCGCTTCCAGGAAGCGGGCGATCCGGTCGGTCGGCTGGGCGCCTTGCGACAGCCAGTGGTTCACGCGCTCCATGTTAATGACGACGCGGTTTTCGTCGTCCTTCGCCAGCAGCGGGTTGTAGGTGCCCAGCTTCTCGATGAAGCGGCCGTCGCGCGGCATCCGCGAGTCGGAGGCCACGATCGAATAGAACGGGCGTTTCTTGGACCCGCCACGGGCCAGACGGATTTTCATTGCCATGTCATTTCTCCTTCAGATGGCAGTTGAACCGGGCGCACCCGGCCAATTCGGTTTCACTTTTTCAACTTCTCGTGGTGCCGGATGACTTCCGAGATGATGAAGTTCAGGAACTGTTTGGCGAATTCGGGGTCAAGGTCGGCCTCGCCCGCCAGCCACTCCAGCCGCTCGATCTGGCGGCCTTCGCGCGCAGGGTCGGACGGCGGCAGCTCGTGTTCGGCCTTCAGCTTGCCGACCGCCTTGGTGTGCTTGAACCGCTCGGCCAGCGTATAGACCAGGATCGCGTCCAGCCGGTCGATGCTTTCGCGGTGGTCGCGCAGCAGATCGGCCGCGCGGGCGGCGTGGTCGGTCGCATCAGTCATTCACCGCCTCCATCTGGCGGGCGGCGGCGGCATCGCCAAGCCCCCGCAGGTCATGCACGATCACCACATCGCCGGGGTCGATGCCCGGTCGCGTCGGGTCGATCCGCCCGCCCAGCCGCAGGCCCAGGGCCACGGACCTGTCGTTCCCGGCCTCGATGATATTGGTGATGTCGTCCCAGCCAAAGGTCATCCGTGCCCAAGCCATCACCGCCCGCGCCGCCTCGGCCGCGATGCCGCGCCCCTCGGCCCCCGGCACGACGAACCAGCCCAGTTCCGGCGCAGGGTATCCCTCCGGGTGATAGATCCCGACCTCGCCCAGATACTGCCCCGTCGCCCGGTCCTCGACCGAGAACGGCCCATAGCCCATCAGCGGCCATTGCGCCACTTCCGACGCCCAGATCCGCCACGCCTCGACGCGCGACAGCGGCCCGCCCTCCCAGACCGAACGCTCGGACGCATAGAATTCCGCGCGCGGGCCGAAATCGGCCAGCACCGGCATCCTGAGCGTCAGGCGGTCGGTATGGAGCGTGGGCGCGGTCATTTCTTCTTCATCAGCCCCGACAGGCCCGCAGGCAGGCGCATCCCGCCCGGCATGCCGCCAAAGCCGCCAAGCCCCGGCGGCAGGTTGCCCTTGACGGCGCGCGCGGCCTCTTCCAGCTGGGCCGGATCCATCTTGGACGGGTCGGGCATGCCGCCGCCCAGACCCTTGCCGCCCATCATCTGCTTGATGGCCTGCTTCATCATCCCGCCCTTGCCGAACTTCTTCATCATGTCGGCCATCTGGCGGTGCTGTTTCAGCAGCTTGTTCAACTCGGCCACGTCCAAACCAGCCCCGGCGGCAATGCGCTTTTTCCGGCTGGCCTGAAGCAGGTCAGGGTTCGCCCGCTCCTTTTTCGTCATCGAGCTGATCAGCGCGATCTGGCGTTTCAGCATCCGGTCGTCGAACCCGGCCTGTTCCGCCGCCTTCTGCATCTTGCCCATGCCGGGCAACATGCCCATGACCGACTGCATGCCGCCCATCTTCATCATCTGCTCAAGCTGCATCTTCAGGTCGTTCATGTTGAACAGACCCTTGGCGAACCGCTTGGCCATCCGCTCGGCCTGTTCGGCCTCGAAGGTCTCGCGCGCCTTTTCGACCAGCGCCACGATGTCGCCCATGCCCAGGATACGGCCCGCAACCCGTTCCGGGTCAAAAGTTTCCAGCGCATCCATCTTCTCGCCAAGCCCGACGAAGCGGATCGGCTTGCCGGTCACGGCCCGCATCGACAAAGCCGCACCGCCGCGCCCGTCGCCGTCCATCCGGGTCAGCACCACGCCGGAAATGCCGACCTTGGCGTCGAACTCGGTCGCGACGTTCAGCGCGTCCTGCCCGGTCAGGCCATCAACCACCAGCAGCGTCTCGCGCGGGCTGGCGATGTCGCGGACAGCCTGAACCTCGTCCATCAGCACGTCGTCGATGTGCAGACGGCCCGCGGTGTCCAGCATCACCACGTCATAGCCGCCCATGGCGGCCTGCGTCTTGGCGCGTTTGGCGATCTGCACCGCCGTTTCGCCCTTGACGATCGGCAGGCTGTCCACACCCACCTGCGCCGCCAGAATGGCCAGCTGCTCCATCGCCGCCGGGCGGTTGGTGTCCAGCGACGCCAGCAGCACCCGCTTGCCGTTGCGATCCTTCAGCCGCTTGGCCAGCTTGGCCGTGGTCGTGGTCTTGCCCGACCCTTGCAACCCGACCATCAGCATCGCGGCAGGCGGGTTGTCGATCTTCAGCGCCTCGGGCGTCTCGTCGCCCGCCAGCACCCGCACCAGCTCGTCATGCACGATCTTGACGACCTGCTGGCCCGGCGTAACCGATTTCGTCACATGCTGGCCCGTGGCCTTGGCCTGAACCGCCTTGACGAAATCCCGCGCCACGGGCAGCGAAACGTCGGCCTCCAGCAGCGCAACGCGCACCTCGCGCAGGGCGGTGGCCACGTCATCCTCGGTCAGCGCGCCCTGTTTCGTCAGGCGCTCGAACACGCCGCCAAGGCGTTCCGACAGGCTTTCGAACATGCTGCGCTCCTTTGCACTGCTGCGACGATGCCGGATATAAGGCCCGGCGGCGGAAAGCCCAAACGATCATCGCGCCCGTGGGCGCAACGCGCTGACGGACGGCGATCCCCGCATGGGCAAGGGGACCGGAAGCCTCAAGCCTCCGGGGGAATTGGTCGGGCGATAGCGCGGATGGGCCCCCGAGTCAAGCCGACGCCCCTTTCCCCCTCTTTCTGGACCCAAATATCCTGCGTGGGGCGTCCATCGGTTGCGCCATCGGTCCGAGCGACCGATGGACGCGGGAGGGGTGCAAAACCCCTCCGGCGGCCAGCCAAGGGGATCTACCGCCGCCCGGTCGCGAACATCGGCCCGCCCCGCCAGCGGGGAAAGCCATAGCCGTGGATTTCCACCAGGTCGATGTCGGACGGGCTGCGCGCGATCCCTTCGGCCAGAATGGCATCGCCCTCGGCCGCCATCTCGCCGATCAGCGCCTCGGCAATCGCCGTGCGGTCCATGGCATTGCCGCCGCTCAGCCCCAGCAGGTCCGCCACCGTGGCCGACACCTGCGGCTTGCGGTCGCCCGGTGCATAGTCATACCAGCCGCCGCCGGTCTTCTGCCCCTTGCGACCCGCGCGGACGAGGATGTCTCCCAGAGTTTCCGGCACCTCCTGCCCCGCCGCCCGCGCGCCCTCGCGTTGCAGAAAGGCGATGTCCAGACCGCCCAGATCCTGCGCCTCGAACGGACCCATGGCCAGGCCATAGCCGCGCATCGCCGCGTCGATCTCGGCAATCGGCACGCCTTGGCGGACCAGCCCTTCGGCCGCGGCGCGATAGCGTTTCAGGATGCGGTTGCCGATGAAGCCCTCGCAGATCCCCGCCTGCACCGGGATCTTGCCAAGGGCGCGGCCAAGCGCGAACCCGGTCGCCAGCGTGTCCGGCGCGGTCTCGGGCGTCGGCACGATCTCCAGCAGCTTCATCACATTGGCGGGGCTGAAGAAATGCAGCCCGATGAAGCGCCCCGGATTCGGCACGCCCTCGGCAATCAGCCGCGGGTCGAGGTAGGAGGTGTTGGTCGCCAGCACCGCATCGGCGCGGCAGACCCGGCCCAGTTCGGTGAATACAGCGCGCTTCACGCCGATTTCCTCGAACACAGCCTCGATCACCAGATCCACATCCGCCAGCGCGGCATAGTCGGTCGTCCCGGTGACGCCCGCCAGCCGGTCGGCCGCCTGCGCTTCGGTCAGCTTGCCGCGCTTCACCCCGCCGTCGAAGATGCCCTTCAGGTTCGACAGTCCCCGTGCAACCGCCTCGGCATCGCGCTCGACCAGCACCACGGGGATGCCCGCATCGCGCACCGCTGCGGCGATGCCCGCGCCCATGGTGCCACCACCTATCACGCCCACCTTGCGCAGCGGCAGCGCGGCGGCATCTTTCAGATGCGCGGGGCGCGGTGCGGCGCGTTCGGCAAAGAACACCGCCCGCAAGGCCGCCGCCTGATCGGACCCGCGCAGGGCAAGGAAAGTTTCCCGCTCATACGCCAGGGCCTCGGCAAAGGGCGCCTCGACGGCCTTTTTCACGCAGGCGAGCGCGCACAGGTGGGCGGCCTCGCCCTTGGTCCGCCTGGCAATGGCGGTTTCCTGCTCCGCCCAGAAGCCCGGTTCCACCGACGCGATGGCGCGTTCCGACACCGGCAGCGGCAGGGGGTGAGCCAATGCCTCACGCGCGAAGCCCACGGCGGCGGGCAGCAGATCGCCCGTCACCACCGCATCGACCAGACCCATGGCCCGCGCCTTCGCCGCCTTGACCGGGCGGCCGGTGGTGATCATCTCGACCGCCGCCGCAACACCCGCCACGCGCGGCGTGCGCACAGTTCCCGATGCCCCCGGCACGATGCCCAGCGTCACCTCGGGCAGGCCAACCGAGGCTGTCTCCAGCGCCACGCGGAACCGGCAGCCAAGCGCCACCTCGAACCCGCCGCCAAGGGCGGAACCGTGGATCGCCGCGACCCAGGGCTTTGCCGCGCCCTCGATCCGGTTGACCAGATCGGGCAGGTGCGGTTCCATCGGCGGCTTGCCGAATTCGGTCACATCGGCGCCCGCGATGAAGGTGCGGCCCGCGCAGATCAGCACCACCGCCCTGACACCCGGATCGGCATCCAGCACCGCCACCGCATCCCAAAGTCCCTGGCGCAGCGCGGCGGACAGCGCGTTAACCGGCGGGTTGTCGATGGTGACGATGGCGATTTCGCCGTCGCGGGCGATGGTGACGATGCTCATTTCAGATCCCCAGATAGGCTTCGCGGATGCGCGGGTCGGCGATCAGTTCTGCGGCCGCGCCCGACATGGTGATATGGCCGGTTTCCATCACATACCCCCGGTCGGCGATCTTCAACGCGCCAAACGCGTTCTGTTCCACCAGAAGGACGGTGACACCCAGCCCCTTCAACCCCTTCACCACATCGAAGATCTGCTGAACGATGATCGGCGCCAGCCCCATCGACGGCTCGTCCAGCAACAGGCAGGACGGCCGCCCCATCAGCGCGCGGGCCATGGCCAGCATCTGCTGCTGCCCGCCCGACAGGCCGCCCGCCGCCAGATTGCGCTTTTCCCGCAGGATCGGGAACATCTGGAAGGCATCCTCCATGTCCTTTTCCACCCGGTCGTCGCTGAACAGGAACGCCCCCAGCCGCAGGTTCTCCTCGACCGACAGGTTGGTGAAGATCTGCCGCCCCTCGGGCGATTGGGCCAGCCCGCGGCGCAGCCGCTTGAAGGCGGGAACCGGAGTCAGCGCCTCGCCGCGAAAGGTGATGCTGCCCCCCGTCACCGGCTGCACCCCGGACAGACAGCGCAGAAGCGTGGTCTTGCCCGCCCCGTTGGCGCCGACCACGGTGACGATCTCGCCCGAATCGACCGTCAGGTCGATGCCGTGCAGCACCTCGATCCGCCCATAGCGGGAACGCAGCCCCTCAACCGTCAGCATTCTCGGTCTCCAGATTCTCGGCCCCAAGATAGGCGGCGATCACCGCCGGGTTGCGGCTGACCGTGGCCGGATCGCCCTCGGCGATCTTTTCGCCATGGTCCAGCACCACGATGTGATTGGAAATGCGCATGACCATCTTCATGTCATGTTCCACCAGCAGGATCGCCACGCCCGAGGCCGCGACCTCGGCGATCAGATGGTCGATCTCCTCGGTTTCCACCGCGTTGCAGCCCGCGGCCGGTTCGTCCAGCAGCAGGATCTTCGGGTTCAGGGCCAGGGCCCGCGCAATCTCCAGCCGTTTGAGCGAGCCATAGGACAGGTTCCCCGCCTCACGCTCGGCCGCGCGGTCAAGGCCGACGCGGGCCAGCAGTTTCCGCGCGCCTTTCTCTGCCGCCTTGGCGCGGCGGCGCGATCCGGGCAGGCCCAGCAGGTCGGCCACAACCGGCCCCTTTTCCTGCAAATGATAGCCCGTCACCGCGTTTTCCAGCACCGTCATCGACTGGAAGATTTGCAGGTTCTGAAACGTCCGGCTCATTCCCCGGCGGGCCAAAAGATGCGGGGCCATGCCGGTCACATCCTCGCCCCCCAGCCGCACCTTGCCCGATCCGGGCATGTAGACGCCCGAGATCATGTTGAACAGCGTGGTCTTCCCCGCGCCGTTCGGCCCGATGACCGAAACGATCTCGCCCGGTTTGACGGCAAAGGTCACGTCATTGACCGCCTTCAACCCGCCAAAGGCGATACCCAGCCCTTCGACCGAAAGGAGCGTATTGGTGGTGTCGCGCGTGTTCATTCGCCCCTCCCCCTCACCTTGCGCAGGATGGACGGCAGCAGCCCCTCGCGCAGGAAGATCATCACCAGCATCATCACCAGACCCAGCACCATCTGTTCGTATTCGGCAAACACGGTCAGAACCTGCGGCAGCAGCGTCAGGATGCCGGCGCCGAAGATCGCGCCCAGGACCGAGCCTGCGCCGCCCAGAACCGCCATCGTCACCATCTCGATCGAGTGCATGAAGCCCGCGACATCCGGCGTGATGAACTTGTTCTGCAAGGCCAGCAGCGAGCCCGAGACCGAGGCATAGACCGACGAGATGACAAAGGCCTGCAACTTCAACCGCGCTACATCCACGCCCACGGTGCGCGCCGCGACCTCGGACCCGTGCAGCGCCCGCAGCGCCCGGCCCGTGGGACTGGAATAGAGGTTCAGCGCCAGCCATGCGCCGATCAGCAGACACAGCCCGCAGAAGAAATACCAGAACTGGCCGTTCGACATGTCCAGCCCCCAGTCCTTCAGCAGCCCGCGCAGGCCCAGTTCCGGCACCTCGATCCCGTCGGGGCCATGGGTCAGGTCGCGTTCGTTGTTCAGCACCATCGAGACGAGGATGCCGAGGCCCAGCGTGGCGACGGCCAGGTAATATCCCTTCAGCCGCAGGATCGGCCGCCCGACAAGGTAGGCCAGCACGGCCGAAATCGCCGCCCCCAGCACCACCGACAGCGACGGGTGCAGCCCGAGATGAACCGGGGCCAGCGCGCAGGCATAGGCCCCGATCCCGGCGAAACCGGCATGGCCCAGACTGATCTGGCCCGCATAGCCGGTCAGGATCACGATCCCCGTCACGGCAATGCCGTTGACGAAGATCAGCGCCCCGACCCGGTAGTAATAGTTCGACGGAAAGAAGAACGGCGTCAGCGCGATCAGCGCCAGCAAAACCAGAAGCGTTGCGGATTTGGCGGTCAGTTTCATGGTCACACCCGATCCGTCGATTTCTTGCCGAACAGACCCTGCGGCATGAAGAACAGCACCGCCAGGATCACGATGAAGGCCGCCGCATCCTTGTAGTGCGACGACAGGTATCCGGCGGTCAGCGCCTCGATCAGGCCGATCAGGAACCCGCCCGCCAGTGCACCCTTGGGGTTGCCCATGCCGCCCAGCATCGCGCCCGCAAAACCTTTCAGCGCGAAACCGATGCCGACACTGTAGGCGGTCAAGGTGATCGGCGTCGCCAGCACCCCGGCCAGTGCCCCGATGGCCGCGGACAGGGCAAAGGACAGCGTCATGACAAAATTGGTGTTGATCCCCACCAGCTGCGCCGCCAGCCGGTTGTTCGACGTGGCCAGAACCGCGCGCCCCAGCAGGGTTTTCGTGAAGAACACCCACAGGCCGACAAAGACCACGATGGCCCCGCCGATCACCCAAAGGCTTTGCGGCAGGATCGTCGCGCCGCCGATGCGGATCGGATCATCGCCCGAAAAGGCGGGAAAGCTGTGGATCTGCTTGTCGAACACCAGTTGCGCGGCGCCTTGAATGAAGATCGACGCGCCGATGGTGATGATGATCAGCGACACGACCGGCGCGCCGCGCGCGGGTTCGATGGTCAGCTTGTACATCGCCACCCCCAGGGCCGCCGTCGCCACGATGGCGACCAGCGCCGCCAGCGGCAGCGGCAGGCCCGCCGCATGGGCGAAGAACGTGATCATCCCGCCCAGCATGACGAACTCGCCCTGGGCAAAGTTCACCACGTCGGATGCGTTGTAGATGATGGTGAAGCCAAGGGCGACCAGCGCATAGACGGCGCCGACCGTCACCCCGGAAAAGAGGAATTGCAGAAGTTCCGACATGGGGCCTCCGGGCACGGAATGCGGGACTTGGGGTTTGTCTGGCTGCGCCGTTCCCGGCGTTGGTCGGTCCCCGCGTGGGCGCGGGGACCGGGGGTCAGGTCACTCGACCAGCGCCCATTTGCCGCCCTTGATCTCCAGCATACGGAAGGCCGACAGGTCCAGCCCAAGGTGATCTTCGGGGGTAAAGGTATAGACGCCGGTGGTGCCGGCCAGACCCTTGGTCGCCTCGATGGCATCGCGGATCGCAGCCGGTTCGCTGGAGCCTGCGCGGGCGATGGCGTCGGTCATGATCAGGAAGGCGTCATGGGCATAGCCGCCGAAGGTGCCGACCGGGGTGCCGGTCTTGGCCTCGAACTCGGTCTTGTACGCGATGACGACGGGTTTCTGCACGTCGCCATCCGGCAGCAGGTCCGCCACCAGCAGCGCGGTGCCCGGCAGGCGCACGCCCTCGGCAGCCTCAGGCCCCGCCAGTTCGATGAAGCCGTTCGACGCAACGCCATGCGACTGATACAGCGGCAGGGCGATCGCCAGCTGCTTGTAGTTCCGCGTCACGATCGACGGGCCCTGACCAAAGCCGGGGTTCAGCACCGCCTGAATGCCCGCGGCATTCTTGATCTTGGTCAGCTGCGCCGTCATGTCGGCGTCCTTCGGATCGTAGGTCTCGTCCGCCACGATCTCGATGCCGTAGTCGTCCACGACCTTCTTGCACTGCGCCTGCATCGAGGCGCCGAAACCGTCGGTGCCGGAAATCATGCCGATCTTGGTATAGCCCTGCTTCTTCATATCCTCGAAGATCTTCTGGCAGGCCATGCGGTCGGTGTGCGGCGTCTTGAAGGTGAAAGGCTTCACCGGGTCGATGATGTCGATGGCGCCGGCCAGCGAGATGAAGGGCACCTCGGCATCCTCGGCAACGGCAAGGATCGACATCGACGTGCCGGTGGTGGTGCCGCCGATGATGGCCGAAACCTCGTCATCTTCGACCAGACGGGTGGCGAAGGTGCGCGCCTTGTTCGGGTCGCCGCCGTCGTCATACATCACCAGCTCGACCTTTTCGCCGTTGATGCCGCCCTTGGCGTTCATATCCTCAACCAGCATTTCCAGCGTCTTGAACTCGGGGTCGCCCAGGAATGCGGCGGGGCCGGTTGCCGAAATGCTGGCGCCGATCTTGATGTCGGCCAGCGCGGCAGAGGTCAGGCCCATTGCGGCCATCAGGCCCAGGGCGGTGGTGGTCAGGGTCTTTTTCATCGTGATTCCTCCCATGGAATGCGCGGTATCGGGCTGCCGGGGAAGGTGCACGGAAAAGCCATCGGCACAGGCCAAGTGCCGCCCGAAAGCGGCCGAACGGCAGATGCTGACGATCCTCCCCGCCGGATGACCTCCCTTCCGGCTTGGGTTTATCATTGACCGGCCGGTCGGTTTATGCAACAAGAATCTGCGAGGACCGGCGGAATTTCCGACGGAAAGGGAGAATATCATGACCAGTTCGGAAACCGTGCTGTCGGCGCTGGCCGATGGCGTTCTGACCCTGACGCTGAACCGACCCGACAAGCTTAACTCATTCAACGAGGAAATGCACCTTGCCCTGCGTGCGCAGATCCAGCGCGCGCATGATGACGCAGGCGTGCGGGCGGTGCTGCTGACCGGGGCGGGGCGCGGGTTCTGCGCCGGGCAGGATCTGGGCGATCGCGATCCGCGCAAGGGTGGCCCGGCCCCGGATCTGGGTCACACGCTGGAGACATTCTACAACCCCACGCTGCGGCTGATTCGGAATCTGGAAAAGCCGGTCGTCTGCGCGGTGAACGGGGTGGCGGCGGGTGCGGGCGCGAACATCGCCTTTGCCTGCGACATCGTTCTGGCGGCGAAATCGGTGAAATTCATCCAGGCCTTTGCCAAGATCGGCCTCGTCCCCGATGCGGGCGGCACATGGAGCCTGTCGCGAATCATCGGCGAGCCGCGCGCCAAGGCGCTGGCCCTGACGGCGGAACCCCTGATGGCGGAAAAGGCCGCCGACTGGGGCCTGATCTGGAAGGCGGTCGAGGATGCCGAGTTGATGGAACAGGCGAATGCGCTGGCGAAATCGCTGGCCGCCGGGCCGACGCTGGGCCTTGGGCTGACCAAGCGGTTGATCCAGGCCGCCGCCACCAACAGCCTTGACGAGCAACTGGACATGGAGCGCGACCTGCAACAGATCGCGGGTCGCAGCGCCGATTATGCCGAAGGCGTCACCGCCTTTCTTGAAAAGCGCAAGGCGGAGTTCCGCGGCCAATGAAACCCGCATCCGACATGACTCCGCAGGAACTGGCCGAAGCCTCGGCCAAGGCGATGTGGAACGACGATTCGGCCAGCCAACGCTTGGGCATGTCGCTGGACCATATCGCCCCGGGTGAGGCCACGCTGTCGATGGAGATCACGCCCGCCATGTCGAACGGCCATGGCAACTGCCACGGCGGCTATATGTTCACGCTGGCCGACAGCGCCTTTGCCTTTGCCTGCAACAGCTATAACCAGATGGTCGTCGCCCAGCAGTGTTCGATCACCTACCTGATCCCCGGCCGCATCGGCGACCGGCTGACCGCAGCCGCGCGCGAAGTATCGCGCCGGGGCCGGTCGGGCATCTACGACATCCGCATCACCAACCAGAACGGTGACCATGTGGCCGAATTCCGCGGCCATTCGCGCACTGTGAAGGGCACCCATCTGCCGGAGTGACCGGCGCCGGAATTTCCAAGGGAGGAAACCATGGAAGACCTGACCCCGAACCGCAAAGACCTGGACCCGATCGAAATCGCCTCGCGCGATGAAATCGAGGCGCTGCAATTCCACCGCATGAAGCGGTCGCTGAAGCACGCCTTTGAAAACTCGCCCTTCTACCGCAACAAGTTCATCGCGGCCGATGTCCACCCCGAGGATCTGAAGTCGCTGAAGGACATCGCGAAATTCCCCTTCACGGTCAAACAGGACCTGCGCGATACCTATCCCTTCGGCATGTTCGCCGTGCCGCAGGCGAAACTGGCGCGTATCCACGGGTCGTCCGGCACCACCGGCAAGCCGACCGTGGTGGGCTATACCGCGGGCGATATCGAGGTCTGGGCCAACCTGATCGCCCGGTCGATCCGCGCGGGCGGCGGGCGGCCCGGCGACATCCTGCACAACGCCTATGGCTATGGCCTGTTCACCGGCGGCCTTGGCGCGCATTACGGGGCCGAGAAGCTGGGCTGCACGGTCGTCCCGATCTCTGGCGGGCAGACCGAACGGCAGGTGACGCTGATCGACGACTTCAAACCCTCGATCATCATGGTGACGCCCAGCTATATGCTGTCGATCCTGGACGAATTCCGCCGTCAGGGGCTGGACCCGCGCAAATCCTCGCTCAAGGTCGGGATCTTCGGTGCCGAGCCGTGGACCAACTCCATGCGCGAGGAAATCCAGGAGGCCTTCGACATGCACGCCGTCGACATCTATGGCCTGTCCGAGGTCATGGGGCCGGGCGTCGCCATGGAATGCGTGGAAACCAAGGACGGCCTGCACATCTGGGAAGACCATTTCTACCCCGAGATCATCGACCCGGTGACGGGCGAGGTTCTGCCCGACGGCGAAATGGGGGAACTGGTGTTCACCACGCTGACCAAGGAAGGTCTGCCGATGGTGCGTTACCGCACCCGCGACCTGACGCGGCTGCTGCCCGGCACGGCGCGGTCGATGCGGCGGATCGAAAAGATCACCGGCCGGTCGGACGACATGATCATCCTGCGCGGCGTCAACGTCTTCCCCACCCAGATCGAAGAGCAGATCCTGAAATGCAAGGGCCTGGCCCCGCATTTCCAGATCGAGCTGTCGCGCGCCGGCCGGATGGACAACATGACCGTCCATGTCGAAGCCGCCCCCGATCATGTGGACGAAGGCGCCCGCGCCAAATCGGCCAAGGAACTGGCTCATCACATCAAGGCGGTCGTCGGCGTGTCGACCAAGATCGAGGTGAGGGACCCGAACTCGGTCGTCCGCTCCGAAGGCAAGGCCAAGCGCGTGATCGACAACCGGCCCAAAGAGTGATGCGACAACGGGCGGGGTGACAGAACCCCGTCCAGCCGCTAAAGGCAGGGGGGCGCCCGTCGCCCCCTTCATTAAAGGGGGTTCCGGCAGCTCCCTCCCTTCGCAGGAAAGACGGCCATGGCTCGGACGCGGGCACAGGATTTCGAGGAAAAGCAGCGGGGCATCCTTGACCACGCCGCGGCGGTCTTTGCCGAACAGGGGATGGACAAGGCCTCCATGTCCTCGATCGCGGCGCAGGCGCAGGTGTCGAAGGCGCTGCTGTATCACTATTACCCCGGCAAGGACGCGCTGATCTTTGCCATCATCGAGGCGCATCTGGAGGAACTGGATGCCGCCGTGGAAGAGGCCGACGACCCCGACCTGATCCCGCCGCAGCGGTTGCGCAAGCTGGTGGGCGCGGTGCTGGAAACCTATCGGGGCGCGGACAACCAGCACAAGGTGCAGCTGAACGCCTCATCCGCGCTGAACGACGAACAGCGCGCGCAGATCCTGGCGATGGAGCGCCGCATCGTGCGCCGCTTCGCCGCCGTGCTGGACCAGATCAACCCCGCGCTGGACGACAAGGACCGCCCACTGCTGACGCCGGTCACGATGTCTTTGTTCGGGATGATGAACTGGATGTATATGTGGTTCAGGGACGGCGGCCGGATCAGCCGCGAGGATTATGCCGATGTGGCGACGACGTTGATCCTGGAGGGGATCAAG
>JASGFG010000061.1:0-23756 GCA_047605605.1 Paracoccaceae bacterium | reverse complement strand
CCCCCCTCGGGCCTGCGGCCCTCACCCCCCGAGGATATTTATGCAAAGAGGATGAGGGGATCAGGAGGCGTAGTCCGATCCTTCGGTATCCAGCAGTGCCTTCAGCTCGCGCAGATGGGCATCGGCGCCGGTGGGATAATCCTCCCATTCGCGGGCGGTCTTTTCGGCAACTTCGTCGGACAGGACGCGGAGCGGGCGGCCGGTCTGCAGCGCGCGGATATAGGTCTCGGCCGCACGCTCGAAGTAATACAGGCGGTTGAAGGTTTCCGCCGCCGTGCGCCCGATCACGAGGACGCCGTGATTGCCCATGATCATGGTGGTGACTTTGGGGTCGGCCAGCATATGGGCGCAGCGGGTGCCTTCCTCCTCGAACGCCATGCCGCCGTAATGGGCATCGACGACATGGCGGTTGAAGAACATCGCGCTGTTCTGGTCGATCGGCGGAAGGGTGGAATCGGCAAGGCTGGCCAGCACGGTCGCGTGGACGGAATGGACATGCATGACGCAGCGCGCATGGGGCACGCCGCGGTGGATCGACCCGTGCAGGCCCCAGGCGGTGGGGTCGGGCGCATCGGGGCGGTCCATGGTGGCGGGGTCGTTGGCGTCGATCTCGATCAGGTCGGTGGCGCGGATGCGGGCGAAGTGGCGGGCGTTCGGGTTGATCAGGAAGCGGCTGCCCTCCTCGTTCACCGCCAGCGAGAAGTGGTTCGCCACCGCCTCGTGCATGTTCAGCCGGGCGGTCCAGCGAAAGCAGGCGGCCAGGTCGACCCGTTCGGGCCAGTGGGTGATGTTGGTGCGGGCAGGGGCGTTCATGATGCGTCTCCATAGGGCCATTCGCCACGGGCAAAGGCGGTGAGGGCCTGCATGATGCGGGCGTAGCTGGCGCGGATGCGGGCCGAATGGGTGCGGCCGCGCAGATAGCCGTGGACGAGGCCGGGTTCCTGCACCCAATGGGCGCGACCGCCGGCGGCGGTGATCTTGGCCGCATAGTCGCGGGCATCGTCGGCCAGCGGGTCGCATTCGGCCGAAATGGCCAGCACCGGCGGCAGGCGGGAGAAATCGGTATCCGACAATGGCTCGACCGTGGGGCCGGGGCGGGTGGGCGCGGTGCCGCCATGGCGGATGCCGCCATAGAACAGCACGTCATCCCGCGTCAGCATCGGCGCATGGGCATGGACCAGGTAACTGCCCTTATCCTTGTCGCCGCCAAGGCCGGGATAGATCAGCACCATCCCCGCGAGGCCCAGGCTGCGGTCCGCCTGTGCCACGGCGGCGCAGAGGTTGCCGCCCGCGCTGTCGCCCGCCAGGATCAGCGGCCGGTCGGTGATGGCACGGGCCACGGCCAGGCAATCGTCGAAGGCGGCCGGGTGGTCGTGTTCGGGCGAAAGCCGATAGTCGGCGGCGATGACGGTCAGCCCCGTCTCGGCGCGGATTTCGGCGCAGACATCATCGTGGCTGCGAAGGCCGCCCACCACAAAGCCGCCGCCATGCAGGTAAAGCACCGTGCCGCCGCTGCCCGGATAGATGCGGCAGGGCACGCCGGCAATGCCCTCGTCCCGCGCGGTGACGCCCGGCGGATAGCCCCGGTGGAACACCCGGCACATCCCGTCATAGATCGCGCGCTGGTCGGCAATGCTGCGGCCGGCGGTATCGTCGGGATAGCAGGCGGCGGTGGCGCGGATGAAGGCCTGCGTCTCGGCGTCGATCAGGGTGTCGTAATCTGGCTGGGTCATTGCGCCAGTCTGGCACACCCCCCAGCCGCAAGAATGCCTGAATTCGCCCCCGATCCTGTCGCATCCGACGCCTATCCTGGCATCAAGTTGCGTGCTGGGGTAACAGGCGATGCAGTTTTTCCGAACGCCGGAAGGGGAACAGGCCACGCTGGTCGGCTGGGGTTTGCGCGTGATGCTGCTGACCGCGGACCGGGCAGGGGCCGAAGGCGCCACCGCAAGACGCCTCTCGGGCGCGGGAGGGCGGGTTGAGGCCGAGGGCGAGATGTTCGCCGCCCTTTCGGCAGTGATCGACGATCCTGCGGGATATGGTCTGGTCGTGATCGAATGCGATGGCTTCGGCGGGCTGGAGGCAGGGCATCGCGCCCACAAGCTGCTTCGTCAGGCGGGCTTGCAGATTGCCGTGGTTCTGATCGGCACGGATTGTGTCGAGCAGCGATTTCCTGAAGACAGCACCCTGCCGACAGAGTTGCGGGCACCCCTGACCGGCGTTGCCCTGCGCGTGGCGCTGGAACACGTCACCCGGTATCGTCGCCTGCGGGTGGCCGAATGAAAAGGGCGGCCCCAAGGGCCGCCCGATCCTTTTCCCGATCCGAAAGGATCAGGCCAGCGCGATATTGATCGCCGATTCGCGACCGTCACGGCTTTTCTCGATGTCGAAGGTGACCGGCTGGCCGTCCTTCAGGCCGCGCAGGCCCGCACGTTCCAGCGCGGTGATGTGGACGAAAACGTCCTTCTTGCCGCCTTCGGGGGCGATGAAGCCATAGCCCTTTGTTTCATTGAACCATTTCACGGTGCCCTGGGTCATCGTGATCATCCTTTTCCTATACCGTCCGCGGAATGCGACGGCCCGGCGCAGTCAGCTTCAGATCGAATGCCGCGGCCGAGGATCGGATGGGTTCGAAAGCAGATAACGTCGCTATCCTGTTATATGCGGATTCGGGCCTTTCAACGCAAGGGGGGAATCCCCGCTGCCTGCCTGGAACTGCCCGTTTAGAAGACATGGAACAGGTAAAGCAGGATGATGATCGGGATCGGGATGCCGATAACCCAGGCGAGAATGCCCTTCATGGCGGGGTCCTCCAGTTTGACTGTCGGAGGATGAACGCCCGCGTGCGGGAAAAGGTTCCCCCCAAGGCCGCGGCGGTCAGGCGGCGTGGGGACGGTGCCGAGGCGAAGGATTGCCCGGAAAGGCCGATGCGGCAAGGCCGGCGGCAAGGAACAGGATACCAGTGCCGGACCAGACGGCGAGCGCGGCCAGCAGCCCCAGGTTCAGCAGCGCATAGGACAAGATCCCCAGAACGAAGCCAAGAGCGCCGCCTGCCAGAACAAGGATCACTGCCATGATACACACTCCTCCCGGTCTTCACTCCATCGGATTGTGAGGTGGATTGAGGCGTAAATGCGGCAGGGTGGGCGATGGTTCCAATTGTTAATATTTATGCCGCAGCCGTTAGCAGTCGTTAGCGGGCCGTCAACGGGGGACGGGGGCCCAGATCACCTCGTCGATCGAGGGCGCGCCGGTGGCCAGCATCACCAGCCGGTCGAACCCCAGGGCGATGCCGCTGGCGGCGGGCATATGGGCAAGGGCGGCCAGAAAATCCTCGTCCAGCGGATAGCGTTCGCCATAGAGACGGGCCTTTTCGTCCATCTCGATCACAAAGCGGCGGCGCTGTTCGGCGGGATTGGTCAACTCGCCAAAGCCGTTGGCCAGTTCCACACCGCAGGCATAAAGCTCGAACCGTTCGGCCACGCGCGGATCGTCGGCGCAGGTGCGGGCCAGCGCGGCCTCTGCTGCGGGATAGCGGTCAAGGATCGTCGCCCGGCCATGGCCCAGGTGCGGCTCCACCCGGTCCGACAGGATGCGCGACAGCATGTCGGACCAGGTGTCATCGCTGGCCGTGCGCAGGTTGGCGGCGGCACAGGCGGCGCGCAGGGCATCGGCATCGGTCGATCCGTCGGGCCGGATCGTGGCCGGCAGGTCGATGCCGGCGTGGCGCTGGAACGCTTCGGCCACAGACAGGCGTTCGGGTTCGGCGAAAGGATCGCAGGTGCGGTCGCGGAACCGCAACAGGCTTGCCCCCGCCGCCTGCGCCGCCAGCTGCAGGAAGGCCGCGCAATCCTGCATCAGCACGGTGTAGTCCGCCCCCGTGCGATACCATTCCAGCATGGTGAATTCCGGCGAATGCAGCGCGCCGCGTTCGCGGTTGCGCCAGACATGGGAAAAGGCGGCGATCCGCGGCTCGCCCGCGGCCAGCAGCTTTTTCATCGCGAATTCGGGGCTGGTGTGCAGATACATCGGGTGGGGCGCGCCGTCGTTGCCGATGGCCTGTGTGGCAAATGCGTGCAGATGCGCCTCGTTCCCCGGACTGGTGGCAAGGCCCGAGGGATCGACCTCGACGAAATCCTGATCCGCCAGCCACCCGCGCAGGGCCGCCTGAATCCGGTTCCGCGCCAGAAGCAGAGGCCGGCGGGTTTCGTGTCGGCGGGGGGTCCACCATGGGCTGTCGGTCATTTTTCGGCTTTCGGCTGGAAATTCGCGCGCGGATCGGTTAGCAGCCTGCCCAATCCGCGCGGGCGATTACCGCGCCCGCACGCAAGTCACAAGGACCGCATCCGTGAAAGTCATCGCATCCTCGCTCCGCAAGGGCAACGTCGTGGAAATGGACGGCAAGCTCTACGTCGTTCTGAAGGCGGAAAACTTCCACCCCGGCAAGGGCACGCCGACCACCAGCGTCGACATGCGCCGCATCTCGGACGGGGTGAAGGTCGCCGAACGCTGGCGCACGACCGAAATGGTGGAAAAGGCCTCGGTCGACGAGCGGGAATACGATTTCCTGTATGAGGATGGCGAGGGGTATCACTTCATGAACCCCGAGAATTACGAACAGATCACCGTCTCGCCCGATGTGGTGGGCGAGGACAAGGTGTTCCTGACCGAAGGTATCAAGGTTTTCCTGCAAACCTATGACGGCGTGGCCATCGCCATCGAACTGCCGCAGAAGGTGGTGGTCGAGATCACCGAGACCGAGCCGGTGGTCAAGGGGCAGACGGCCTCGTCCTCCTACAAGCCGGCGATCTGCTCCAACGGGCTGCGGGTGATGGTGCCGCCGCATATCGGCGCGGGCACCCGGGTCGTCATCAACACCGGCGACTATTCCTATGTGGAACGCGCCAAGGACTGATCCCGCACGAGCCACTCTGTCATCAGCGCCTGCCGAAACCGGCAGGCGTTCTTGTTTTCGCCGCTTGCCTGAAAGATCATCCTGTTTCGGCTTGATGGTTTTCATTTTCGCAATGAAGCCGAACTTTCTCTTGCATTGTTTCCTGTCCGGGAACCTTGGCCATGCAGTTCCCGCGACCTTGTTGACGCAAGGGAAGGTTTGGCTGAGCATCCCCCCCGCGCCCCTGATTAGTTCCTGCACGGCGCGTTTATTTTCATATGGAGGTTATGATGCGTTCAGTTGCTCTTGCCTGTCTGCTTTCCCTTCCCGGCATTGCCTCGGCTGCAACCGTTACCAGCACCGTGGGCGACAAGGATTGTTTCGGGACCAATGATGCCTGTGTCGAAGACGGCGCGACATGGCTGCCCGGTGGGTGGGGCAGTCTGGTGCAGACCGGCTCCGACCCTTCGTTCACCGATGTGATCACGAATACCGCCAGCACTGTCAGCTGGGTTCACAGCTTTGCCGCCGGCGCCTATACCGCGGCTTCGCTCGTGCTGCGCACCGCGGGCATCGCCGATATTGCCGGGCCTTACGGCATCTATGTCGACGGCATTCTGGTGGGCGAAATGCCGCTGGATGGATATGGCCATATCCTGGTCGAAACCTTCAGCTTCAGCTTCGATCCTTCGCTGGCCAGCGACGGATCCCTGACCATCAGCTTTACCCCCAGCTGGTCCGACAGCTGGGCAATCGACTATTCCGAGGTCACGCTTTCGACCGGTTCCGCCGCCGTTCCGGTGCCGGCGGCGGGTTTGTTGCTGGCGGGCGCGATTGGTCTGGGGGCTGCGGTTTCGCGCCGTCGCCGCGTCTGACGAACCCGAAAGGCGCGCATCGCTTGCGCGCCTTTCGCCCCCTGATCACAGTTTTGCCCCGATCATCGGGCACAAGTCCGACATGCTGACCATGGACGGCGATGCGATCCTATACCGCGAACGGCAGTTGCCGGTTGTCCTGCGGGTCTTCGCGGTGGTGTTGGGCCTGGGCATCGCCACGGTCATTCCGCTGGCCTTTCTGATCAACCTTCGTCCGGGCATGTCGGCGCTGACCCTTCTGGTGGTAGGGGCCTGCGTCCTGTTTCCGCTGGTCATCGGGCCTTTCTTCATCCTGATCGGGCTGGTCAGCGCGACGGAGCTGCGTCTCGACCCCGCCACCGGCCGCGCGACGCGGATCCTGCGCGGGCCGGTCGTCAACCGGCGCGACAGCTTTGCCCTGTCCGACATCTCGGTGGATCAGGTGGCGATGCGCGACAGCGAGGATGGCCCCTTTCCCATCCTGCGGCTACACCTGCCCGGGTGGCGGCGATGGCTGGATATGGCCTGTTTCGACAACCGCGCCGAAGCCGAGGCATGGCGGGCGCGCATCCTCTCAACCCTTCGCGGCTGAGGTCTGATTAGGTTTTCCCTAATCAGCGATGCGGCACATGATGCTGTTGCGGAATGGACGAAACAGGCATGTTCGGTTCAACATTCCCCTGCCATCCGCACGAAGGAAAGCCCGACATGTCCGTGGAAAGAACCGAAGTCCTCGTCATCGGTGCCGGCCAGGCCGGAATTGCGGCAAGCGAACATCTGGGCCGGGCGGGCATCGCGCATATCGTGCTGGAACGTGACCGGATCGCCGAACGCTGGCGGACGGGGCGGTGGGATTCGCTGGTGGCGAACGGCCCCGCCTGGCACGACCGCTTTCCGGGGCTGGCCTTCGCGGGCGACCCCGATGCCTTCGTGCCCAAGGACAGCGTGGCGGATTATTTCGAGGACTACGTCCGCATGTTGAACGCCCCCGTCCGCTGCGGGGTCGAAGTGGTGGAGGTCGCGCCCCTTGCCAACCGCGCCGGGTTCCGGGTGAAAACCTCGGCCGGGGTGATCGAGGCCGATCAGGTCATCGCCGCCACCGGCGCCTTTCAGATCCCGGTGATCCCGCCGGTCGTGCCGCAGGACAGCGGCCTGATGCAGATCCATTCCGCCGATTACCGCAACCCCGCCCAATTGCCCGAAGGCGCGGTTCTGGTCGTGGGCGCGGGCTCGTCCGGCGTGCAGATCGCCGAGGAACTGCTGGCTTCGGGGCGCAAGGTCTATCTCTCGGTCGGCCCGCATGACCGCCCGCCGCGGCGCTATCGCGGGCGCGACAACGTCTGGTGGCTGGGCGTGCTGAACAAATGGGATGCCGGGGCGACGCCGGGCGCCGAACACACCACCATCGCCGTCAGCGGTGCGCATGGCGGCTATACCATCGACTTCCGCAAGCTGGCGGAACAGGGGATGATCCTTCTGGGCCGGACCGAGGCGTTCAAGGACGGCACGATGCGTTTCGCCCCCGACCTTGGCACCAATATCGCGCGGGGCGATGCGAATTACCTGTCGGTGCTGGACGAGGCGGATGCCTGGGCGGCCCGCAACGGCATCGACCTGCCCGAAGAGCCAGAGGCGCGGGTGATCGGCCCCGACCCCGATTGCGTCACCCACCCCATCCTGTCGCTGGATCTGGCGCAGGCGGGCGTCACCTCGATCATCTGGGCCACCGGCTATGGCTCGGACTACAGCTGGATCAAATCGGAGGCCTTCCACGAAAACGGCCGCCCGCGCCACAATCGCGGCGTGTCCGAGGAGCCGGGCCTGTATTTCCTGGGCCTGCCCTGGCAGACGCGGCGGGGATCGTCCTTCATCTGGGGCGTGTGGTATGATGCGAAATATATCGCCGACCATATCGCCAAGCAGCGCGCCTATATGGCCTACGCCCCCAACACCGACGCAACCCCCAAGGCAGCGGAGTGAACCATGACCCGGCATGAGCCCCTTTCCACCCCCCTTCAGGAACTGCGCGACAATGTAGCCGGGCCTTTCGAGGCGGCGCGCGCCATGCCGAAATCCGTCTATACCTCGCCCGGTTTCGCGGCCGAGGAGATGGAGCATATCTTCCGCAAGGAATGGCTGTGCGCGGGCCGCGCCGATGCGCTGCCGAACCCCGGCGATTATCTGACGATGACCATCGCGGGCGAGCCGATCATCGTCATCCGCGACCGCGAAGGCGTGTTGCGCGCCATGTCGAACGTCTGCCGCCACCGCATGTCGCTGCTGTTGGAGGGGCGGGGGAACACGCGATCCATCGTCTGTTCCTATCACGCCTGGACCTACAACCTGGACGGCAGCCTGCGCGGCGCACCTGCGATGGCCAACAACACCGCCTTCTGCAAAAAGGACGTGAAACTGCCCTCCGTGCGGTGCGAGGAATGGCTGGGCTGGATCATGGTCACGCTGAACCCCGACGCCCCCAGCCCCCATGCGCAGTTGCAGGATGTAGAGAAACTGGTCGGCTATCTGGACATGGGCGCCTACAAGGAGGTGTTCCATCAGGAGTTCAAGTGGAACACCAACTGGAAGGTACTGGCCGAGAATTTCATGGAAAGCTATCACCTGCCGGTCTGCCATTCCGACACGATCGGCGGGTCCTGCGACCTGAACAAGATGACCTGCCCCGAAGGTTTCGACAGCTTCAACTATCACTGGATCGTCAAGAACGATTCCGTGCCGCTGGCCCTGGCCCATCCGTCGAACACCGTGCTGCAAGGGGATGAGCGGCGGATCACCTGGCTGCTGGCGGTCTATCCGACGCTGCTGATCACGCTGACGCCGGGGTATTTCTGGTATCTGTGCCTGACGCCCGACGGGCCGGGGGCCGTCAACGTGCTTTACGGCGGCGGCATGTCGCCGGAATGGATGGCCGATCCGCAGGCCCGCGAAAACCTTGCCGCCCTTCAGACCCTGCTGGACGAGGTGAACATGGAAGACAAGGACTGCACCGAAAAGGTCTATCGCGGCCTGCTGGCGGGACTGTCCGGTCCCGGCCACCTGTCGCACCTTGAACGCCCCAACTGGGAATTCGCCCGCTGGATCGCCAGCCGGATGCCGCAATCTTAACCGCCCGAGGATACCATGGCCCACTATCGCCACCGCAAGTTCAACACCAAGGACACCTACCCCGAGCAAAAGCTCGACAACGACCTGGCGCAGGCGGTGGTGGCCAAGGGCGGCACCACGATCTTTCTGCGCGGCCAGTGCCCGCAGGATCTGGACACCGCCAAAAACATCGACAGCCACGATCCGGTCGAACAGACCCACAAGGTGATGCAGAACATCCGCCAGCTGGTCGAGGAATGCGGCGGCAAGATGGAGCATGTGACCAAACTGGTGGTCTACCTGACCGATGTGCGCCATCGCGAGGCGGTCTATCGCACCATGGGCGAATATATCCGCGGGGTTCACCCGGTCTGCACCGGCCTGACCGTCGTGGCACTGGCCCGCCCCGACTGGCTGGTGGAAATCGACGCGACGGCCGTCATCCCCGATTGACGCCCGAGCTTCGCGGAAAACACAGCGCCCGCGCGGATATTTTTGCCATGAGGATGAGAGAGACTTCCCTCTTCACCTTGGTTCAAATACCCCACGGGGGTCCGGGGGTGTGAAACCCCCGGCGGCTTCCGCCTGCGCAAAGGCCCGTCATGTCAGAACACCGCCGCCCCGCCATCACATTCACCTATTGCACCCAATGCAACTGGATGCTGCGCACGGCGTGGATGGCGCAGGAACTGCTTTCGACATTCGGGCAGGACATCGGCTCGGTCACGCTGGTCCCCGGCACGGGCGGGATCTTCCGCATCACTCTTGATGGCGAACAGATCTGGGACCGCAAGGAAAACGGCGGCTTCCCCGACGTGAAGGTGCTGAAGCAACTGGTCCGCGATCACGTCTGGCCCGAGCGCGATCTGGGCCATGTCGACCGGGTCGGCAAACCCGATCAGGGGTAAAGCGGCCAGATCACCGGGATCATCAGACAGCAGATCAGCCCCGCGATGATGTTCAGCGGAATGCCTACGCGCATGTAATCGCTGAAGCGATAGCCGCCGGGACCATAGACCATCAGGTTGGTCTGGTATCCGATGGGCGTCGCAAAGGCGAGCGTGGCCGAGAACATCACCGCCACCACCAGCGGCCGCGGGTCAACCCCCAGCGAATGGCCAAGCTGGATTGCGATGGGGGTATAGATCACGGCCACCGCGTTGTTCGACAGGAACTCGGTCAGGATCAGCCCCAGGAAATAGATCGCAAAGATCAGCCAGAAGGGCGACAGCCCCGCCAGCCACGGGTTTGCCGCCTGAACGATCAGGCCGACCGCGCCGGAATGGTCCAGCCCCGCGCCGACCGCCAGCATGGCAAAGATCATCGTCATCAGCCGGGCATCCAGAAACTCGAACGCCTCATCCGCATCCACGCATTTCGTCAGCAGGATCAGCGCGACGCCCACGACGCCAAGCGCCAGGATCGGCGCCATGTCCAGCGCCGACAACATCACGACCATGACCAGCGCGCCGATGGCGATCGGCGCCTTGTTGCGGCGAAAGGGACGGACGGTGGGGCGCGAGACATCGACCAGTTCCATATCGAGCGCCAGCCGCTGGATATCCTCGGCCGTGCCCTCCAGCAGCAGGGTGTCGCCGACCCGCACCTCCAGATCGTCCAGCTTGCGGCCGATGTTCTGGTTGCGCCGATGCGCGGCCAGCACATAGACGCCATAGCGGCGACGCAAGCGCAGCTCGCCCAGCGTCCGCCCGATCATCCGGCATCCTGGCGAGATCAGCACCTCGACCGTTTCCGTCGCCACCGACGACAACTTGTCGACCAGCCGCACATCCTTGTGCTGTTGCAGCGACAGAAGCTCGGTCATCTCGGTGCGCAAGACCACGCGGTCGCCCGCCTCCAGCACCACGTCCTGAAGCGCGCGGCGCAGCGAGGCATCGCCCCGCAAGACGTCGATCACCCGCACGCCGTCGGGGCGAAAGACCTCGACCTCCATCACCTTGCGGCCGATGAGGGACGACCCCTCGGGGACGGCGACCTCGGTGAAGTATTTCATCTTGCGCCGGTCGGACAGCAGCACGCCCAGCGACTGGCGGTCGGGCAAAAGCTTCGGCCCCAGCAGCCCAAGGTAAAGCCCCCCCGCCAGCGTGACCAGAATGCCCAGCGGCGCGATCTCGAAGATCGAGAAATGCTGCATCCCCGCATCGCGGGCGACGCCATCGACCAGAAGATTGGTCGAGGTGCCGATCAGCGTGATCATCCCCGCCAGCACGGTCATGTAGCTGACCGGGATCAGCAGTTTCGACGGCGCCTTGCCCAGCTTGGCCGCCAGTTGCATGGTGATGGGGATCATCACCGCCACGACGGGCGTGTTGTTCATGAAGGCCGAGGCGCCGGACAGAAAGACGAAAAGCAGTACGACCGTCAGGCGGGGCCGCGTTTCGGCATGACGTTCGGTCAGGCGGATCACCGCCTCCAGCGCGCCGGTGCGCACCAGCCCGCCCATGATCATGAACATGATGGCGATGGTCCAGGGTGCGGGATTGGCCAGCGCATCCACCGCATCCCTGTAGGGCAGGATGCCAAGGATCAGCATGGCTGCAACGCCGCCTATGGCCGTCACTTCGACCGGGAAATCCTCGCGCACGAAGATCGCGAACATGACCGCAAGGATCGCGAGCGCCACCCAGGGTTGCGCCCCTGCCGCCAGTTCCAGTCCGAACATCCCGTCCCTCCGGCCCGCCTCGGATCGCGCTCAGCCCGCCGGAGCGGCGCGCGGGCGCGGCTGCACCAATGCCACGCCCGACAGCATGACGACAAGCGCAACCCAGACGGAAAGAGAAAATCTTTCCCCCAGAAGCGCCATCGCCCACAGAACCCCGGTCGCCGTGATGAGATAGGAGGCCTGAGAGGCGAAAACCGCGCCTGTCTGTGCGGCCAGCCAGATATAGCCCGCGTAAAGCAGCGCATGGATCGCCGAAGACAGCACCAGCGCCCATTCGCCCCGGTTCGGCGGCAGCGAAGGCGCTGTCCACTGCCCCGTCGACAGCACCAGCATCAGGCACAGGGCCAGGGCCACCACCGATGCACCCGCCATCGCCTGGACGGGGTCCATCCCCTCCATCCCGTTGCGGGCGACGAAGTTCGCCTCCATCGCGTAGAAAAGCGGCCCCACCAGAGCCAGCGGCACGACCGCGATTGCGCCAGCCGACAGTCCGTTGCCCGGTGCGGCGATCAGCGCCACCCCCGCCAGACCCAGCAGAAGGCCGATCAGCCGGGCGGGGGAAAACCTGTCGTTCCCCATCAGGATCGCCAGCGGAAAGGCGATCATCGGGACTGCGGCCGTCAGGATCGACATCACCCCCGCCGGTAGCCGCGCCATCGACATGTAAAAGCTCGCATTCGGCACGACCGTGCCCAGCACCGCGACAACCACATAAAACCGCAGCTCGCGGCGGCCAAGCGGAGGAATGCGCCGGCGCGCCAGCGTGATGCCGCCCAGCACCAGAACCACGATCACCATCTGCCAGAACAGCAGCGAAAAGGGCGGATGCCCCGATCCTGTGGCGATCTTGGACAAGGGGTGGGTCAGGCCCCAGCCCGCCCCAAGTGCGACGAGATAAAGCAGGTTGCGCATCACGGACCCGACTGTTCCAGCCGCCCGCCTTGCCGCACCATGCAGACGCGCAGCGCCTTGCCGGTGCGGTCGTCGGTTTCCACATAGACGCCCGAGAGCGTGGCGGGGCCTTCGGCGGGGGTGAAGCGATCCTTCGGCATTCCGGTGACAAAGCGGCGCAGCGGCTCCATCTTTTCCATGCCGATGACGGAGTTGTAGTCGCCGCACATGCCGGCGTCGGTCAGGTATGCCGTGCCGCCGTTCAGGATCTGGGCGTCGCCGGTGGGCACATGGGTATGGGTGCCGACGACAAGGCTCGCCTGCCCGTCGCACCAGTGGCCCATGCCCATCTTCTCGCTGGTCGCCTCGGCATGGACATCGACGATGGCGGCCTGCACCGCGGCGCCAAGGAGATGCGTCTTCAGCACGGTTTCAACCGCGCTGAACGGATCGTCGAAGGGGCGTTTCATGAACACCTGGCCCAGCACCTGCGCCACCAGAACTTTTCGCCCGCCCGGCGCGGCAAAGACCCGCGCCCCCCTGCCTGGCGCGATCTTCGAGAAGTTCAGCGGTCTGATCACGCGGGGCTCGGTCTCGATGAACTGGGCCATATCCTTCTGGTCGAAGGCATGATCGCCTAGCGTGATGCAATCCGCGCCCGCCGCCAGCAGCCCCTTTGCATGGTCTGCCGAAAGCCCCGCGCCCGAGGTCGCATTCTCGCCATTGACCACGACGAAATCGAGACCCCAGTCCCCGCGCAGCTTCGGCAGCCGCTCGGTCACCAACGCACGACCCGCGCGCCCCATCACATCGCCAAGGAATAAAAGTTTCATATACAACGCCCAATCAGGCAGTTCTCGATCTCGCCCAGAGGATCAATAATTCGGGCGTGGTCCAAAGTCAGCACCCCAAGGCTGAACTCGAAGTTGAAATCTGCGGGGCTTAGCCCCCCGGCCTGCGGGGGGCAGGCAGATTGATGTCTGCGATGAGCGTTAACAGCTTGGCAATGCCCGCGCTGCTGTCAGCCATGGGGCTGATATGTCCAACGTCATCTCGATCATACCGCAAGCATACGGATTAAGCCGCCCTGATAGCCACCAATGGCCATCTTCCCCTCACCGCCCGCGATGGCCGAGTCCGATCCCCAACGGTCAGGATTCGCACCTTCTTGCCCAGAGCAGGCCGGCCATGAACAAAATCCATCGCCTAAATCTCATTCGGGCCCCCCACTTGCCGACGATCCTCTCACAGATTGGCTTTGGCCGTGGTTTTCGGATGCTTGTTGCGCAACTTCGGACCCACCCCATTGTAAACCCAGCGCGTCTTCCTGATATTCAACCGTCAGCCTTCCCCCCGCCGCCCATGGATAGGCCGGCAACCAAGGTGCACACGCGACTCATATTCCTCTCGGATCTGGGGTTCGAGGCTGGGCGGCGGCGCAGGCCGGGATGAGGCTCAGCCGCCCGATCAGCGTTTTGCCGGTGCCGGCGGCGTTCGGGAAAAGCGTTCCGGCACCTCCCCGTCAGAGCGTGGAAAGGTCTGACCACGCTCAGGCAAGATGCGTGCGGACCGAGCTTGCGTCGGGCAGGGTGGACAAAAGGTCCAGCCATCTGCCGGCATCCGCATTCAGGACCGGCTTGGCCAATGCACGGAACTTGTCGGAAAGCGCCGCGCTATCCGGAAAGGTCTCCGGTTCGCCAGAGGGATCGGGGATGCGCAGCATATGAGTGGTCCCGCGCGCGGTGACTTCCAGCGTGGCCCCGAACGGATGACGCAAGCCTTCAAGACCGGGATCGTGCCAGACTGCGGTGCGGGCGGCGATGGCATCGGCTTCGGGGCGGCCCAGCAGATCGTAGTCATCCCAGCCAAAGCGGCCGCGCAGCAGGGCGACGGCTGCGGCGAAGGGCATCGAAAACTGGCCGTCCACCACGCTTCGGGCGCGCCTTTTCGCCTCGAGAGGTGCGCCCACCAGCGCAATGCCGTTTCTGTGCAGCCCGACGCGGATCGCCGTCACCTCGTCGGGCGTCCATCCATGTTCGCGCCGCAGCGCCAGAAGGCCGTCCACGGCGGCATGGGTATAGCGACAGGCCGGATAGGGTTTCAGCCCGATGCGCAGGGTTTCCCAGACCTGACCCAGATCGGCCGTGGCGCGGGCGGGGTCGGCGGCATCGCTGTAACCCTTCAGAAAGCCGTGCTTGCCCTCCAGCGCGTCGTCGGCGCCGATGAAACCCTCGGCGGCGAGGGTGGCGGCCAACAGCCCCTTCATCGACGCCTCGCCCACCTGATAGCGCTTGTTCCAGGCGCCGTTCTGGAGAAACTGCAACGAGCCGGAGGCCTGGCTGGCCGCAACCCCGAAGGCCGAGGCCATGCCCTTGGCATCCAGACCCAGAAGCCGCCCGGCGGCGGCGGCGGCGCCAAAGGTGCCCGCGGTCGCGGTCGGATGGAAGCCGCGCGCATAATGTGCGGTCGGGTCCAGCGCCATGCCCAGCCGGCAGCAGACCTCGAACCCGACGGCGATGGCGGCCAGCAGATCGGCACCCGTGGCATCCGTCAGTTCCGCCGCCGCGAAGGCCGCGGGAACGACGGGCGCGCTCGGGTGCAGCGAACTGTCCGAATGCGTATCGTCAAAGTCCAGCGAGTGACCGAATGTCCCGTTCAACAGCGCCGCAGCCGCCGCGCCATACCGACGGTTCAGGCCGAAAACCGTGCATCGCCCGTCGCCCGCCAGCCCCAGCCTGTCCACCATCGCCAGCACTGCGGGCGTGGATTCGGCCTCGCTCGCCGCGCGGATGATCGAACCGATCAGATCCGTGGCCAGAGCCAGCGCGCGGGCGGAAACTTCGGCCGGCACAGCGGACGCAGGGGTGTCGGCTGCAAATGCGGCAAGGGTGCGGGTGATCTGCATGGCATTCCTTCAAGGCTCTCTCAGGGCGGAGAGCGCCGGGGGCAAAGGGCATCGGGGATCTTGCGTCACGTCCGTGGCAGGATGCCCAAGCGCCCTGGGGAACTGAAATAGCGAATTTCTCAAAGCCCGATAACGAAACTCTATGACCCTTCGTTCCCCTGGATATATCGCCCTGTTATGGCGGATACAGGAAGGCGTTATTTGATGTGATCCGGCCTTTGCCCGATCCTTGTGCGGCCAGGGGGGGCAGGCATGAGGCGCAGGGATCAGGGGGGCGTGTCCGAGGTTTCCTTCGCAGCCAGGGCGATGCGCATCTTCTTGCGGGTGCGGGCAAGCCTCATCTCCGGGGCGGCGTGATGCAGGAGGCCCCGGCAACCGCATGGATCGCCCGGGCGCGCAGCATCAAGGCCGATACGCAGCAGGTGGTGACGGCAGCGTTGCGGTCTGCCGGGGCGCGGCGCGTTCTGATATTCGGCGGCGAGGGGCAGCATTTGGCTGCGGGTCTGCGGGCGGCAGGGTTCGAGGGTGTCGAATGGGATGCCCTTGCATCGCCCTCGTGCCGGGGGCGGGACGCGGAGGGCGACGATTTCCCGGGTGTCGCAGCACAGGCGGGGCGCTGCGGCGACGGTGGCCATGATGCCGCGGTTCTTGTCGATGCGCTGCGCATGGTCCCGCCCAATGCGATGGAGACGACCTTGACCCGCGTGCTGGATATCCTGCGCCCCGGTGCGTCGCTTCTGGTGGTGGAGCCTCTGCCGGCAGGCAGCTTCTTCCGGGCGATGCGCCCGGTGGGCGACGAGGGGGCGATCCGTCTTCAGGCCATGGCGGCGGTGGAGCGGCTGATCACTTCGGGCCGGGCCGAACTGCGCGAGTTGCAGAGATGGGATCGGGAAACCCGCTTTCGCGGGCTGGAGGATTTCGTGGCCTTTCTGCTGCTGCATGACCCCGCACGGGCGGGGGCGATCCGCGACAATGCCTCTGCGCTGGCGCGGGCATGGCGGGCGAACATCCAGTTTCGCGGTGGTGTGGCGATCCTGATCCAGCCGCTGATCTGCTGGACGCTTGCCGCACGGCGGCCCGCGGAATAGGCTGGAGAGATACCGGCCTTTCCCTGCATAACGGAATCCTATGGACGCGCGCCAGCTTCGCTATTTCGTCGCCATCGTCGAGCAGGGATCCTTCTCGCGCGCCGCGGCCTTGCTGCATATCGCACAGCCCGCGCTGTCGCTGCATGTCCGCAACATGGAGGCGGATCTTGGCACCCAGTTGCTGTTCCGCAGCCCAAAGGGTGTCGTTCCGACCGAGGCGGGCGCCATCCTCCTGCGCAATGCCCGCATCATTCTGGACCAGTTCGCCGTCGCCGAGGAGGAGATCCGCGGCCATGAAAATGACCCGGCGGGCGAGGTGCGGCTGGGCCTGCCCGGAACGATAGGAGAGATCCTGTCCGTGCCGCTGATCAGGGCGGCGCATCTGCGATACCCCAAGATCAAGCTGCGCATCGCCGAAGCGATGAGCGGCTTTGTTCTGGAATGGATGCGCGATGCGCGGATCGACCTTGCGGTGCTTTATCGCGATGTATCGGACCATGGCATCGTCACCATCCGCCTGCTGGAGGAGGAGTTGCGTTTCTTCGGACCCGCCGAAGATGCCGCCCGCCCCGACCTGCCGCCTTCGGGCCAGACGATGCCCTATGGCTGGATCCAGCACCTGCCGCTGATCCTGCCGGGCGCGAACCACGGGCTGCGCGAGCTTCTGGCGCGGCACGCCCTTGCCGCGGCGCTGGACCTGAACACGGTCATCGACGTGGATTCCTATGGAAATATCAAGGAACTGGTCCGCACCGGCTTTGGCTATTCGATCCTGCCCGAAAACGCCATCTCGCGCGAGGTCGATGCCGGTGCCCTGCGAAGCTGGAAGATCGGCGAGCCTGCCATCCTGCGCTCGGTCCATCTGGCCCATTCGATCGAGCGTCCGATGAGCAATGCGGTTGCCGCCATCCAGATGCTGGCACGCGAAACGCTGGTCGACCTTGCCAGAACTGGCCGGTGGGCCGGCGCGCGGATCACGGTCGAGGGCGATGAGTAAGCCTGCGGGTATAACTTTCCGCAATGGTATGGATATAGAAATTATAATTTCGCGTGATATGGTTCGTTGCTAACGTCCCTTCGCGAAGGCCCCTGAACACCCAGGGCAACGTGCCCGAAGCGCGAACCAGACCGGCCCAGGCTTTGGAGGAAAGCCGCCGGTTTCATGGTCGCCATGGAGGCAGGAGGGGATCATGACAACCAGACATCTGCTGCGGCATCTGAACCAGGAACGGATCGTCTTTGTGCTGACGATCCTGCTGTTCGCGGTCTTTGCGGTGATCCTGCCGAATTTCCTGTCGGCAGCGAACATGCTGTCGCTTTTGCGCAGCGTCGCGGTGCTGGGGATACTGGGCGTCGGAATGCTGGTCGTGGTGCTGGGCCGGGGGATCGACCTGTCGATGGTGGCGACCATGGCGATTTCGGTCGCATGGGCGCTGCAACTGGCGGGGACCGGCACGCCGCTTGGCACGGCGCTGGTGCTGGGCCTGGGCTTTGCCCTGTTGATGAGCCTGATCAGCGGCATCCTGATCGCCTATGCCGAAATCCCGCCGCTGTTCGCGACGCTGGCCATGGCGACCTTCATCTATGGCTTTGGCCGGTCGCGGCTGATCACCGGGACGGATGTAGTCTACATGCCGAACGACATCGGCTGGATCAAATCGGTCGGGCAGGGGTATTTCCTGGGCATTCCGATGCCGGTCATCGTGGCGCTGGTCGTGGCGGCGGCGATCTGGGCCTTCCTGAAGTTCACGAAACCGGGCCGGTTCATCTTTGCCATCGGCGACAATGCCGCCGCCGCCCGGATCAGCGCCATTCCGGTGCGCCCGATGCTGGTGCTGCAATATGTTATGTCGGGCGGGATCTCGTTCCTTGCCGGGCTGATCACCGCCACCTCGGTCGCGGCGATGAACACCCGCGTCGTCAACTCCAACATGATCTATGACGTGATCCTGGTTGTCGTGTTGGGCGGCGTCGGCCTGTCGGGCGGGCGCGGCAACGTCCGGAACGTGATCGTCGGCACCCTGCTGATCGGGGTGCTGATGAACGGCATGACGATCATGGACATCCAGTACACGGTCCAGAACGTGATCAAGAGCCTGATCCTGCTTCTGGCCATCGTCGCCGACAGCATCCTGAACCCAAGGGACGAACAGACGGGCCAGCAGGGCGACATCTGAGCGCCGGCCCCAAGACCCAATCCGAATTTGTCAGGGAGGACAAAATGAAGGCTTTTGCGAAGATCGGCCTTGGCCTTGCCACCGCCGCGACGCTGGTGCTGGGCGGCCTTGCCCATGCGCAGGAAATGAACGACCCCTTTCGCGATCCTGCGCTGGAAAGCCTGAAGGGCAAGAAGATCGCCTATCTGCCGATTTCCATCGGTTTCGATCTGGCGCAGGCCTGGGGCGGCGTGGTCAAGCAGCAGTCGCAGGTCTACGGGATGGAGTTCTCCTCGCAGGACCCGAACTGGAACACCGATGCGATGGCGCAGGGCTTCACCGCGCTTCTGGCCGAACATCCCGACGTGATCGTGACCCAGAACCCCGACATGCAGTCGCTGGCGCGCCTGATGAAACAGGCCAATGCGGCCGGGATCGTCGTGGTGCAGCTGAACATGGCCGGCGCGGTGCAGACCGATGCCGTCGTCGCCCCCGATTTCATCGGCATGGGCGAACAGATCGCCAACAAGGTGATCGAGAAATGCGGCAAGGACACCAATACCTCGCACAAGGTTTCCATCGTGCAGGGCGTCCTGACCGGCGGCGTCAGCTTCTATCAGGTGCAGGGCATCAACAAGGTCTTTGCCGAACACCCCGAGATCCAGGTCGTCTCCAGCCAGGCGGCGGACTGGGATGCGTCCAAGGCGCGGGCGATCACGGAAACCGTGCTGCAACAGCACCCCGACATCTGCGCGGTGATCGACGTGTGGGACGGCCAGGGCGTCGGCACCGGCGCCGCGATCAAGCAGGCGGGCCTGTCGGACAAGGTGTTCTTCATCACCTCGGGCGGCGGGGCGCAGTCGATGTGCGACATGCTGAAGGACGGCACCTTCAGCGCGGTCTACAATTATGATGCCGTGGGCATGGGCCGCGATGCCTGGACCGCGATCATGGTCGCACTTCAGAACAAGCAGGGCGGGGGCGCGATCAAGACGCAGATCTATTCGCCCTACAGGTTCATGACCAAGGAAGATGTCAAGGACGGCACCTGCTTCAACCCCGAGGATTACGCCAAGATCCTGCGCTGAGCGCATCAGAACGGCGCGCCCCGGCCGGGGCGCGCCGCACCGACCCCTTCCGGAAAGAGAATGACCGTGGCGCAGGCAGGCACCCTTGCAAAGTTGAGATACCGCTTCATCCCGGATCACGTCATCGGCGAGATCCTGTCGAAGAAGTGGATCGACAATGCCATCCCCTTTCTTGTGCTGGTGGCGGTGATCGCGGTCTTTGGCACGCTGCTGCCGAACTTCTTTTCCGCCGGGAACCTGTCGATGACCGCCCGGCAGCTGGGGGAATTCGCGCTGATCTGCCTGGCGATGATGACGGTGATCATCGTGGGCGGCATCGACCTTTCGGTGGGGTCGAACTTTGCGCTCGGGAACTTTACCGCGCTGGCGCTTCTGAACCTGGCGGGCTGGCCGGTCTGGGCGGCGATCCCGGCCACGGTGCTGGTCTGCGGCGGGGTCGGGCTGGTGAACGGGCTGCTGATCGGATACCTGCGGCTGCGCGCATTCCTGACCACGCTGGTCACGCTGATCATCGTGCGGGCCATCGTCGACATGCTGCTGCTGAAATACGCGCAGGCCATGTCGATGAGCTTTTTCTCGGACGCCGCCTGGGATCTGATCGGCATGGGTAACGTGCTGGGCCTGCCGTTTTCGTTCTTTCTGCTGATCGTCGTGGCGGGGATCGGGCATATACTGATCACCCGGTCGCGGCCCGGCTGGCGGGCGATGGCTATCGGCGGGTCGCGCCGGTCGGCGCACAACATCGGCCTGCCGGTCAAGGGCATCGTCTGTTCGGCCTATACGATTTCGGGGATGCTCTGCGGTCTGGCCGGTGTGCTTTATGCGGCACGTCTGTCGGGCGCGGGGTCCGACACCGGCATGGGGATGGAGATCATGGCCCTGACCGCCGCGGTCCTGGGCGGCAACTCTCTGGGCGGCGGGCGCGGGTCGGTGGTCAAGGCGCTGATCGGGTCGGTCATCGTTCTGGTGATGACGAACGGCGTGCTGCGGCTGGGGCTGAACTCGGGCTCCGGTCCGATGGTGCTGGGGCTGACGCTGCTGTTCGCGGTCTTCGTCGATGTGCGCTGGCTGAAGAACCGGGACAAGCTGCTGAACAAGGTCTATGTCTCGCCCACGCTGATCGAACTGCCGCAACCGCGCAGCACGGACGAGGGGGCCTTCGCCCTGAACGACCGGCTGGCCGAGGTCGAGATCATCGGTCTGGGCGCGGTGGAAAGCCCCGAGGATGTGATCCTCGACGAAGACGACAACCTGTATTGCGGCACCCGCCACGGCGACATCGTGCGGTTCTTTCCGCCCGATTACACCCGGCACGAGGTTTTCGCCCATATCGGTGGCTCTCCGCTGGGGATGAGCTGGGATCGTGACCGCAATCTGGTGGTCTGCGTGGGCGGGATGGGGCTTTACCGGATCTCGCCGCAGGGCGCGGTGTCGCGGATGACGGATGAAACCAACCGCTCGCCCCTGTCGGTGGTGGATGACAGCCGCCTGCGGCTGGCCGACGATTGCGACATCGCCCCCGATGGCAAGGTCTATTTCTCCGAGGCGACCGTGCGATACGAGATGCACGACTGGCCGGTCGATGCGCTGGAAAGCCGGGGGAACGGGCGGATCATCTGCCACGACCCGGCCACCGGCAAGACGCATACGGCGGTGCGCAGGCTGATCTTTCCGAACGGGGTCTGCACGGCGCGCGACGGGCAGTCGGTGCTGTTCGCCGAAAGCTGGGCCTGCCGGATCAACCGGCTGTGGATCAGCGGCCCCAGGGCGGGCAAGGTCGAGGTGGTGGTGGACCGCCTGCCGGGATACCCCGACAACATCAACCGCGCCTCTGACGGCAGCTATTGGTGCGCGATCATGGGGATGCGGTCGCCGGCTCTGGACGTGGCGCTGCGGATGCCCGCCTTCCGCCGCCGCATGTCGCGCCGCATCGCGCCCGACCAGTGGCTTTACCCGAACCTGAACATCGGCTGCGTCATCCGGTTCAACGATGCGGGCGAGGTGCTGGAATCGCTGTGGGATCAGGGGGCCAAGAACCATCCGATGATCACCTCGATGCGCGAACACAAGGGCTGGCTCTATCTGGGGGGCATCACCAACAACCGCATCGGGCGCATCCGCCTGCCCGGTGCCGACCCGAACTGGTCGGGCTGGTCGGACTACTGGGGGAAAAGGCCATGATCGCCGCGTTCAGGAACCTGTCCGACCGTCTGCTGGGCCGGGGAAGCGCGGCATTGACCGTGCCGCCGCTGGACGGCGCGCTGAAGCCGAACAACCGGCTGGAGGATGCGGCCGAAGGGATCGCGGCATCCGCGCCCTGCGCGCTGGTCGCGCAGGACGGGCGCGTGCTCTGGGCCGAAGGTAGCCGCGTCATGTCGGAAACCGGCCCCGTGGCCGATGCGGGCGGCGAGATCACGGCCATGGCCGCCTCGCCCGCCGGACGGCTGGCCATCGCGGCCGAAGGGCGGGGCATCGCCATCGACGGCGCGGTGCCCGCGGCGCTGGCGGGGCTGTCCTGCGTGACGGCGCTGGCCTTTGACGGCGAGGGGGTGCTGTGGATCGCCATCGGGTCCACCGCCAATCCCTTTGCGCAGTGGTCGCGCGATTTTCTGGAAATGCGCCGCACGGGGCGGGTGTTGCGATACGATCCGGCCGGGCAGGGGGCAAAGGTCGTGGCCGACAGGCTGGCCTTTCCCTTTGGCCTGCTGCCCACCCCCGCCGGGCTGGTGGTGTCCGAGGCCTGGGCCAAGCGGCTGATCCGGCTGGATGCGGCGGGCAGGATCACCGTCCTTCTGGACGACCTGCCGGGCTATCCTGCGGGGCTTGCCCCCGCATCCCGCGGCGGCGCGTGGCTGGCGCTGTTCGCACCCCGCGGGCCGCTGCTGGAACTGGTGCTGCGCGAGCCTGCCTATCGCCGCGCGATGATGGCCGAGGTCGCGCCCGAGTTCTGGATCGCCCCCGCCCTGCGGTCGGGCCATTCCTTCCGCGAGCCGATGCAGGGCGGAGCATTGAAGCAGATGGGCATCCTGAAACCCTGGGCCCCCAGCCGGTCCTGCGGGCTGGTCGTCGAACTCAGCCCCGATTTCGTGCCGGTGCAAAGCCTGCACAGCCGCGCGGGCGGGCGGCGGCATGGCGTGACCTCGGTTCTGGAACGCGAGGGCGTGCTGTGGGTCGCCGCAAAGGGCGGGGACGAGGTGCTGCGGCTGGATCTGGGCAGGGGGACGCGCTGATGGAACCGATCATCGAACTGCGCAACGTCACCAAGGAGTTTCATGGCGTTCCGGCGCTGCGCAACGTGAATTTCACCCTGATGCCGGGTGAGATCCACGCGCTACTGGGCGAGAACGGCGCGGGCAAGTCGACGCTGACCAAGATCATCGCCGGCGTCCATGCCCCGACCGAGGGCGAGGTGCTGTTCAAGGGGGAAAAGCTGGCCTTTTCCAAGCCCGCCGATGCGCTGCACAACGGCATTGCGATGGTGTTTCAGGAAACCTCGCTGGTGCCGTCGCTGACGGTGGCGCAGAACATCTATCTGGGCAACGAAGGCTTTCTGAACCGGCTGCGCGGCATCTACATCTCGGCCCAGCAGTTCCTGCAATCGCTGAACTTCAACGTCGATCCGACGATGTTCGTCAGCCAGCTGGGCGCCGCGCAGAAGCAGATGGTGGAAATTGCCCGCGCCGTCCACCACAAGGCGCGCGTCATCATCTTTGACGAGCCGACCGCCACCCTGACGCCCGAGGAAAAGCACCATTTCTTCGGCCTTGTGGACCGGCTGAAATCCGATGGCGTGTCGATCATCTTCATCTCTCACGCGCTGGAGGAGGCGCTGGCGATTTCCGACCGCATCACCATCCTGCGCGACGGCCAGCATGTCGTCACCGACGCGGCGGCGGCCTTTGATCGCGACCGGATCATCGGCCATATGGTCGGCCGGACGCTGACCGAAGAAATCTATCAAAAGGGCGCCCGCGCCGCCCGCCCCTATGGGGCAAGGGTGCTGAGCGTGCAGAACCTGTCGATGGGGCGGATGGTGCGCAACACCTCGTTCTCGGTCTATGCGGGGCAGATCACCGGCATCTTCGGCCTGATCGG
>JASGFG010000060.1:0-25751 GCA_047605605.1 Paracoccaceae bacterium | reverse complement strand
TGGCCGAGACGCTGGCCTTTCTGGCCGAGGAATATCGCGTCAACTGGACCACCGCACTGGAGGCGGCGGGGACCTCGCCCGCCGAGCAGTTGCAGGCGATGCTGGAGGCCGATTTCAACCCGGCGATCTGCACACCGGCGCGGCTGTCGGCGTGGTGCAGCTTCTGGGGAGAGGCGCAGAGCCGCCCGATGTATCAGGACAGCTGCGGGGCGAATGACGATGCCTATAACGCCCGGATGGAGGCGATCTGTGCGGCGCTGGTGGCCGAAGGCGGATACGGGCACGATCCGGTGCGCGCGGCGCGCGTGCTGCGGGTGACGGTCGAGGGCGTCTGGCTGGACCTGATGACGATGAGCGCGCCCTATACCCGCGACGAGGCGATGGCGACGGTGCGGCTGTGTGCGGCGGCGTTTTTCCCCCGGCATTTCGGGGCGGCGGGGCGGCTGGCGTAGAAAGGGGGGGCCTCGGACCCCCCTCTTGGCCTGCGGCCAATTCACCCCCCGAGGATATTTTCCTCCGGAAAGAGGGGGGAGGGTGGGCTCAAAGCCCGTGGCCCGCCCAGGGGCCGTGTTGGCCGGGGTCGGGGCTGTCGGTGCGCTGGAAGCCGTGGGCGCCGAAGAAATCGCGTTGCGCCTGGATCATGTTCGCCGTGCCGCGCGCGGTGCGCATCGTGTCGAACCAGGCAAGGCCCGAGGCGAGGGCGGGGACGGGCAGGCCCGCAATCGCGGCGGCGGCGACGGTCTGGCGCAGGGCGGGGGCGTGGGCGCGGACGAGACCGGCGAAGAAGGGCGCGAAGATCAGGTTGCGGCCCGGATTGTCGGTCAGCGCCGTCGCCATGTCGTTCAGCATGGTGGAGCGGATGATGCAGCCCGCCCGCCAGTTCCGCGCGATGGCGGGCAGCGGCAGGGGTTCGCCAAAGGCGGTGCCTGCCGCGGCGATCATCGCGAAGCCTTGGGCGTAGCACATGATCTTGCCCGCGATCAGCGCGCCTTGCAGCGTGTCGGGGGTCAGGGTGCCGGGCGCAAGGCGGGTGGGGGCGGCGCCGAAAAGCGCTTGGCCTTCGGCCCGTTCCGCCACCCGCGCCGACAGGTTGCGGGCGGCCACCGCCGCCTCGATGGCGGGAACGGGGGCGCCGAGGTGTTGCGCCTCGATCGCGGTCCAGCGGCCGGTGCCTTTCTGGCCTGCGGAATCGAGGATCACGTCCAGCATCGCGCGGCCGGTGGCGGGGTCGGTGGCGGCGGCGACTTCGGCGGAAATCTCGATGAGATAGCTTTGCAGTGGGCCTTTGTTCCAGTCGCGGAAGATCGGGGCGATTTCGGCGGCGGCCAGGCCCAGCCCGTCGCGGAGGATGCCGTAGACCTCGGCGATCATCTGCATGTCGGCGTATTCGATGCCGTTGTGGACCATCTTGACGAAATGGCCCGCGCCGCCGCGGCCCATCCATGTGGCGCAGGGTTCGTCGCCATAGCGCGCCGCGATGGCCGACAGCACGGGTTCTACCCGCGCCCAGAGGGCGGGATCGCCGCCGCCCATGATCGCCGGGCCGTGGCGCGCGCCTTCCTCGCCGCCCGAGACGCCGATGCCCATGAAGGCGCCCCCGGCGGCGGCGCGGCGGTCGGTGTCGTGGAAATCGGAGTTGCCCGCGTCGATGATGAGGTCATCGGGGCCGAGCAGCGGGCGCAGCGCGGCGATCTGCTGATCGACCGCGGGACCGGCGGGCACCATCAGGATGATGGCGCGGGGCGGCGCGATGGCGGCCACCAGATCGGCCAGCGTTTCCGTCGGCACGATATTGGCGGCCAGCGGCCCGGCATCGGCGGCAAAGTCGCGCGTCACCTGCGTGGTGCGGTTCCAGACCGCGATGCGGAACCCCTTTTCCGCGATGTTCGAGGCGAGCGCCGCGCCCATTGTGCCAAGGCCGACAAGCCCGATAGACGCCAGTTCCATCGCCACATCTCCCGCTTTTGTGCTGTCCCGAACCTAGGGTGCGGGGGCTGGCAAGTGAACCCCGATCAGCGCACATATGTTTGCGCAAACGGGACTGCGATCGGGGCAAAGGGGGCGGCATGGATCTGCGGATCGTGGTGATGGGTGTTTCGGGGGCGGGGAAATCCACCCTTGGGGCGGCGCTGGCGCAGGCCCTGCATGGGCGGTTCGTCGATGCGGACGACCTGCATCCGCCCGCGAACCGGGCGAAGATGGCCGCGGGGGTGCCGCTGAACGATCAGGACCGCGCCCCCTGGCTGGACCGGGTGGCGCGGGAATTGGCGGCGGGGCCGTTTCCGGTGGTGGTTGCCTGTTCCGCGCTGAAGCGGTCCTATCGCGACCGGCTGCGGGCGGCGGGACCGCTGGTGTTCGTGCATCCGGCCGGCGGGCGGGCCGTGCTGGCCGCGCGGCTGGCGGAACGGCAGGGGCATTTCATGCCGCCCGCGCTGCTGGACAGCCAGCTTGTCACGCTGGAGCCGCCGGGCGGGGACGAGAGGGCGATCACCGTGCCGGTGCAGATCGGGACGGCGGCGCAGGTGGCGCAGGTTCTGGCCGCGCTTTGAGCGGGGGGAGGGCCGGGAACGTCGGTGCCCCTGGCCGGTCCCGGAGGGGTTTTGCACCCCTCCGGACCACCCCGCAGGGTATTTGGGCCAAGATGAAGGGGGGGAAGGCAAACGGTCAGGCGCCCAGCACGATGGCGTCGCGGCCCGAAAAGCTGATCTCGGTTTCGGCGCCGACCGGCGGGGGCGGGGTGTCGGCGCGGTTGAAGGTGTCGAGCGCCACGCTCGCCCCCGCGGCCCGCGCCCGCAGCCGGATGACCGAGCCGAGGAAATGCACCTCTTCCACCACGGCAGGCAGGACCACCTCGCGCCCTTCGGCGCGGCCAAGGCGCAAAGCCTCGGGGCGGAGCGCCAGCGTCACGGTCGATCCGATGGGCATGGTCAGCGGGTCGGCCACCGCAACCGGGGCGCCCGCCAGCGTCACGCGATCCGGCCCCTCGACCCGCGCGTCGAAGGTGTTCAGCGTGCCCACGAAATTCGCCACGAATTTGGTGGCGGGGCGGTTGTAGATCTCGTGCGGCTGGCCGACCTGTTCGGCGATGCCGCCGTTCATCACCACGATGCGGTCGGAAATCGACAGCGCCTCTTCCTGGTCGTGGGTGACGAAGATCGCGGTGATGCCAAGTTCGCGCTGGATGGCCCGGATCTCGTTGCGCAATGAGACGCGGACCTTGGCGTCCAGCGCCGACAGTGGTTCATCCAGCAGCAGCACGCGGGGGCGGGGGGCAAGGGCGCGGGCGAGCGCCACGCGCTGTTGCTGGCCGCCCGAAAGCTGGAACGGATAGCGCCCGCCCAGATCGGGCAGGCCGATCAGGCGCAGCATCTCGGCCACGCGGGCCTCGCGTTCGGCGCGGGACACACCCGCGACCTTCAGGCCAAAACCTACGTTGTCGGCGACAGTCAGGTTCGGGAACAGCGCATAGGCCTGGAACATCATGCCGATGTTGCGCTGGTTCGGGCGCAGCGCGGTCATGTCCTGCCCGTCGATGCGGATCGCGCCCGAGGTCGGCCTCTCGAACCCGGCCACCATGCGCAGCACCGTCGTCTTGCCGCAGCCCGAGGGGCCGAGCAGGGAAATGAACTCTCCCTTCTCGATGCCGAGGTTGAAATCCTTGACCACGCGGTTGGCGCCGAAGGACTTTTCCAGATGCGAAATGTCGAGATAGGGCATCAGCTTGCTGCTCGCGTGTGTTTGGAGAACCGGGTGACGAGCTGGATAAGCCCCATGCAGGCCCAGGTAATGGCGAAGGCGATGACGGCCAGCGCCGCCGGTTCATAGGCGCGGTTGGCCCCCAGCAGCGCCATATAGGGACCAAAGGCCGGGCGGTTCAGCAGCGCGGCCATGGTGTATTCGCCGATGACGATGGCGAATGTCAGGAAGGCCCCCGACAGGACGGCGACCAGCACGTTGGGCAGGATCACGCGGGCCAGGATGGTGATCCACCCCGCACCCAGCGACTGCGCCGCCTCGGTCAGGGTGGCCACGTCGATGGTGCGCAGGCCGGTGTCGACCGCGCGATACATGTAGGGCAGCGCCAGTGTGGCATAGCCGAACATCAGCAGGATGTTGGTGCCGGTGGTCGTGCCGGTCAGCGGCAGCCAGCTGGAGGTGTTGTAAAGCTTGATATAGCCGAAGACGACGACGATGGCGGGGATGACCAGCGGCAGCAGGGTCACGAACTCGATATAGGGCCGGGCGCCGGGCATCTTCAGCCGCACCCAATAGGCGGTCGGCACCACCAGCAGCACGCCGAAGACGATGGTGGCCAGCGCCATGGCGGCAGAATAGCCGAAGGTCGCCTGGAACTGCGGATCGCCCAGCACCACGCGATAGGCGTCCAGCGAATATTCGCCGCGCCGCATCTTCAGGCTGAACTCGGTCATGCCGACCAGCGGCAGGGCGAAATAGACCAGCCCGATCAGCAGCGCGCCCCAGGCCCAGATGCGGTTCATTTCAGCCACCTTTCCGACCGCGCCCGCAGCCAGATGTAGATCGTGTTGGCGATGCCGGTGATGACGATCATGCCAAAGGCCAGCGCATAGCCCAGATGCGGGTTGCCCAGCACATCGCCGCGGATCTGCGCGAACAGCAGGATCGGCACGATGTTCAGCGACGATCCGGTCAGCGCGATGGCGGTGGCGACAGCCCCGAAGGCATTGGCGAACAGCAGCGCGAATGTGCCCAGCAGCGACGGAAACAGGATCGGCAGCGCCACCATCCGCCAGTATTGCGCGCCGGTGGCGCCCAGCATCGAGGCGGCTTCCTTCCATTCCTTTTTCAGCCCGTCCATCGCGGGCGTGATGATCAGGATCATCAGCGGGATCTGGAAGAACAGATAGGTGATCGTCAGCCCCCAGAAGGACAGAAGGTTGAACCCCATGGCGCGCAGGTTGATCCCGAACTCGGTCCGCAGCCACAGGGTGATCAGGCCGACCGGCCCCAGCGTGGCGATGAAAGCAAAGGCCAGCGGCACCCCGGCAAAGTTCGAGGCGACGCCGGAAAAGGTCATCAGCGGCGCGCGGATGAACCGGGGCAGCCCGCCCAGCGTGACGGCGGCGGCGACGCCAAAGCCGATCAGGCACCCCAGCAGCGCCGAGGCCACGCTGATCTTGATGGAAATCCAGTAGGCCGACAGGATTGAGGGGGTGTTCAGCCCGCGGATATTGTCCAGCGTGAAGCTGCCTTCGGGCGTGCGGAAGGCGCCGACGACAATGTAAAGCGTCGGCAGGATCAGGAACAGAAAGGCAAAGATCGCAAAGGGCGCCAGCCCCAGCCAGGTCAGCGGCAGGCGGCGGGGCGCGCGCGGGGCGGGCGCATCGGTGGGGCTATGGGCCATCCGGCGGGCGGCTTTCCTGTTCGCGGTCGGGAAAGGAAACCCGCCCCGGGCCGCGGGGGCCGGGGCGGGTTCATGTTCAGGTCGCGTTACTGGACGTTCGCGCCGACGACGCTGTCCCAGCCGCCGGTGACGGCGGCCTTGTTGGCATCCTGTTCGGCCAGGGTCGGGAAGACCGCCTTGGCATAGGCCTCAGCCGGGGGCAGGGCATCCAGCAGTTCCTTGGGGATCTTGCCTGCCGCGGCCATGGCGTTGAACCGCGCCGGGTGGCAGTAGCCCTTCAGCCAGCCCAGCTGGCCTTCGTCGGAATAGACGTATTCCATCCACAGCTTGGCCGCGTTCGGATGCGGCGCATAGGCGGAAATGGCCTGCACATAGACGCCCGCCAGAACGCCCGTGGTCGGGATGACGACATCAACCGGCGGGTTGCCCGCCAGCGTGTCGCGGCCCGCGAGCGCGTTGTAGTCCCAGGTCACGACGATCGGGGTCGCGCCCTGCGCCAGCGTGCCGGCCTTGCCGATCACCGGAACGAAGTTGCCGGCCTTGTTCAGCTCGGCAAAGTATTCCAGCCCCGCCTTGCCCGCAGCCTCGCCCGAGGCGGCGCCTTTCGACAGGCCCGCCGCCAGAACCGCGACGATCGCCTGGTTCGAGGCGCGCGGATCGCCGGCCAGAGCGACCGAACCCGCATATTCCGGTTTCAGCAGATCGGCCCAGTCGGCGGGCGGATTCGCCACCAGATCCTTGTTCACCATGAAGGACAGCACACCGTAATAGTCGCCATACCAGTGGCCATCGGCATCCTTGACCTCGGCCGGGATCTCGTCCCAGGTGGACACCTTGTAGGGCTGGGTCAGGCCTTCGGTTTTCGCCTGCGGGCCGAAGGACAGGCCCACGTCGATCACGTCGGGCGCCTGCGGGCCGGTGTTGCCCTTGTTGGCGCGGATCGCCTCCAACTCGTCCGCCGAACCCGCGTCGGGGTTCAGCTCGTTCACCTTGATCTCGGGGTATTTCTTCTTGAACCCCTCGATCACGGCACCATAGCCGCACCAGTCATGCGGCAGGGCGATGGTGGTCAGCATCCCTTCGGCCTTGGCCGCGGCTTCCAGTTCGGCCAGCGACTGCGCCTGCGCGGCGGTGCCCAGCAGCGCAAGGATGCTGGCGGTCGTCGCCAGAGTTGACTTGAAGTTCATGGGTCTCTCCCCGGTTGGTAAATCTGTCCGCTTGTCCGTCGGCCGCCGTTCCCTGGCCGCTTGTGCGCGGGTTTTGTAACAGAAACGTAACGGTGGCCGCCGGATTCGTGCAAGACCGTCTAGCGCGCGATTGTGACAATTCTTTCACAGCCTTGGCGGTCTGAAAAAATCTGCACAGTCTTACCCTGCGTCAGCGCAACCGGGGCGCGAAATCCGCAAGGAAAATGAAAAACCCCGCCCGGAAGGGGCGGGGTCTGCCTTGGCCCGCATGGGCGCGGGTGTCAGTTGTTGCGGCGGCGGCGCAGCGCGCCAAGCGCGCCAAGCCCACCCACCAGCAGCAGGCCCGCGGCGGGAACCGGAACCGTCGCGGCGGATTCGCTGACCGTGTTCGAGAATTTGAACACGATATCGTTGAAATCGAAGTCGCCGCCGCCGTAGAGATCCTCGAACCCCACGGTGGTGTAACCGCCGGAGGTGCTGGCATAGGCATGGGCGATGCCATCGGGGTTGCGCGAACCGTCGCCGGTGAAATATTCGTATCCGCCTGTCACCAGCTTGAACAGTAGTTCGGTTCCGGGGGCAAAGCTGCCCAGCGGCTTCGTATCGCCCGCGACGTTGGTGGCGTCCGAAAAGATCAACTCGTCCCCGCCTGCGGTCACGAGGTAGAGTAGGGCGGAAAACCCGCCGCCATCCTCGACGAAAACGGCGTCAATGGGGTCGGATGAGGCCGCATAGACCTTGTCGCCGACCCCGACCGGCGCCGCCGCCGCCGCGCCGGAAAGAACAGCCAGCGCAAATGCCGAGGCAGCAATTCGTTTTGCAATCATTTGAATCTCCGAACCGAAGGGAATGTGGCCGGAGTATGGCTGGTTTGGGGCGGAAATCATCTTATTTCGTGTGGGAGGGAGTTGGCTGTCGCGGTGGTTTCGTTTTTGGAGACAGTCCGTTGGTTTTGCCAGAATTGTCCCTCAATGCGACAGAATGCGCGTGCCCCGCGCGATCCCGTCCAGCGTCATCGGCACCATCCGCCCGCCAAGGATCGTGCGAATCATCTGCGTCGACTGGGTGCGGTCCCAATGGTTTTCGCCGGTCGGGTTGATCCACAGATGCGCGGGCCACTGGCGGCAGGCGCGTTCCAGCCAGACCTGGCCCGCCTCGCGGTTCCAGTGTTCGTTCGCGCCGCCGGGGTGGGTGATCTCATAGGGGCTCATCGCCGCATCGCCGACGAAGATCGCCTTCCAGTCGCTGCCATAGGTGTTCAGCACTTCCCAGGTCGGGGTCTGCGCGTCCCAGCGGCGGCGGTTGTCGGTCCAGACGCCTTCATACAGGCAGTTGTGGAAATAGAAGTGCTTCAGATGCTTGAACTCGGCCCGCGCGGCGCTGAACAACTCGTCCATCACGCGGATATGGGGGTCCATGCTGCCGCCCACGTCCAGGAACAGCAGCACCTTGACCGCGTTGCGCCGTTCCGGCCGGGTCTGCACGTCCAGCCAGCCGTGGTCGGCGGTGGCGCGGATGGTGCCGTCCAGATCCAGCTCCTGCTCGGCCCCGTCACGCGCCCATTTGCGCAACCGGCGCAGCGCGACCTTGATGTTGCGGGTGCCCAGTTCCACCCCGCCGTCCAGGTTCCGGAACTCGCGCTTGTCCCAGACCTTGACCGCGCGCTGGTGGCGGCTGGTCTCCTGCCCGATGCGCACGCCCTCGGGGTTGTAGCCATGGGCGCCAAAGGGGCTGGTCCCGGCGGTGCCGACCCATTTGTTGCCGCCCTGATGGCGACCCTTCTGCTCCTCCAGCCGCTGGCGCAGCGTGTCCATCAGCTTGTCGAACCCGCCAAGCGCCTCGATCCGGGCCTTTTCCTCGGGCGTCAGGAATTTCTCGGCCAGCTTTTCCAGCCAGTCGCGCGGCAGGTCCATCGCCTCCATCATCATGTCGGGTGTGATCGCCTCCAGCCCGGCAAAGCTCGCGGCAAAGGCGCGGTCGAACCGGTCGATGTGGCGTTCGTCCTTCACCATGACTGTGCGGGCAAGATAATAGAACGCCTCGACATCATAGGCGGCGATGCCCGCCTGCATCGCCTCCAGCAAGGTCAGGTATTCGCGCAGGCCGACGGGAACGCCCTCCTTCCTCAGCGTGGTGAAGAAGGGCGTGAACATCTCTCAGCCCATCATGCGGCGGGCAAGAAACACGGTGATGATCAGGCCCAGAAGGCCAAAGGCGATGGCATAGCCGGCCGCATATTGCCACAGGTCCAGCCGCCGGCCGCCGTGACGACGGGCTTGCAGCACGCCCAGAAGCGCGCCGAAGACTGCAAAAGCCAGGATGATCACCTTCCGCCCCCGATCCGGGCGGATGCCGCCCCCCTCAACCCCGCGCCGCGGCCCCGCGCGCGGACAGGGCGGAGATTTCCGCGATCCGCGCCCGCATCTGGCCTTCGGCGCCGAAGCCATAGCGCGCCCAGCCCATGCTGTCGAGCCGAAGCGCCCGCGCCTCGGCCGCACGGCCCTGATGGTCCAGCGCGCCCGCCTTGATCAGCATCAGCGTCGCCAGCAGCGCGGCGTTCTGCGCCTGCCGCACCGCGGGCAGCGCCCGGTCGGCCAGCGTGACCGCCATCTCGTCCTGCCCGCTGGCCAGGGCGATGGCGGCCAGTTGCATGTCGCAATGCGCCGCCTGGATTTCCGCGCCGGGGATCGCGCCATAAAGGCGGCGGGCCTGGGTAAAGGCGCGCACCGCGGCCTCGGGGTCGGTGGCGGTCAGGCTGCGCCCCTGGGCGAAGAATGCAAAGGCCAGCCGGTTGTCGCGCCAGCCCTGCGCCATGGCGATCTGCACCATCCGGTCGGCCGCCGCGGCGCGGCCGGACGGCCCGCCGCGGGGGGCAAAGCTGGCCGCCACCGCGGCCTCCCAGGGGTGCAGGTTGAGGCCGGTCTGGACCGGGCCGCCCAGTCCCTGCCCGGCGGGGTTCAGCCGGGCCAGAACCGCGGGCAGCCGGGCCGCGACCTGGCCCTCGGTCATGCCGTTGGCCAGTTCGGGCGCATAATGGACCCGCAGCGCCAGCATGTCGAAGCCGGTCAGGATGGTGTGGAAGTTGTCGTCGTTGAACACCGAATCCGGCAGGCGATACAGGTCGTTCAGCGGCCCCATCGCCTGGGCCAGTTCCTCGTGCAGGCAATCGCGGATCTCTTGCGGCGGCGTGTCGAGCGGGATGAAGACGCGCGCATGTTCGCGCACCGTCAGATTGGCCCAGTCAAAGGCCGGGCTGCCGCGGTGGCTGCGGTAATCGTCGAAAGATGTGGCGTTCGGCACGACGAAACAGGCCGCCGTGGGGACGGCGCGGGCCATTTCGGCGCGCGAGCGGAACTCGATGGCGATCGAGGGGCGGGTGCCCGGCGCGGCCATCGACACCTCCAGCCCCGCCTCGGCGCGGAACCGGCCGATCAGGCGCGCAAGGTCAGCCTGTGCCGTCGCCGGCGCCGGACCATCGAAGCCGATGGTGATCGGCCCCTCGAACCGGGTCAGCGCGGGCAGGGCGCGCCCGCTTTCCATGTGGAATTCCAGATCCAGCACATCCGCCGCGATCTGGGCGTTCGACCTTTGGGTCGGCGCCGCCCGCCCGCCCGCGAAACTTTCCATCGCCGGCAGGGCGATGCCTGTCAGTTCAGCGGACGGACCCCGCTTGGTGACTTCAGCGGTCGGGTTTGTTGTGCAGGCGGTCAGGCCGATCAGGGCCAGCAGCGGGATGATACGCATGGTATTGGCAGCTTTCTTGGCAGGGCGCGGCCCGCGGGGCGCAGCGCCCCGCCTGTCGCGCCATCAGGCGACAGACCGGCGGTGCCCCCGCACCGCCGGCCCGTTTGCGCAGGCCCCGCCCATCCCCATGGGAAGGCCCTGCATGGTTCGCGGAAATCGACCCTGTCCGTGTGGAACCTTCGGCGAGCAGACGTGCGAAGGCGGTGCCCCGTCCGGCCACAGGGCCGATGCGTCCGCCGGTCGGCGCCGCGGCAGATGCGGCGCCCCTCGGCGGGCGGGAAAGACAAGACACCATGATCCACCTTGATTGGACAGACGGTCGTTCCGGCAAGGAACCGGCCTCGAATGTCCTTATCGGGGCGGCAGTGTGTCAATCTTTTGGAAACTGTTTCCTTTTGGCGAGTCTAAAGCTGGCACAGGGAGGGCAGGCAATCGCTAACGCTTGCGTGAGCATGATCGCGAAATGTTTCAAATTATTTCATGAATTGATCGCCGTATGAGGCATTTGTGGCGAAATCAAGGCTAACTCATGGCGACTCCGCCCGATTCGGGAGTCGTCCACAGCTCTTTCCACAGCCCCGCGAACGGGCGCTGCTCCCCCTTCATCTTGGCGAAAATACCCTGCGGGGTGGTCTGGAGGCGTGCAAAACCCCTCCGGGGCCGGCCATGGGGCGACAGGCTTTCCCTATCGCCCCGAGCGCGCCATGAAGGCCAGCCGCTCGAACAGATGCACGTCCTGCTCGTTCTTCAACAGCGCCCCATGCAGACGGGGCAACAGATCCTTCGGCCCGCGCTTCAGGTCTTCGGCGGTCAGATCCTCGGCCAGCAGCAGCTTCAGCCAGTCCAGCATCTCGCTGGTGGACGGCTTCTTCTTCAGCCCCGGCGTCTCGCGCAGGGCAAAGAACTGCGCCAGCGCCTCGGCCAGCAGCGCCTCTTTCAAGCCGGGAAAGTGCATCCGCACGATGGCGGCCAGCGTCTCGGCATCGGGAAAGCGGATGTAGTGAAAGAAACACCGCCGCAGAAAGGCGTCGGGCAGTTCCTTTTCGTTGTTCGAGGTGATGATCACCACCGGGCGACGCTGCGCCTGCACGGTCTGGCCGGTCTCGTAGACATGGAACTCCATCCGGTCGAGTTCCTGCAACAGGTCGTTCGGAAACTCGATGTCCGCCTTGTCGATCTCGTCGATCAGCAGCACGACCCTGGCGGGCGCCTCGAACGCCTGCCACAGCTTGCCCTTGCGGATGTAGTTCTGCACGTCATGCACGCGCGCATCGCCCAGCTGGCTGTCGCGCAGGCGGCTGACGGCATCGTATTCGTAAAGCCCCTGCTGGGCGCGGGTCGTGGACTTCACGTTCCATTCGATCAGCGGCAGGCCCAGGCTGGCCGCCACCTGCCGCGCCAGTTCGGTCTTGCCCGTCCCCGGTTCGCCCTTGACCAGCAGCGGGCGTTCCAGCGTGACGGCCGCATTGACCGCCAGCGTCAGGTCGGGGGGCGCAAGATAGGCTTCGGTCGAGGCAAATTTCATCGCTGTGTCAACATCCTGTTACGCGCAGGCACAATATGGCGGGCCGACCCTACCTGCGCCGCGAAAATGTCGCAACCGCTAGTGACATTGGCGCACAAAGGGATTAAGGGGTCGCCCATTCAGGAGGGCCTTCATGACAGAAGCACACCTGTCGGGGCTTTCCGGCACCAGTGAGAGAGCGTCGATGAAGCCAGAGCTGTTTCTGCCCGAAGACTATCGCCCCGCCGAGGACGAGCCCTTCATGAACGACCGACAGCTTGAATATTTCCGCCGCAAGCTGATCGTCTGGAAACAGGAACTGCTGGACCAGAGCGCCGAGACCATCGACAACCTTCAGGACAGCGCCCGCAACGTTCCCGACATCGCCGACCGCGCCAGCGAGGAAACCGACCGCGCGCTGGAACTGCGGACCCGCGACCGTCAGCGCAAACTGGTGGCCAAGATCGACGCCGCGCTGCGGCGCATCGACGAGGGCGAATACGGCTATTGCGAGATGACGGGCGAGCCGATCAGCCTGAAACGCCTGGACGCTCGCCCGATCGCCACCATGACGCTCGAGGCGCAGGAACGTCACGAGCGGCGCGAAAAAGTCCACCGGGACGACTGATCCCCGCATCGCGCCGCGACGAGCGGCCGCGCCCCGCCACCCTTGCGGCGGACCGGGGCGCAAGGGTAAGCCGAGGTCATCCCCGGCTTTCGCACATGCGCGAGGTGAACCATGCCGAACGGCCGCCTGAACGGGCAAGAGGTCACGATCCTGGGTGCGGGTGTCGCCGGGCTGGCGCTGGCCCGTGCGCTGGCGCTGCGGGGCGCGGCGGTGACGGTTCTGGAACAGGCCGACGCCATCCGCGAGGTCGGTGCCGGCCTTCAGATCAGCCCCAACGGTGCCGCGGTGCTGACGGCGCTCGGGCTGGGACCGCAGGCCGAGGCGGCGGGGCTGCGGGCGCAGGCGGTTGAACTGCGGGATGGGCGCGACGGGTCGCGCGTGCTGCGGCTGGATCTTGCGCGGCTGCGGCCCGGCCAGCCCTACCGGTTCTTTCACCGCGCCGATCTGATCGACCTTCTGGCCGAAGGCGCGCGGTCGGCGGGGGCGCAGATCCGCCTTCTCCAGCGCATCGAGACGGTGGACCTGTCCGGCCCCCGCCCGCGCATCGTGACCGCCCAGGGGGCCGAGGCGCAGCCCGGCCTTCTGATCGGGGCGGATGGCCTGCATTCTGCGGTGCGGGCTGCGCTGAACGGCATGGTCGCGCCGTTCTTTACTCACCATACGGCCTGGCGGGCGGTGATCCCGGCCGAGCCCGATGCGCCGCCCGTCGCGGAGGTGCATATGGGCGAGGGGCGCCATCTGGTCAGCTATCCGCTGCGGGGCGGGCAGGTGCGCAACATCGTCGCTGTCGAGGAACGGCGGCGTTGGGTGGACGAAGGCTGGTCGCTGAAGGACGATCCGCTGGACCTGCGCATCGCGTTCGAGGCTTTTTCCCCCCGCGTGCGGGGCTGGCTGGACCAGGTCGACGAGGTTTGGCTGTGGGGCCTTTTCCGGCACGAGGTGGCGCGGAACTGGCACGCGATCCTGCCGGGCGGGGCGGTGGCGATCCTGGGCGATGCCGCGCATCCCACGCTGCCCTTTCTGGCCCAGGGCGCCTGCATGGCGCTGGAGGATGCCTGGACCCTGGCCGAGGCGCTGGACCGTGCCGATCCGGCGCAGGCCCTGCCGGCATGGCAGGCCGCCCGCGCGCCGCGCTGTGCCCGAATCGTCGCGGCGGCGAATGGCAATGCGCGCAACTATCACCTGTCGGGACCGATGCGCGGGCTTGCCCATCTGGGCCTGCGCCTCGGCGGAGCCGTGGCGCCGGGTCTGGCGCTGTCGCGGTTCGACTGGCTATACGGGCATGACGTGACGACCTGAGGTCTTGCCCCCGAAGGGCACGCGCCCTAACTTACCGACAGGAAGGAATATAACCATGGCGCGCCCCAGAACCCACAGCGACGACGACATTCTTTCGGCCGCGCAGACGGTTCTGCTGCGGCAGGGGCCGGGGGGCTTTACCCTGTCCGACGCCGCGACCGAGGTGGGCATGTCGCGCCCGGCGCTGATCCAGCGGTTCGGCAACCGCGAATCGCTGATGCAGGCCATCGCCACGCGCGAGGTGGAGCAGACCCGCGACTGGTTGGCCAGTCTGCCGGGGGGGCGGGGAATCGCGCCGCTCTGGTCGTTCCTGAAGGCCGCCGTGCGGTCCATGGGGCCGGGGCAGGGCGCGCAGTTCGACGCGCGCATCGCCCTTGCCGCAGTCGAGGCGAGCGACCCGCATCTGGCCGCCTCGGGCGCCGAGCGGCACCGGATGGTGCAGCAGGCGATTGCCGAGCGCCTGCCCGAAGGCACGCGCGACCCGATGGGTCTGTCGCTGGCCATTCACGGGCTGATGGCGGGCGCGGTGCTGCAATGGCTGGTCACGCGCGACACGCCGCTGCGCGACGTGGTTCTGGTGCGCCTGGGGGATCTGATGGGGCGGCTCTGGCCCGACATCACCTTTCCGCTGTGATCCGCCGCGCCCGCGACTGGCGCAGCATGGCAAGGCAATAGATCACGACTGAAGCCCAGATCATCGGAAACGCTATCATCCGCGCCCGGTCGAACGGCTCGCCGAACAGGAAGACCGCAGTCAGAAAAATCATCGTCGGCGCGATGTATTGCAGGATGCCGATGGTGGACAGCCGCAATAGCTTGGCCCCGTTGGCATAGACCATCAGCGGCACCGCCGTGACGATCCCCGCCGCCAGCAGCATCCAGGTGTCGAAGGGCACGCCATGCAGGAAATGGCCTTGCCCCGTCACCTGAAGCCAGATCGCATAGATCAGCGCGGGCGGCAGCAGCAGCAGCACCTCCAGCATGAAGCCCTGGTTCGGGCCGATGGGCAGCTTGCGCTTGAAATAGGCGTAGAAGCCCCAGGTCAGCGTCAGGCTGATGGCGACCAGGGGCACCCGCCCTGCCTCGACCGTCAGGACGACGACGGCCAGCGCGGCAAGGGCGATCGCGGCCTTCTGCATCCCGTCCAGCCGTTCGCCCAGCAGGACCGCGCCCAGCAGCACGCTGAACAGCGGGTTGATGTAATAGCCGAGCGCCGCCTCCAGCGCGTGGCCCGAGCCGATGGCCCAGACATAGATCCCCCAGTTGACCGAGATCAGCGCCGCCGTCGTCGCCGCCATTCCCAGCATCCTCGGGGTCTTCAGCGCGCCGATCAGGTCGGTTGTGCGACCCAGCCAGATCAGGATCGCGCCCGCGACGGGCACCGACCAGATCACGCGATGCGCCAGCACCTCCAGCACGGGAACATGGGCCAGCGCCTTCATGTAAAGCGGCAGAAAGCCCCACATCAGATAGGCGGAAACGGCGAAGGCGAGGCCGCGCGGGGAATCGCCCTGCGACATGGCCGCCCCGGCGGGACTTGAGTCGGAGATCGTCTGCGTCATGGCCCCTGCCTAGCCGCCCCTCCGCGCCGCGGCCAATGCAAAGTTGTGACGGCCACAATTCCGGCGGGTGATGGGATCTTTTCCCACCGAGGTTCGGCGCCAATGACCGTCGCCCCTATACGCGAGGCGGAGGCTTCTTCCTGAGCTGCCACGGAGGCGGCTGCAGTTCATCGGGGGCGAAAGGTCCCCGTGTTTGAACGACGCGCCGTCCGCGTTGCAAAAGCGTTGCAAAATCCGCCGAAAACGATAGAGGCCGCCCTGAGAGTCGGCCTCTATCGCATTGTAATATTAGGGATTTTTGGCTCCGGCGGTAGGCGCTCCGGGACCAAACCCAAAACGGCTAGACCTATGGAAATTCGTTATATATCAAGACCATGTGTGGCCCGTGGTCCAGCCCGGTTGTCAGGTATGTGACCCTGACGTGGTTGGAATGTGCCCCTACGATAGCCGCCTCCTTGGCATCGGACAAGGCCAGATTTTGCCGCAAAAATCTGAGACACCGAACTTACCCGGCAGCATACTTCGGACCTGACGCGCCACCGATCTACGAGGACGGCACCTTGAAGCGGCGACTCTGACTGTGGAAGGGGGCGGGTGAAAATCCGCCTCCACCATATATAAGGGATCATATAGGTGAACGTCACGCTGGCGGTTGAGGTGTTCTCGGGGTGAATACCACGGACGGGGGCGTAAGCCTCCCTCCGAATTACGGGTTGTTTAACGCGCACCATAGCGGGCGCTGTGAGACCACCTTAACAGGGGGAGCTAGAATCTGAGGGCGAGTTTTCCCACACGGTCACGTCAACGCCCCCCTACGTCAAGGCTCTGAAATACACCAACTATTTTCTCCGGGCCTTAGGTTTTTATATTTGTTGTCTCGAAATCTTCTTGGATGGTCAGCCGGATGATCATTTGGATACAGGCGATATATCAAATTCAGATCATCCCCGCCAGATTGCATCAAATATACCGAATAAAATCGACACCCTTTATTTTTAAGTGTCCAGATTAGGCAGTGTAAAATGCTTTGATTTATGAGGAATTCCCATCTTGTTATGTATAAAAGCAGTATTGTATTTTTGCAAGTATCTCCATATTTACCTTCTTTGTTTTCAATGATCTTTTTCCAAATCCATTTTGCGAAGTCATATACACTAATCCACCGTTCATTTAGGGCATTTCTTCCAAATGGTTCGGAGTAAGGAGCCACTTCGGCCAACTCCAGGTATTTAGCCGAGGAGCCTGTGATATTAAAATCCAAATCGGTAGTGTCGTTCTGCTTTGAAATAGAGATTGGGCTATCACGGCACTCACCTCTATTCACCTCCATAATAAACCTAATGTGGTGTTCGAACATGCTTGTAGCCGAAGTCGAAGGAACACGGATAGACGCGCTCACCGCCGAAAAAGGGCCGGATTACGTTTGCCCGCAGTGTCGGCGGACTGTCATTCTTAGGAAAGGCCGAAAGGTCGTTCATCACTTCGCTCATAAGCCACCAACGACTTGTTCATGGGCCAAGGGCGAAACCCGTGACCACATGGAAGCGAAAACCTTGGTCGCAAACGCTGCGAAATCACGCGGCTTGAAGGCCGAAGTTGAATTCATCGTAAACACCATGCCGGGCGACCGTCGCGCTGACGTTATGATTTGGTCGCCGAAGGGCCTGCAAATAGCCTTCGAACTTCAACACACTTCAATTGGACCTGACGAAATCGAGCGTCGGTCGTTTTCATATGCTCGTGCGGGTATCGTTCAAATTTGGATACCGTTCCTTCGGCCTTCTGTCTGGCAGGATGGTCGCAGCCGCTACAAAGGCGATTGGTTCGTTGAAGAATATGCCGCACGACCCTTCGAAAAATGGGTTCATGGCTTCAATGGAAGCGACGGAATGTGGATGTATGACCCTGCAAGTCACGAATTTTGGCTTGGAAAACTTGCCGGTCATCAGACCTATGTTCCCGAAACGTCGTGGTATTCGCAAGAAGGTGAAGAACAGTATGCGGGGGGCTTTCATCGCTGGTCGAAAAGGTTCAGGGAACTGACGCTTGAAGGCCCCTACAAGATTGAAGACCTTCGGATTGACCCGACTAGAAAGCGCCGTGCTTTCAGTCAGGCTACCTACAACTGGCCCGAAGCGCGCATCGCAACGCTTGTCAAAGGCTAGCCGATGACTTGCGCATTCACGTTTGCGTGATCGCTTCCTGCCCGATCCAGCGCCCGAGAGGCGCCAGAAATCAGTGTGTAGGATGTTAGTAGGATTTATGTGCTGCCAATTTTCCCAATGAAATCAAAGGGTATTGGCTCCGGCGGTAGGGATCGAACCTACGACCAATTGATTAACAGTCAACTGCTCTACCGCTGAGCTACGCCGGAACACGGGGGCTGTATAGCGGCGACTTTCAGGGGCGGCAAGGGGGCGGGCAGAAAAAATCGTCGCGCCGCTAAAGGCGGGCATAGGTCGCTACGGGGGACAGATCGGGGGTTGCCGAGACAAGATTTCTTTCAACAAGATCAATAAGATGGGCAAAAACATTCCGGCTTGCAGCCGGATGAAGCGCAACCGGAGTGTCGGTATAGATCTGCGCGACCATGCCCGCCGGGGTGGCCGGACCTGCGGACAGCACGGCAAGGATCGAAGCCTCCCGCTTGGCGCGATGGGTGATGAGTTCGGCCAGCCTCTGGTCCGGGGCGGCGACCGGCTCGCCATGGCCCGGATAGAAGATGCGCCACTTCGCCCCCGCCAGCCGCTTCAGCGAGGCCACATAGGCCCCCATGTCGCCCTGTGGCGGCGAGACCAGCGAGGTGGCCCATCCCATGACATGATCGCCCGAGAACAGCGCGTTGCCGAGGGCAAAGCACAGATGCCCGCCCATGTGCCCCGGCGTGTGGATCGCGCGGATGTCCAGCCCCGCCACGGTGACGATGGCCCCGTCGCCGATGGTCACGTCGGGGACGAAATCCGCCTGGATCCCCTCGCCGCCGCCCATGCCCCCTTGCGCGGCAAGCGCCTTCATCACCGGCGACATGCCCGCCGCGGGGGGGCCATAGGCGTGGATCTCGGCCCCCGTCGCATCGGCCAGCGCGCGGGCGAGGCCTGCGTGATCGCGATGCGCATGGGTGAGCAGGATCGCCGCCACCTGCTCGCCCGAAAGGGCGGTGGCCAAAGCCGCGAGATGCGCGGGATCATCCGGGCCGGGGTCGATGACCACCACCTCTCCCCGCCCGAGGATCCAGGTGTTCGTGCCCGTTCCGGTCAGGGCCGAGGGGTTGGGGGCGACAATCCGCCGAAGCCCCGGCTCCAGTTCCTGCGCGATGCCCGGCTGCATGGTCGCCCCTTTCCCGAACCGCGCGCCGGGGTTAGGGTGCCCCCATGCGCCTGCGTCTGAAATCTTTCCTGCCGCGAAGCCTTTATGGGCGGGCGGCGCTGATCCTGATCCTGCCCATCGTCACGATTCAGCTGGTCGTGTCCATCAATTTCATCCAGCGCCATTACGAAGGCGTCACGCGCCAGATGACGCGCGGCGTGCTGATCGAGGTGCGCCATGTTCTGGCCGAGGCGGACGAGGCGCCCACCCTGGCCGAGGCGCAGGACAGGGTGGCCGAACTGGCCGACGGGCTGGAACTGCGGGTGGGCCTGCCCGCCGACGATGAGGCCGTGGCACCCCAGGACAGCCGCGCCTGGTGGGATCTGTCCGGCCGCGCCATCGTCGAGACCCTGCATGAAGACATGCCGCAGGTCCGGGCCGTCGATCTGCTGATCCACCCCCGAGAGGTCTGGATGCGGCTGGATACCCGCTGGGGCCCGATGGAGGTCGCGGTGGACCGGCGGCGGGTTGCGGCGTCCAATCCGCACCAGCTTCTGGTGCTGATGCTGTCGACCTCGCTTCTGATGACCTTCATCGCCTTCTTCTTCCTGCGGGCGCAGCTGCGGCCGATCACGCGGCTTGCCCAGGCGGCCGAGGCCTTCGGCAAGGGTCAGGCAATGCGGTATCGCCCGCGCGGCGCGACCGAGGTTCGTGCGGCGGGCGCGGCCTTCCTGGAGATGCGCGCCCGGATCGAGCGGCAGATCGAACAGCGCACGCTGATGCTGTCCGGCGTCAGCCACGACCTGCGCACGCCTCTGACGCGGCTGCGGCTTGGCCTTGCCATGCTGCCCGAGGATGAGGAGGTCGAGGCGCTTCTGGGCGATGTCGCGCAGATGGAGCGGCTGGTGGACGAATTCCTGTCCTTTGCCCGCGGCGATGCGATGGAGGAGCCGGTCGAGACCGACCCCGAGGCATTGGTGCGCCATGCGGTCGAGAATGCGGCGCGGGCGGGCATGGCCGTCGCTCTGGGCCGGGTCGAGGGGCAGGGAATGGCCCGGCTGCGCCCGCAGGCCGTGACGCGGGCGCTGGAAAACCTGATCGGCAATGCCGTGCGCTATGGCGACCGGGCGGTGGTCTCGCTGGCCGTGACGGAAAAGGCGGTGCGGATCAGCGTCGAGGACGACGGACCCGGCATTCCCAAGGCGCGGCGCGAGGATGCGATGGCGCCTTTCACCAGGCTCGATTCCGCGCGCGACCCGAACAAGGGGGGCGGAGTCGGTCTTGGCCTTTCCATCGCCGCGGATATTGCGCGCAGCCATGGCGGCAGCCTGCGTCTGGGCGAAAGCGCGACGCTGGGCGGCCTGCGCGCCGATCTGGTTCTGGCGCGTTAGCGCCTGCGGGATTCGCTGCGGCCCGAAGGCGCCGCCCGTGTCCGGCGCGGTCGTTCCCTTTGCGCGGACGGCCGACCGGCGAAGCTGGCGCGCCGATAGAGGTGGGGTGCGATGGCGGCAGGGACGGACGGGGCACGCCGCGGGATGTTAACGCGACTCTCCCATCACCGTGACCCAGAAGACCTTGCCGGAGGTCGTGACGGAAACCCCGATGTCGCGCACCCGCGGTTCCAGAAGATTTGCCCGGTGACCAGGAGAGTTCATCCACCACGCAACCGCCGATTGCGGCGAGCGAAAACCCATACCTATGTTTTCATTGGCAAAGCGCATCGGGTAGCCCGCACCCTTCACCCGATCCCTCATGCTGGAGCCGTCGCTTCCGGTATGGCTCAGCCGTCCGTGGGTGGCGAGGTCGCAGGCCTGCCGGTCGGCCGCTTTTTCCAGCACGGCCGAGCGGCGGACCTTGTCCAGCCCCTGCCGGACCCGCTCCGCATTGATCAGCGCGATCACCTCGTTCTCGACCCCGGCGGCGTCGGCGGGTTTTTCGCAGGCGGCGGCAGGGCCGCCGGCGCAAAGGGCGAACAGAAGGGCAGTGACACGCAGGTTCATCATCGGCCAACTCCGCTGGGGACGGGATGGTGTTGCAGCCGGCCGGGCGGGGCGCAACCCCCGGTGTTTCCCCGGCTGCCCTTGCAGGTGGCTGCGCGCGTCACTAAGACTCTGGCAAGCAATCGGACGATAATCCTTATCTAGACGAAGCAGAGGCAGGCACATGCGCGATCCCGTCGAATTCTACATGAACACGCTGGTCCCGATGGTGGTCGAACAGACCAGCCGGGGCGAACGCGCCTATGACATCTATTCGCGGATGCTGAAGGAACGCATCATCTTCCTTGGCGGTCCGGTGCATGACGGCATGTCCTCGCTGATCTGCGCGCAGCTGCTGTTTCTGGAGGCGGAAAACCCGTCCAAGGAAATCAGCATGTATATCAACAGCCCCGGCGGCGTGGTGACGGCCGGCCTGTCGATCTATGACACGATGCAGTATATCCGCCCCAAGGTTTCCACGCTGGTGATCGGGCAGGCGGCCTCGATGGGCTCGCTTCTGCTGACCGCGGGGGAAAAGGGGATGCGCTTCAGCCTGCCGAACAGCCGGGTGATGGTTCACCAGCCTTCGGGCGGCTATCAGGGCCAGGCGACCGACATCATGATCCACGCGCGCGAGACCGAAAAGCTCAAGCGGCGCCTGAACGAGATCTATGTCAAGCACACCGGCAACCCCTATGAGGTGGTCGAGGCGGCGCTGGAACGCGACAACTTCATGTCCGCGGACGAGGCCAGGGCCTGGGGCCTGATCGACGAAGTGCTGGAGCCGCGCGGCAAGGCGGACGATACGTCGAAGTGACGGCGGAATGATGCGCCCCCGCCGCTGCACCGCGGCGACGGGGGCGTTTATGGATTGTGAAGGTCGGAGGCTTGTCCTAGACTTTCTGGATGCGCCCGGTATCTGACCGAGATACGGGCGGCAGGGCAGAGGAAGACGATGGCGAACAATACCGGCAGCGACAGCAAGAACACGCTCTACTGCTCTTTCTGCGGCAAGAGCCAGCATGAGGTGCGCAAGCTGATCGCGGGTCCGACGGTGTTCATCTGCGACGAATGCGTCGAACTCTGCATGGACATCATCCGCGAAGAGACGAAGACCACCGGCCTGAAATCCGCCGATGGCGTGCCGACCCCGCGCGAAATCTGCAAGGTGCTGGACGATTACGTCATCGGCCAGATCCATGCCAAGCGCGTGCTGTCGGTGGCGGTCCACAACCACTACAAGCGGCTGAACCATTCGTCCAAGACCGACATCGAACTGGCGAAGTCGAACATCCTGCTGATCGGGCCGACCGGCACCGGCAAGACGCTGCTGGCGCAGACGCTGGCCCGCATTCTGGACGTGCCCTTCACCATGGCCGATGCGACCACGCTGACCGAGGCCGGTTATGTAGGCGAGGATGTGGAGAACATCATCCTGAAACTGCTTCAGGCCTCCGAATACAACGTCGAACGCGCGCAGCGCGGCATCGTCTATATCGACGAGGTCGACAAGATCACGCGGAAGTCCGACAACCCGTCCATCACCCGCGATGTCTCGGGCGAGGGTGTGCAGCAGGCCCTGCTGAAGATCATGGAGGGCACGGTTGCCAGCGTGCCGCCGCAGGGCGGGCGCAAGCATCCGCAACAGGAATTCCTGCAAGTCGACACGACGAACATCCTGTTCATCTGCGGCGGGGCGTTTGCCGGCCTTGACCGGATCATCGCGCAGCGCGGCAAGGGATCGGCCATAGGCTTCGGCGCCGAGGTGAAAGATCCCGAGGCGCGGGGCGCGGGCGAATTGTTCAAGGAGCTGGAGCCCGAGGATCTGCTGAAATTCGGGCTGATCCCCGAATTCGTCGGCCGCCTGCCGGTCGTCGCCACGCTGGAGGATCTGGACGAGGCGGCGCTGGTGACGATCCTGACCGAACCCAAGAACGCGCTGGTCAAGCAATACCAGCGGCTGTTCGACATCGAGGGGGTCAAGCTGACCTTCACCTCCGACGCGCTGTCGGCCATTGCCAAGCGCGCGATCAAGCGCAAGACCGGCGCGCGCGGCCTTCGGTCCATCATGGAGGACATCCTGCTGGATACCATGTTCGAACTGCCGGGCATGGATGGCGTCGAGGAAGTCGTGGTGAATGAAGAGGCGGTGAATGCCGGGGCGAAACCGCTTCTGGTCCATACCGAGCCGAAGAAGAAGGAACCGGCTGCGGCGGGCTGACCCTGCCGCCGCTGTCATATGCCACCGACGCCGCCCCCCTCCGGGCGGCGTTTCACTTTGCGTTGTCGCAAACACAGGAGCCGCCGATGATCACCCGCATCACCACCGGATCGACGTGGGAGCCGAAGATCGGCTATGCCCGCGCCGTCGTCGCCAACGGCTGGGTCCATGTCTCGGGCACCACCGGCACCGACCATGCGACGGGTGATGTGCCCGAGGGCGTCACCGCGCAATGCGAACTGGCGCTGAAGATCATCGGCGCGGCGCTTGACCGGGCGGGGGCCTCCTTCGCGGATGTGGTGCGGGTGCATTACATCCTGCCGGACCGAAACGACTTTCCGCCGTGCTGGCCTGTTCTCGCCGCGACCTTCGGCCCGAATCCGCCCGCCGCGACGATGATCGAGGCGGGGCTGATCGACGCGCGCCACCGGATCGAGATCGAGGTGACGGCTCTGCTGCCCGCCCCGTAAGCGGAGCGTCCGCGCAAGACGCGGCCGCAAGCCTTTTGTCTCGCCTCTGGCGCGTGCCGCGCCAACCGGCTCGGGGATTGCCTCCGGCGGGAGTATTTCCGAAAGGGAAAGCCCGGCTGCATTTTCCCTTTCGGAAATACTCCGGGGGGTGAGGCCGAAGGCCGAGGGGGGGCAGCGCCCCCCTTCCGCCCCCATCGTCGCCGCGCAGGCGGTATTCCGGCACTGGACCTTGCCCCCCCGATGCGCCATAGAAGGGGGCAACGACATGATGAGGTCCGGCGATGCTCTATTTCCTCAAGCGTCTGCTTACCTGGTGGAACAGCCAGACGCTGAACACCCAGTTCTTCACCTGGCGCAATGGCGTGAAGGTCGGCGAGGATGATCAGGGCAACGTCTATTACCAGTCGCGGGATGCCAAGCGCCGCTGGGTGATCTACAATGGCGAGATGGAAGCCTCGCGCGTGGCGCCCGACTGGCATGGCTGGCTGCATCACACCTGGGACCAGCCGCCGACCAAGGCGCCGCTGCGGCACAAGGCCTGGGAAAAGCCGCATCTGGAAAACCTGACCGGCACCGAGGCGGCCTATGTTCCGCCCGGGTCGATCCTGCGTGCCGACCCTGTGGTGCGGCGCGATTACGAGGCCTGGCAGCCGGAGTGAGATGATGGCCGAGAATACCTCGGAAGTGCTGGCCGGGGCGGTGGTTCTGGCGGCGGCGATCGGGTTTGTCGTCTATGCCGGGGCCGCGTCCGGTCTGGGCGGCGCGGCGGGCACCTATCCGCTGAAGGCGAGTTTCCGCGCGGTCGACGGGATCACCGTCGGCTCGGACGTGCGGCTGGCGGGGGTAAAGGTCGGCACGATCACCTCGCTGGCCTTGAACCCGCAGACCTTCTTTGCCGATGCGACCATCGCGGTCCGCAATGACATCCAGCTTCCCGATGACAGCGCCATCCTGATTTCCTCGGAAGGGTTGCTGGGCGGCAATTTCGTCGAAATCCAGCCGGGCGGTTCTTCCGACAATCTGGCGCCGGGGGCCGAGATCGAGGATACGCAAGGCTCTGTCAGTCTGATCTCGCTGCTGATGAAATTCGTGAGCGGAAAGTCCGACGACAAACCTGCTGGGGATGCGGCCCCGTGATCCGTGCGGCGATGGTGGCGGCGGTGCTGGCCGGTCCTGCGGGTGCACAGCAGGCGGATGATGCGCCGGGGGGCGTTGTGCGCCTCCTCGACCGATTGACCGGGGCGACGCAGGATCTGGACCTGTCGCGCGGGCAGGCCGAAACCGTCGGGCGGCTGACGGTGCTGATGGACGATTGCCGTTATCCTGCGGACAACCCGGCCTCGGATGCCTTTGCGCATCTGACGATCACCGATGCCTCGCAGGCTCAGCCGGTGTTTTCGGGCTGGATGGTGGCCTCTTCGCCCGCGCTGTCGGCGCTGGATCATCCCCGCTATGATGTCTGGGTGCTGAACTGCGATGCGGCGGCAGCGCGACCGAAAAAGGCGCCCGAGCGTCAGGATACGGGCGAGGACGAACCGCCCGAAGATCCCGCGACGGACGAGGGCGACGGGCAGTAGCCCGGCGGGGCGAAACGCGCCTGCCGGTCCAGCGCATCGGCCAGACGGCGGCGGTATTCGGTGCGGGGGATTTCCATGGCGCCCAGGCTGGCCAGATGCGGGGTCAGGAATTGCGTGTCGAACAGCGTAAAGCCGCCCGCGCGCAGCCGGTGTATCAGCCAGGCAAGTGCCACCTTTGACGCATCGGTTTCCGTCGAAAACATGCTTTCGCCGAAAAAGGCAGCCCCCAGCACCACGCCATAGACGCCGCCGACCAGCCGGCCGTCGCGGCGCACCTCGACCGAATGGGCATGGCCCAGGTGGTGCAGCGCATCGTAGAGGCGAAAGATTTCCGGGTTGATCCAGGTTTCGGGGCGGTTCGCGCAGGCGGCGACCGTCGCCGCAAAATCGGCATCGGCGCTGATGGAAAATCCGCCCTTCAGGATCGACCGGCGCAGGCTGCGCGAGATGTGGAACCCGTTCAGTGGAAAGATGCCGCGCTGGCGCGGGTCGATCCAGTGTATGGTCGGATCGTCGCGCGATTCCGCCATGGGAAAGATCCCGGCGGCATAGGCGCGCAGCAGCAGGTCGGGGGTGAGGGCCTTGGTCATGGCGGGCAAAATCCCTTGAAGGATTTTGGCAAATTTCCACGAAGAAACTTGCGGGCGGCGCGGGACGCCGCCCGTGAGATCAACCGAAGGTCGCTTCCAGCCACTTTTCCAGCCAGTGAATGTTGTATTCGCCGTGCTGGATGTCGGGTTCGGCCAGAAGGGCGTCGAACAGCGGCACGGTGGTGTCCACGCCATCCACGATCAACTCGCCCAAGGCACGACGCAGACGGGCCAGTGCCTCGGGCCGGTCGCGGCCGTGGACGATCAGCTTGCCGATCAGGCTGTCGTAATAGGGCGGGAT
>JASGFG010000059.1:0-25799 GCA_047605605.1 Paracoccaceae bacterium | reverse complement strand
ATGGAAAAGGCCCACCCGGATGTCTACAACATCCTGCTTCAGGTGATGGACCACGGCAAGCTGACCGACCACAACGGCCGGACGGTGGATTTCCGCAACGTGATCCTGATCATGACCTCGAACGCCGGGGCGCAGGAAATGTCGAAGTCCGCCATCGGGTTCGGCCGCGAACGCCGCACGGGCGAGGATCAGGCCGCCATCGAGCGGACCTTCACACCGGAGTTCCGCAACCGTCTGGATGCGGTGATTTCCTTCGCGCCCTTGGGCAAGGACATCATCCTGCGCGTTGTCGAGAAATTCGTCATGCAGCTGGAGGCGCAGTTGATGGACCGCGGTGTGCATCTGGACCTGACGCCCGAGGCGGCGGTCTGGCTGGGCGACAAAGGCTATGACGACAAGATGGGCGCGCGGCCCCTGGGCCGGGTGATCCAGGAACACATCAAGAAACCGCTGGCCGAGGAACTGTTGTTCGGCAAGCTGACCAAGGGCGGCGTAGTGCGGATCGCCGTCAAGGACGACAATATCGACCTTCAGATCCAGGAACCGCAGAAGGCGCAGATCACCGGCCAGAAACCGCCGCTTCTGACCGCCGACTGACAGCCACCGGACCGAAACCTTCTGAAAGGCCCGCCCCATCGGCGGGCCTTTCGCTTTCGGGTTGCGCCTTTGCCTGCCGATGGCCGGGAGGTCTTGCAGATCGTCCCGCGCGTGCTTCGCAGGACGGGGCCGGGTGCCAAGGCATTCAGCTGAAGATCGTCGTGCCCGCGCGGGACGCATCTCCGGCAGGCCGCGCAGATATAGCCCCGTCGCCGATCGTCGCGCGCGCGTCCCGCATCATTTCCCCGGACACCCCGATGGCTTGCCGATCCATCTTTTAGCGAAGTTCTTTCCCGCCGATGCAGGGGGGGCGCCTTGATGTCCTCACCTCATTTTATGACTCGCGCGGGTTGACTCGGGTCGTGTGATCCCGGATAAGCGCGCATCCCGGAAAGGCGCGAGTCTGTCCGGGGTTTGGTATTTACAACGCCCGAACGGGCGCGCTGTCCGAAGGCGGGGCTGCAAGGCCCCCCGAACGCCGCAAGGGGCCGCAGGACGCGGAGCGAGAGAAGGAAGACCCATGTTCGCGGTCGTTAAGACGGGCGGCAAGCAGTATACGGTTCGTGCGGGCGATGTCCTGCGCGTGGAAAAACTGGCTGCCGTCGCTGGAGACAAGATCCAGTTCAACGAAGTTCTGATGATCGGCGGCGACAGCCCGGTCGTCGGCGCGCCGCTGGTTGCAGGTGCGGCCGTTCAGGCCGACGTGATCGACCAGATCAAGGGCGAAAAGACCATTCACTATGTGAAGCGTCGCCGGAAACATTCGTCGCAGCGCACCAAGGGCCACCGTCAACAGTGGACGCTGGTCCGCGTGACCGAGATCCTGGGTGCGGGCGCCGAGAAGTCCGGCGTTACGGCTGCCACTGGCACCGCCGCCGCCCGCCGCGCCGCCCACGAAACCAAGTAAGGGGAGCATCGAGCCATGGCACATAAAAAAGCAGGCGGTTCGTCCCGCAACGGCCGCGACTCGGCCGGTCGTCGTCTGGGCGTGAAGCTCTATGGCGGTCAGGCTGCCATTCCGGGCAACATCATCGTGCGTCAGCGCGGCACCACCTGGTTCCCCGGTGAAGGCGTCGGCATGGGTCGTGACCACACGATCTTTGCGACCGCCGAAGGCCGCGTGACCTTCCGCAAGGGCCTCAAGGGCCGCACTTTCATTTCGGTTCTCCCCGCCGCGGAGGCAGCCGAGTAAGCCGGACCGTTACATTCAAGATGTAGCAGGGGGATCGGCTGAAAGGCCGGTCCCCCTTCCCGTTTCCGGGCACGTCAGCCCCGGCGGACCGGAAGGAGGAGCCGGTTCGGGAAAGAGTCACGTTTCTGCCGCAAGCTGCTGGCAGAAGATGAGAAATGCCCCATCTTCAAGGTGGGGAAGACAGGGCCGCAAGGCTCCATGCGCTTCGTAAGGAGGGAAGCCATGAGTGTTGACATGATCGCGACCACGGCGCCGCAGCCGGTGATCGCGGCCGAGCGTTTCGTTCTGCGCCCCGTGCGCCGTTCGGATGCCGGGCTGTTCGCCCTGTATGCCGGCGACCGCCGCGTGGCGGAGGCGACGCGCTCGATCCCCCATCCGCTGCCGCCGGGCGCGGCCGAGAACTTCGTCACCCGCGCCATGGCGCGGACGCATGGCGAAGATGTCTGGGTCATGGACGGATCGGCGCAGGGCCTGTCCGAGGTGCTGGGGGTGATCTCGCTCAAGGCGATGGACCGAGGGCAGTCGGAGATCGGCTATTGGGTCGCGCCCGCCTTCTGGAACACCGGCTTCGCCTCCGAGGCGGTCAAGGCGCTGGTCGAGGCCAAGCCGCAGGGGCTGCGCACGATCTTTGCCGAGGTGTTTCAGGACAACCCCGGATCGGCGCGCGTGCTGACCAATGCCGGGTTCCAGTATCTGGGCGATGCCGAGACCTTCTCGGTCGCGCGCAATTCCCGTGTGCCGACCTGGACCTATATCCGCAAGCTGGACAAATGATCCGCAACGCCATCCCGTCCGATGCCGAAGCCATCGCCGCGATCTACAATGATGCGGTGGTGAACACGACCGCGATCTGGAACGAGGTCGCGGTCGATACGGCCAACCGCGTCGACTGGATGGCCGCCCGCACCGGGGCAGGTTTCCCGCTGCTGGTGGCCGAGGTGGGCGGGGCCGTGGCGGGCTATGCCTCCTATGGCCCGTGGCGTGCGTTTGACGGTTATCGCGGCACGGTGGAACATTCCGTCTATGTTGCGCAGGGCTTCCGTGGCCGGGGTCTGGCGCGGGCGTTGATGACGGCGCTGATCGACCGGGCGCGGGCGCAGGGCCTGCATGTGATGGTCGCGGGGATCGAGGCGGGGAATGCGCCCTCGATCGCGTTGCATCGCAGCCTGGGCTTTTCCGAGCCGCTGGTGATGGAACAGGTCGGGCAAAAGTTCGGCCGCTGGCTGGACCTGGCCTTCCTGACCCTGCGGCTGGACGACCGACCTATGCCCGGCTGACGGCCCCGGTCTTTCCGGGTTAGGATGCCGCTGCCCGCGAAAAGGACCGATGATGACCGACCTGCCCCTGATCCTTGCCCCCGACCTGCGCCTGCGGGCGATGACCGATGCCGATGCCCCGGCCTTTCACGCGCTGGTCACGGCACCGGAGGTGGCGCGGATGCTGTTCATCTTTCCCACCGACTGGCCGCTGGCCGAGGCGCGGGCCTTCGTCCACGACTGGCGCTGGCAGGGCACCAGCCGGTTCCGCATCGCCATCGAGGCGGGCGGCGTATGGGCGGGCTGGATCGGCGCCACGGGCGGCGAGGAGCCGGAAATCTTCTATGCCCTGCGCCCGGAGTTTGCCGGACGCGGCATCGCCAAAGCGGCGGTCCGGGGGATCTCGGACTTCCTTTTCGCCCGCTTCGATCCCCCCGCGATCCGCGCCGGCGTGTTCACCGACAACCCGGCTTCGGCGCGGGTGCTGGAATCCTGCGGTTTCAGCCGGGTTGCCGAAGAAATCCACGAATCCCGCGGAAGGCTTGCACCGGCGCCTGCCTGGGTCTATCGCCTGACCAATCCCAAGGAGCGGCGCGCATGAAATTCCTCGACCTGGCCAAAGTCTATATCCGTTCGGGCGGCGGCGGCGCGGGCTGCGTGTCGTTCCGGCGCGAAAAGTTCGTGGAATTCGGCGGACCGGATGGCGGAGACGGCGGGCGCGGCGGCTCGGTCTGGGCCGAGGCGGTGGACAGCCTGAACACGCTGATCGACTTTCGCTATCAGCAGCATTTCTTTGCCAAGAACGGCCAGCCCGGCATGGGGTCGCAGCGCACCGGCAAATCCGGTGACGACATCATCCTGAAGGTGCCCGCCGGAACCGAGATCCTGGACGAGGACGAGGAAACCGTCATCGCCGATCTGGTCAACCCCGGCGACCGGGTGCTGCTGGCCAAGGGCGGCAATGGCGGGTTCGGAAACCTGTATTTCAAATCCTCGACCAACCGGGCGCCGGGGCGCGCCAATCCGGGGCAAGAGGGGGTCGAGCGCACGATCTGGCTGCGGCTGAAGCTGATTGCCGATGCCGGGCTGGTGGGCCTGCCGAATGCGGGGAAATCGACCTTTCTGGCGGCGGTGTCGAATGCCCGGCCCAAGGTGGCGGATTATCCATTCACCACGCTGATCCCTAACCTTGGCGTGGTGGGGATCGACGGGCAGGAATTCGTGATGGCCGATATTCCCGGCCTGATCGAAGGGGCCAGCGAGGGCCGCGGCCTGGGCACGCAGTTCCTGGCGCATGTGGAACGCTGCAAGGTGCTGCTGCATCTGGTGGACGGCACGTCTTCGACCATCACCAAGGATTACCGCACCATCGTGCACGAGCTTGAGGCCTATGCGGACGAGTTGGGCGACAAGCCACGGATCACCGCGCTGAACAAGATCGACGCGCTGGACCCAAAGACCATTTCCGCGCGCAAGAAGGCGCTGGAAAAGGCCAGCGGTGGCCCGGTGTTCGCCATTTCGGGCGTGACGGGCAAGGGGATCAATGACGTGTTGCGCGCGCTTCACCGCGAGATCGTGGGCGATGTGGTCGAGGAGGAAGGGCCGTGGCAGCCGTAACCGAGACGGTCTTTGCCCCCGATGTCCGGGGCGCGCGGCGGTTGGTCGTCAAGATCGGCTCGGCCCTGCTGGTCGATCGCAGCACGGGATTGAAGGCCGGCTGGCTGGCCGGGCTGGCCGCCGATGTGGCCGAGGCGCGCGGGCGCGGCGCCGATGTGGTGCTGGTGTCCTCCGGGTCCATCGCCCTGGGGCGCAAGGTGCTGGGCCTGCCGCTGGGGCCGCTGCCGCTGGAACAGAGCCAGGCGGCTGCGGCGGTCGGCCAGATCCAGCTGGCCCGCGCCTATGAAGAGGCGTTGCAACCCTATGGCATCACCACCGCGCAGGTTCTGGTGACGCTGGAGGATACCGAGGACCGGCGGCGGTATCTGAACAGCCGGGCCACGATGGAAACCCTGCTGTCGATGGGCGTGGTGCCCATCGTCAACGAGAATGACACCGTGGCGACGGATGAAATCCGGTTCGGCGACAACGACCGGCTGGCGGCGCAGATCGCGGTGACGGTGGGGGCCGATCAGCTGATCCTGCTGTCGGATGTGGACGGGTTCTATACCGCCAATCCCAAGGAAGACCCCGAGGCGCGGCGGTTCGACGTGGTGGACCGCATCACGCCGGAAATCGAGGCGATGGCGGGCGATCCGGTTTCCGGCTTTTCCAAGGGCGGGATGAAGACCAAGCTGCTGGCGGCCAAGACCGCCGTGGCGGGCGGCTGTGCCATGGCGATCATGGAAGGGTCGTTCGACCGCCCGCTGCGGGCGCTGGCCGAGGGGGCCAACCGGACGTGGTTCGTGCCAGCCTCGGACCCGCAGCAGGCGCGCAAGCGCTGGATCAATGCGATGAAACCGCGGGGAGAGTTGGTTCTGGATGCCGGCGCGGTCGGTGCGCTTCTGGCCGGCAAAAGCCTGTTGCCTGCGGGCGTCACGCGCGTGACCGGCACATTTGGCCGGGGCGAGCCGGTGGCGATCCTGTCGCCCGAGGGCGTGGTGCTGGGCAAGGGGCTGGTCCGCTATACCAGTGCCGAGGCGCGCGCGATTGCCGGGCACCGCAGCGGCGATATTGCGGGCATCCTGGGGTATGAGGGGCGGTCGGTGCTGGTGCATCGCGACGACATGGTGGTCTAGCCCGATTTCTGTGAAGAAATCGGGGCGCGGAGTTTTCCAAAACTCCGCCGGGTGAAGGAGAGGGTGATGGACGGGCAGATCACGGATCTGATGGCGGAAATCGGCGCCAAGGCCCGCGCGGCGGCGGCGGAACTGGCCTGCGCCTCGTCCGAGCGCAAGGCGGCGGCGCTGGTCTCGGCGGCGGCGGCGGTCTGGGACCGGCGGGACGAGATTCTGGATGCCAATTGCATCGACATGGATCTGGCTGCCGAAAAGGGCCTTTCGCCCGCCATGCTGGACCGGCTGAAGCTGGACGAGAACCGGATTCGCGGCATCGTCGACGGCCTGCGCTCCATCGCCGAGCAGAAGGACCCCGTGGGCCGGGTGCTGGCCGAATGGGACCGGCCGAACGGGCTGCACATCCAGCGGGTCGCGACGCCCTTGGGGGTGATCGGCGTCATTTATGAAAGCCGCCCGAACGTGACGGCGGATGCCGGGGCGCTGTGCCTCAAATCCGGCAATGCGGTGATCCTGCGCGGCGGGTCGGAAAGCTTTCACACCTCGGAAATCATTCACGACTGCATGGTGCAGGGCCTGCGCGAGGCGCATCTGCCCGAGGCGGCGATCCAGTTGGTCCCGACGCGCGACCGGGCGATGGTTTCTGCCATGCTGACCGCGGTGGACCATATCGACGTGATCGTGCCGCGCGGCGGCAAGGGTCTGGTCGGGCTGGTTCAGGCCGAGGCGCGGGTGCCGGTCTTTGCGCATCTGGAAGGCATCTGCCACGTCTATGCCGACAAGGACGCCGATCTGGAAAAGGCGCGCCGCGTCGTGCTGAACGCCAAGACCCGGCGCACGGGCATCTGCGGGTCGGCCGAATGCCTGCTGATCGACTGGCGGTTCTATACGCAGCACGGGGGTGTGCTGATCGAGGATCTGATCCGCGCCGGGGTCGAGGTGCGCACCGAGGGCGAGTTGTTGAAGATCCCCGGCACGGTGCGGGCCGCGCCCGAGGATTTCGGGCGCGAGTTTCTGGACATGATCATCGCGGCCAGGCTGGTCGATGGCGTGGACGAGGCGATCGCCCATATCCGCAAATACGGCAGCCAGCATACCGAGGCGATCCTGACCGAGAATGACGAGGCGGCCGGGAAATTCTTTCAGCAGCTCGATTCGGCGATCCTGATGCGCAATGCCTCGACCCAGTTCGCCGACGGCGGCGAGTTCGGCATGGGCGCCGAGATCGGCATCGCCACCGGCAAGCTGCACGCGCGCGGGCCGGTCGGGGCGGAACAGCTGTGCAGCTTCAAGTATCTGGTGACGGGCGACGGGACAATCCGCTGAGACCTGCGATCCGGCCCGGCGCCCGGAGGGGCTTTGCGCCCCTCCGGACCTCCCCGCAGGGTATTTGGGCCAAGATGAAGGGGCGGGCGGAGGCAGGGTTGGGTCAGGCGTCGGGATGGTGTTTGCGCACCGCGGCCTCGGCCGCGGCGGACAGCGCCTTGCGGTCGGGGAAATCCGCGACGCGCAGCGGGGGGTGGAAGATCACCTCGACGCGGCCTTGGCGGGGGGTTGCCAGAACCTCGGCCAGATGCGGGCCGAAATCCATGTCGCCCCACCAGCCGTAAAAGCGGCCGTCCTGTCCGGGCGGGGCGTGCCAGATGACGGTGACGGGCTGCACCATCAGCCGGTCGCGCAGGGCGGGGGCGAAGAAGGCGGCGAAGAGCGTGGATTTGAACGGCAGCACCCGGCGGCTGTCGGAACTGGTGCCCTCGGGGAAGAACATCAGGTGGTGGCCGGCGGTCAGCCTTTCCTCGAACACAGCCTGCTGGACCTTGGCTTCGGTCCCCTTGCGGGTGATGAAGACGGTGCCGGTCGCGCGGGCCAGCCAGCCGATGCCGGGCCAGCCCGCCACCTCGGATTTCGAGACGAAGTAGAGGCGCGTCGCCGCGTTCAGGGCGAAGATATCCATCCAGCCGGAATGATTGGCCACCATGGCGCCGGGTTCGCGCAACGGCCGGCCTCGCAGGATCAGCCGCAGGCCCATCACGGCCAGGGTGAATCGGCAGACGAATTGCGTGATCCACGGGGTCCATGGCCGGCGCAGGCCGAAGAGGGGGCGTTCCACCAGCCGCAGGACCAGCATCAGCACGAGGCAGCCATAGGTGACGCCGCCGATCAGCGCGCCCTTCAGGCAGAGGCGCAGCCATCCGGCGGCGCCGATGCGGCCGGGCGCGCGGCGCGCCGTCAGCCAGTCGTTCATCCCCGCGCCTGCTTGCGGGTATAGAAGTCGCGATGCTTGGCCGACATCCGCGCGGTGTCCATCACCAGACAGACATCGGTGGTGTTGAAGTCGCGGTCGGTCCACGCCCCGTCGCCGACAAAGCCGCCAAGGCGCAGATACGCCTTGATCAGCGCGGGCGTGCCGACCATGGCCGCGCGCCGGTCGATACGGCGCTCGGGAACCAGATCCATCTCTTGCCGGTGGGGTGGGCGGGCGCGGACGCGCAGGGCCTCGGGGGCGAGGTGGTGGTGATAGAGGTAGGACAGCGGCTCGGCCAGGGTGGCGATGTCGGTGCCGTGGAAGCTGGCGGCGCCGAACAGGATCTCGATCTCGCGTTCCAGCACATATTCGGCCAGCGCATTCCACAGGTGGAACATCGCCGTCCCGCCGCGATAATCGGCGGCGACGCAGGAGCGCCCCAGTTCCAGCAGCCTGCGCCCCGAGGCGATCAGCGGCGTCAGGTCGAATTCGGTGTCCGAATAGAACCGGCCCGCCTGAGCCATCCGGTCCGAGGGCAGCAGGCGATAGACGCCCACCACATCCTGAAGCTTTTCCGGGTCGCGGCGGCTGTCGATCAGCAGCAGGTGATCGAAGAACGGATCGAATGCGTCCTTTTCCAGCCGTGCCTCGTGGTCGACCAGATCGCCATCGCCGCCCAGTTCCTGCACGAACACCTCATAGCGGAGACGCTGCGCCGCGCGAAGGTCGCGGTCGTCCTGCGCAAGTCGCAAGGTAAAGGCGGGATCGTCGGCGATCATTCCTGGTCCGGGGCTGGGACGGATGGCCGCTGTCTTACGGTCGGACCCGCCGGTTTGCAACCGCGACGGCAGGCCGCAGGCTGTTGCATTTCAACTTAAAGGTGTGCGACATGATCGTCACATGCCAAAGACGGGCAAAAGCTCGACCCGGCGGCTGTCGATCACGACCTTGCCGGCGTGCTCGAAATTCACGGTGACGCGGCCGCCGATGTTGGACTGGACCTGACCCAGCCCCCAATCCGGCTGCTGCGGATGTTTGACGATCATTCCCGGTTCCAGCAGCGCATTCATTTCCAACCCCCGGACCATACCATGACCGAAACGCCCGACCTTGCCGCCCTGATCGGATCGCGCATCTGCCACGATCTTATCAGCCCGATCGGCGCGATCGGCAACGGGGTGGAGCTGTTGCTGATGGAGGGGGCGTCGAAAAGCCCGGAAATCGCGCTGATCGCCGACAGCGTGACCCATGCGAATGCACGGATCCGGTTTTTCCGCGTGGCTTTCGGTGCGGCGAGTCAGGGCCAGCGGATCGGCGCGCCCGAGGTGACGGGCATCCTGTCAGACATGATGCGCGGCGGGCGGCTGTCCGTCGCCTGGGACGGGCCGGCGGATCTGCCCCGGGCCGAGGTGAAGCTGGCCTTTCTGGCGCTGATGTGTCTGGAAAGCGCCATGCCCTTTGGCGGGCGGATTTCCGTTGTGGCCGAGGGGTGGCGGATCACGGCGCAGGCGGCCAAGCTGCGGCTGGACCCGGCGCTTTGGGGTCCGCTGGCGCGGAGCGAGGCCCCGGCCGAGGTCGGTCCGGCACAGGTGCAGTTCGCGCTTTTGCCGGATCAGGCGGGGCGGCTGGGGCGGGTGCTGGGCGTGAAGACGGGCGACGAGGTGGTAACGATCGGCTTTTGATCCGGCGGGCGCCGCGTGCAGGCCCGGCCCCGGAGGGGCTTTGCGCCCCTCCCGCGTCCATCGGTCGCTCGGACCGATGGCGCAACCGATGACGCCCCACGCAGGGTATTTGGGCCAAGATGAAGGGGGAAGGGCGTTGCCGGTCAGGCCGGGAGAATCGGTTTCAACAGGCGCAGCAGTTCCGCCGCGGGGTCGTCTGCGGCCCAGATTTCCTCGCCCACGCCGAAGAAATCGGTGACGGGGGCAAAGCGGGCGACCAGATCGGGGGTCAGGGCGCCTTCGGCGATCACCGGAACCTCGATCATCTCGGACCACCATTGGAACAGGTCGTGGTCGGCCTGCGTCCCGGTGCCGAGCGCGGTGGCGCCCACAGGACCGAAGGCCACATAATCCGCCCCGGCCTCGCCCGCCGACAGGCCTTCGTGGCGCGTGGTGCCGCAGAAGGCGCCGACGATGGCATCGGCCCCCAGATCCTTGCGCGCCTTGCGGACGTTGCGGGCGCCGTCGGTCAGATGCACGCCGTCGAGGCCGAGGCGTTCGACCAGCAGCAGGTGGTTGTCGATGACGATGGCCACGTCGCGGGCATGGGCCACCTCGCGGCAGGCATCGGCGGCGCGGGCCTGGGCATCCTGGTCGCGCGTGGCCAGCGACAGGCGCAGGCAGGCGATTTCCGCCGCATCCAGCACGGCGGCAAGGCGTGGCGAGAACTCCTCGGGGTCGAAGGCCGGGGGAGTGATGAGGGTGATCTGCGGGCGTTCTGCTTCGGCCATCGGTCGGTTCCTTACGGGCTGGGCGATGGCTTAGCGCAAGTTTCGCGGCTTGGCTACTTTGGCGGCAGGGTTTTCACGAAGGCCAGCGCCATGGCCATCAGCCGGTCGCGCAGGGCGTCGTCGTCGGCCGCCGCGCCCGGCGTCTCGACATAGCCGCGCATCGCCCGCTGGCCCATGATCGCCGGATGGGTGCCGGGCAGGGCCAGTGCGGTGGCCATCGCCTCGGGTCCGACGCGAAAGAAGCTGCCGCCCTTGTGCAGCCCGGCGACCATGTGGCCGCAGGCCATCAGGCAAAGGCCGCCGAACATCCGCTTTTCCGTGAAAGGTTCCGCCCCAAGGGCGGCGCGCATCGCGGCGGCGTGAGAGGCGTTCCAGGGCATGGCTGTTCCGGTTGTGGCATGCGCGCGGTCAGGGTATCACGCGCGGCGAAACCCTGCACCGGAATGCGCATGATCCCGCCTGTCTTCATCCTGGTCCGCCCGCAGATGGGCGAGAATATCGGCGCCGCCGCGCGGGCGATGCTGAACTTCGGGCTGGAGCGGATGCGGATCGTCGATCCGCGCGACGGCTGGCCCAACCCCAAGGCGGTGGCCATGGCCTCGGGTGCGGGGCGGGTGCTGGATCATGCGGGGCTGTTCGCCGATGTGCCGGCGGCGATTGGCGATTGCGACTATGTGTTCGCCACCACGGCGCGGGGGCGGGAACTGGTCAAGCCCGTGGTGACGCCCGAGCGCGCCATGGAAATGGCGCGCGAGATGGCGGCGCAGGGCAAGCGCATCGGCGTGCTGTTCGGGCCGGAACGCGCGGGGCTGGAGAATGAGGATGTCGTGCCCGCCAATGCCATCGTGACGGTGCCGGTGAACCCGGCCTTCCCTTCGCTGAACCTGGCGCAATGCGTGTTGCTGGTGGGGTATGAGTGGCGGCGGCAGACTGTGGCGGTCGATCCGCAGGTGATGAACCTGGCGGGCGGTGACATGGCCACGCGGATCGAGGTCGACAAGCTGGCCGGGCATTTCGAGGACCGGCTGACGGATGCGGGGTTCTTTTTCCCGCCCGAAAAGGTGCCGACGATGAAACAGAACCTGCGCAACATGTGGGCGCGGCTGAACCTGACGCGGGCCGAGGTGCAGACGTTCCACGGGATGCTGCGGCAGATCGCCTGGAAACTGGCGCGACAAAAGGACTGACGCCCCCGCCCTTGTGGGCGCGGGGGGCCGGGCATAACCTGCCCGTCAAGGCAAGGGAGAGGCCGGAATGGCGACCAAGCGCAGCATCTTCGAGGAAGTCGGGACCGGGGGGGTAAAACCCGTGGCGGCCGGGGGCCTGATCGACACTCGGCCAAAGGGCGCGCGGGGGGCGATCCGGCTGTGGCTGATCGCGCTGTTCCTGATGGTGGCGGCGATGATCGTGGTCGGCGGTCTGACCCGGCTGACCGATTCCGGCCTGTCGATCACCGAATGGAAGCCGGTGACGGGCGCCATCCCGCCGATGGGCGATGTCGCCTGGGCCGCCGAATTCGCGAAGTATCAGGACAGTCCCCAGTATCGGCTGATGAACCACGGCATGACGCTGGACCAGTTCAAGCAGATCTTCTGGTGGGAATGGGCGCATCGCCTGCTGGGGCGCATGGTGGGGCTGGTCTGGGCGGCGGGCTTCCTGTTCTTCTGGGCGACGAAGCGGATTCCGCCGGGCTGGACCGGGCGGTTGCTGGGGGTCGGCGTTCTTGGCGGCCTGCAGGGGGCGGTCGGCTGGTGGATGGTGTCCTCGGGGCTGGTGGGCGACATGACCTCGGTCGCGTCCTATCGGCTGGCGATCCATCTGGGGATCGCCTTCGCCATCCTGGGGCTGATCGCCTGGTATGCGATGCTGCTGGGGCGAAGCGAGGCCGATCTGCTGCAGGCGCGACGGGTGCAGGAGAGAAAGCTGTTTTCGATGTCCACCGGCCTGATGCATTTCGCGATGCTGCAGATCCTGCTGGGGGCGCTGGTCGCGGGGATCGACGCGGGGCGCGGGTTTCCGACCTGGCCGATGATGAACGGGCAGTTCTTTCCGGCCGATGCCTTTTATGTGCCGGACGGGCAGGGTGGCAGTGCGCCGGTCTGGCGGGCATTCTTTGAAAACCCCGGTCTGGTGCAGTTCATCCACCGCATGTCGGGCTATCTGCTGTTCGTCTTTGGCGTGGTGGTCTGGCTGCGCGGGCGGCGGTCGGCGCATCGGGCGACGCGGGCGGCCTTCAACGCCGTGATGGCGATGCTGGTGGCGCAGATGGGGCTGGGCATATTCACCGCATTGACGGCGGCGCATCTGCATGTGGCGATCACCCACCAGATCGGCGCGGTGATCCTGTGGGTGCTGATCCTTCGGGCGCGGCATCTGTCGCTTTACCCGGTGGCGGGTTCGATCAGAAAGGGCACGCAATGACCAATCCGGCGACCGCATATGACGATCTCATGACCTTTCAGCGCCAGACCGAGGCCTTGGCACAGGTTTCGGGCCGGCTGGGCTGGGACCAGGAAACCATGATGCCGCGGGGTGCCGCCGAACAGCGGTCCGAGGAGATGGCGGCGATGGAGGGCGTGCTGCACGCCCGCCGCACCGACCCGCGCGTCGGCGACTGGCTGGCGGCGGCCGAGACCGCGGCCAGCGATGCCGAGGCCGCGGCACAGCTGCGTCTGATCCGGCGCAGCTATGACCGGGCGACGAAGGTGCCCGCCGATCTGGCGCAAGAGATCGCGCGCGTCACCTCGATGGCGCAGGGCATCTGGGCCGAGGCGCGGGCGAAGGACGACGTGCCCGCCTTTCTGCCGGTACTGTCGCAGGTGGTCGACCTGCGCCGGCAAGAGGCGGCGGCGATTGCCGGCGGGCGCGACCTTTATGATGCGCTGATCGACGATTACGAACCGGGGGCGAGCGCCGACAGCATCGGCGCGATGTTTGCCCGGATGCGCCCGCGTCTGGTGGCGCTGCGCGAGGCGGTTCTGGCCGCCCCGCATCAGCCCGCGCCGATTTCCGGCGCCTTCGGGGCCGAGGCGCAGATGCGCCTGTCGCGCAAGCTGGCGGCCGCGTTTGGTTACGACTGGGCGCGGGGACGGCTGGACATTGCCGTGCATCCGTTTTCATCCGGGTCGGGCGACGATGTGCGCATCACCACCCGCATTGCCGAGGCCGATCCGTTCAACTGCCTTTACTCGACCATCCACGAGGTCGGCCATGCCTGCTATGAACTGGCCATCGACCCCGACTATCGCCTGACGCCGGTGGGGGCGGGCGTGTCCATGGGCGTCCACGAAAGCCAGAGCCGGATCTATGAAAACCAGCTGGGCCGCAGCCGTGCCTTCACCGGCTGGCTGTTCGGCGAAATGCGCGACAGGTTCGGCGAATTCGGGATCAATTCGGCGGACGAGTTCTTTGGCACGGTGAACCGCGTGCAACCCGGTTTCGTCCGCACCGAGGCGGATGAGGTGCATTACAACCTGCACATCATGATGCGCTTCGATCTGGAGCGGGCGCTGATCCGCGGCGATCTGGGGGTGAAGGATCTGGAGGCGGCGTGGAACGACCGCTTCAAGGCGGATTTCGGCGTGGTGGTGGACCGCCCCTCGCACGGGATGTTGCAGGATGTTCACTGGTCGGTCGGCCTGTTCGGCTATTTCCCGACCTACACCTTGGGCAATGTCTATGCCGGTTGCCTGCACAAGGCCCTGCGCGCGGCGGTGCCGGACCTTGACGCGGCCTTGGCCGAGGGCGACCCCGCGCCCGCGACGGACTGGCTGCGCGAGAACCTGCAACGCCATGGCGGGCTGCGGGCCCCGCGCGAAACCATCGCCGCCGCCTGCGGGTTCGAGCCGGACGAAGGCCCGCTGCTCGACTATCTGGAGGCAAAGTTCCGCGGCATCTACAGGCTGGGCTGAAGGCGACGCCGGCGCCTTTCTGGCGCGGCGGGGGCCACACCCCCGCCCCCCCGTGGGATATTTCTGGGCAAGAGGAAGGACGCGCGCCTTGCCCGAATGCCGCCTAGCGCGGCATGTAGTAGAGCGGCGGCATCGCGATCGTCGGCGCGTCCTTGCCCTTGCCGCGACTTGCGGCCAGCGAGGCGTCGCGTTCCCCTTCGACCACGCCCTTTTCCTCGTAATCGCGTTGAAGCTGCGAGGGCGGGCTGACCGGCTTGTCGGGATTGTGGCGCGGGATCAGCCCCTTTTCCTTGCCGGCGCCATAGGCCGCATTCATCGCCCGCATCTGCGCGGCGCTGTATTTGCCGGTCCCGACCCAGGCGCGGCACAGGAAGTAATGTTCGACCGCGGCCATGGTCTCGGTGTCGGAACTGATCAGTTCGGCGGGATAACGCCAGCCCTCGCCGTTGCGCGCGGCATAAAGGTCCTGGCGCAGGCGATCATACCGCTCCGGCTCCTTGTCTTTCAGGCGATAGTGGATCCAGGCGCCGATCAGGCGATCGACCTCGGCTTGGGTCGCCATGTTCAAATTCCTTCCTGCAATGCCTTCTTGCACGAGGCGCCGAAGGCGGGTCTGAAAACCTGAGTGAAAACGCCGCAATCCTAGGTCGCGGCAGGGGGTCTGGCAAGATTTTCCCGGCGGCCGGTTGATCTGGCCGCGCTTTGCCGGAATGGTGCCGCGCAAGGGGGAGGCAAGACGATGCTCAAGATGGACCGTGCGGCGCTGGCCGCTTTCCTGCAAAGCGATTTCCCGCAGGTGGCGGACGAATTCGAGGTGGACGCCGCCGGGGAGGCAGGGGTGGTCCTGCGGCTGAAGGCAAGCGGGCGGCACCTTCGTCCCGGCGGCACGGTGTCCGGCCCTGCCATGTTCGGCCTGGCCGATGTGGCCTTTTATCTGGCGATCCTGTCGCGGATCGGGCCTGTCGCGCTGGCGGTGACGACGAATGCCTCGATCGATTTCATGCGCAAGCCCGATGCGGGGCGCGACCTTCGGGCCGAGGCCCGTCTGCTGAAGCTGGGACGCGTTCTGGCCGTGGGCGACGTGATGATCTTTTCCGAGGGCACGGCAGAGCCGGTGGCGCGGGCCGGAATGACATATTCGATTCCGTCGCGATAGCCTGTCACAGCAGGAAATCCGAAAGCTCCATATAGCTGGTCGGGGCGATGTGGATCTGCATGTCGGCCTTTCCGTCGCCGTTCAGGTCGATTTCGACGATGTTCCAGTCGGCACCCCGGTTGTAATAGCGGACCTGCCCCGCCGAGGCCTGGCCAAGACCGTCGAAATAGTCGGTGCCGATGAAATCGAAGGACTGGTCGCCCTCCAGATAGGGATTCGCATCTATCGCGCTGAGATCGATGTGGTCCTGACCATGGGTGAAGTCGATGATCATGTCGCGGGTTGCCTGCGCCGTGCCGGAGTCGGTGATCGAGCGGAAGGTGAAGGTATCCCGCCCCGCTTCGCCCGCCAGACGATCCGCGCCGGCGCCGCCGATCAGCGTATCGGCGCCGGCGCCGCCCAACAGGGTGTCGTCCCCCGCCTGTCCGTCCAGCAGGTTGCGACCGCCGTTTCCGGCCAGCGTATTCGCCGCGGCATTTCCGGTTCCGGCAATGTTGGCGGTTCCCTGCAGGCGCAGGATTTCCAGATTGGTCTTCAGGGTATGGTCGATCCAGCTTTCGACCGTGTCGATGCCGCTGAGCGCGGTGTTGACCTCGCCTTGGATTACATCGCCGCGGTCGTCCACCACATAGGTATCGTTGCCCTTGCCGCCCGCCATCGTGTCGGCGCCGGTGCCACCGTCCAGCCGGTCCGACCCCGGCCCGCCTGACAGGATGTCATTGCCTTCGCCGCCGTACAGGCTGTTGGTGCCGGTGGTGTCCGACAGCGTATCGTTTCCCGCCCCGCCATACAGGGTGTCGTTTCCCGCCTCTCCGGCCAGGGTGTCGTCGCCATCGCCGCCGTCGATCAGGTCATTTCCGGTGCCGCCGGTGGCGATGTCATTGCCTGCGCCACCATAGATGCTGTCGCTGCGGGCCCCCCCCCAGATCAGGTCGTCGCCATCGCCGCCCTCCAGGTTGTCCGCGCCAGTTCCGCCCTGGAGGAAATCATTGCCCGCGCCGCCGTAAAGGCTGCTGTTGCCGCTGTCGCTGGACAGCGTGTCGTTGCCCTCGCCTCCGTCCAGCAGATCGCGCCCCGATCCGCCGGAAAGGGAATCGTCACCCGCTTCGCCCCAAAGCTGGTCATCGCCCGCCTCTCCGATCAGGGTATCGTTGCCCGCCCCGCCCCGGATCGTGTCATTGCCCGCCTCGCCCGCCAGGAAATCCGCGCCTTGCAGGCCGGTGATGCTGTCGTTTCCCGCCCGGCCGAAGATCTGGTCGTTGCCGGCGGTGCCTTGCAGGCTGTCGGCGCCGGGTGTGCCCGCGACGGGTTCGGGGTCCGGTTCGGGTTCTGGGTCGGGCGGCAGAACGGCGATCCGGGTCAGTCCGATCAGATCGGCATTCGTCAGCGCCGAGGGGGCAAGCGATGTCCCCGCGGCGGTGTCGACGATCAGCACCTCATCCCCGAAGGCAATGCGAAATCCGGTGGCGGTCGAGGTCATCGCCAGTTGCGAGATGTCGCGCAGCATCCCCCAGGCGGTCAGGTCGATGCGGTCCTGACCCAGAACGAAATCCAGAATCCGGTCGACCTCGCCATCGGCGGACAGAACGAAGTAATCCGCCCCGTCCCCGCCGTGCATCGTGTCGCTGCCCGCGCCGTCGATCAGGACGTCGTCCCCTGCGCCGCCGTTCAGATGCTCGGCTGCGGCGGTTCCGGTCAGGATGTCGTCGCCATTGGTGCCCAGAACCGGTGTGCCGCTGGCGGCGGTGGCCGCCGCGGCCAGTTCCGTGGCGGTCGAAGTGGGGACGAACAGCCGTGTTATCCCCGCCTCGCTGCCACTGGCCACGAAGATCTCGATCCCGCCCGTGGTCGAGCGGGCGACGATGGCGCTGACATTTTCCAGCCCCATGCCGCCGGTGTCTTCCAGCGTCGAAAGTGCCAGCAACCTGCCGTCGGGAAGCAGACGGAAAAGCGTGATCCCGTCATCGGCCCCGCCCGCCAGAACATAGACCTGCCCCTGATGGCTGACGGTGGCCATCGCCGAGAGGGTGCCAAAGCGGGTATTAAGATCGTCCATGACGTGATCGGTCACGGTCATGCGACCCGTGGGATCGACCCGCGCGACGGTCAGCGTCGAAGACCCGCTGGCCCCGATGACAAGCCAGGTCGTGCCATCCATCTGCACCGTGGCCATCGCTGCGGGCTGCGCGATCCACAACCCGCTTTCGGCGCCGAGGTTCGCAACCTCGGTCAATCCGCCCGAAGCGTCGATCCGCCATGAGGTGATGCCGTTGCCGAGTGCGCAGGCGGTGAACAGGTAGTGTCCGCCGTCCATCGCGGCCGCCGCAACCGCCGAGACGCGGTCGGCATAGGCGGTGGCCGTATCGGAAAACACCCGCACCTCGCCCAGATCGCCGCTGGCGGTCAGGCTGACGGCGGCGATGCCCGCCGCGTTCAGAAGCCCGCCGTAGACGAACTGCCCCTTTTCGCCCAGATCGACCGTGACGCCATGCACCAGATCGCCCGGCAGCGCCGCGACCGTGCCCAGAGAGGCGACCGAGCCGATGCCGGTCTTGTCGAGAGTCAGGCGGCGCAGCGCCCCGCCGACCCCGCCCCCGGTCAGCAGCGACACAGATGTGCCATGCGCCAGAACGCTGAGGTCCGCCTGCGCCCCGGCGGCATCGGCGCGGCCGGTGGTGGTGGATTCGATCATCGTGACGGTGCTGTCGCCGATGCTCCATGCGGTGATCGGGCCGCCGTAACGGTTGATCGCATAAAGCATTTCGGGCAGCTTCCCGGCACCGTCCGGGTCGGCGATCACCATGTCGGTGATGCGGGACGATGTGGAATCGCCCGCGGTTGTCCACGAGACGAAAGACAGGCTCGGCATTGGTGCCCCCACGGCATTTGCCGCGGCAGTGTGGCCCGCGCTCTGGCGCGCAATGGTGCAGGATTGTGGTCCGCGGGGGGAAATTGCCGCCGATTTTCGACGGTTTTTCGCCAGCCGCGCGCAAGCCGTCGCACGATGCCCTGGGGAAGGGGGCGAATGACCGGACCGCCGCCATCCGTCCGACTTTGGCGGGTTATCCCGAAATGGCCGCAATTGCGCCGCGTGATCGTCGCGCAGATCCACGATTGTCGCAGAGGCGGATACTGTCACCGCCCGCCGTCGCCAGGAAGGAAGCCCGATGTCCCTGTCCGCAAACGAGCAATATCTGCTTGAGCTGATCAACCGTGCAAGGCTGGATCCGACAGGCGAGGCGGCAAGGCTGGGCACCGCGCTCAATTCCGGCCTGACCGCCGGGACGATCCCAGGGACGCCCGTTCAGGTGCTGGCCCCGAACGAGGATCTGAACGAGGCGGCCGAGGCGCATGGCCAATGGATGCTGGATACCGACACCTTCTCGCATACCGGAAGCGGGGATTCCTCGCCCGGCGACCGGATGAAGGCGGCCGGCTATACATTCACCGGAAGCTGGTCCTGGCGCGAAAACCTGAGCTGGACCGGAACCACCGGCACACTGAACGCGGCCGCCGCGGTCGAACAGCAGTATGTGAACCTTTACAACAGCCCCGGCCATCGCGCGAACACCTTTGCCGCCGAAGTGCGCGAGATCGGGCTGGCGCAGGTTCTGGGCAAGTTCAAATCCGGCTCCTATGACTATAACGCGTCGATGGTTGTCGAGAATTTCGCGCTTTCGGGCAGCAAGGTCTTTGTCACCGGCGTGGTCTATGACGATGCCGACGGCAATGACTTCTACGGCATCGGCGAAGGGGTGTCGGGTCTGAAGTTCAAGATCGGCAGCGCGCAGGACACGTCCGAGGCCGCCGGCGGCTATTCGATCGGGCTGGCGGCCTCTTCGGATACGAAGGTGTCGATCAGCCAGGGCGACAGCGCGCTCGGGGCAATCTCGCTGGATACGACGGGCGGCAACGTCAAGCTGGACATGGTGCGCGAGGACGGCATCTGGACAGCCGAGGTCGGCGGATCGGCGGTTCTGAAGACGGGGCTGGAAAATGCGCGGCTGCTGGGCGTCAGCGACTGGAACCTGACCGGAAACGGGCTGGACAACCATCTGACCGGCAACAGCGGCGCGAACTATCTGCGCGGTGCGGCCGGCAACGATACGCTGGACGGCGGGGCAGGGGCCGACACGATGAGCGGCAGCACGGGCGACGATGTCTATATCGTCGATTCGACGCGCGATGTGATCACGGGCGAATTCACCGATAGCGGGATGGATACGGTCCTTTCGTCCGTAAGCTATACGCTGCGCCCGAATCTTGAAAACCTGACGCTGACCGGAACGGCCGATTTGTCGGGCAAGGGCAACAGCGGTGACAATTTCCTGTTGGGCAATACGGGCGACAACCTTCTGACCGGCTGCGACGGCAACGATACGCTGAGCGGTGGCGGCGGGGCCGATACGTTGAGCGGCGGCTATGGCGACGATCTTTATATCGTCGATTCATCCGACGATGTGGTGAAGGGCGAATTCACCGACAGCGGCAGCGATACCGTCATGTCGTCTGTCTCGTTCAAGCTGCTGCCCAATCTGGAGGATCTGGTGCTGACCGGCAGCGGGGCGATCAACGGCACGGGCAATGCGCGCGACAACACCCTTGCCGGCAATTCCGGCGCGAACCTGCTGAGCGGCGAGGCGGGGAACGATGTTCTCTCCGGTGGCGCAGGGGCAGATACGCTGGTCGGCGGCACGGGGGCCGACACGATGTCGGGCGGGGACGGCAAGGATGTGTTCCTGTTCAAGGCCACATCGGAAAGCACACTCGCCGCGCCCGATACGATCCTGGACTTTGCAAGAGGCCAGGATCTGATCGACCTCAGCCAGATCGACGCCAGCACGCGCAGCAGCGGCGATCAGGCGTTCACCTTCATCGGAACCGGCGATTTCGCGGGAACGGGCATGGCTTCGGCCGGAGAGCTTCGCTATGAGGCGCAGGAAGGCGGCGGTGTCATGATAGAGATGGATGTCAACGGCGACGGAAAGGCCGACATGCACCTTCTGGTCGCGTCGGTCGGCACGCTGGGGGGCGCTGACTTCCTTCTGTGAGGCGCTTGTCGTGGGTGGGGAAAACGTGCGACGAACTTTGCCATGATGCGCAGTCTGTATCTGCATCTTGGTGCGCCCTGCACCGGTGCGGCGGCGTTTCAGGCGTTCCTGAAGCGCAATCGCAAACCGTTGGCCGAAAGGGGAATCCTTTCGCCGGACGGCGATGATGCACATGCCTGCGGTCTGGACGCGCTTTTGCGGGGGGAGGTCACGGCGACTGCCCTTGCGGACAGTATCGAGATGCAGATCGCCGATACCCGCGGCAATGCCGAAGTGCGTGCCGTGGTCCTGTCGGACGGGCAGTCGATCATGCGGCGCGATCAGGCCCCGCTGGCGGCGCTGGCCGAACGGTTCGTCGTAAGGCCCATCTATGTGCTGCGCCGTCAGGACCTGTGGCTGGAAAGCTGGTTCAGGCAGAATGCCATCCGGCGGTGGAACAGCGATCTGGCACAGGCAAGCTTTCCCGAATTCCTGTCGCACCGCAGCGACTTCCACTGGATCAACTACGACCGGACGGTGCGCAGGCTGGATGCCCTGTTCGACGCCCGCAACGTCATCCTGCCCGTGTTCGAGACCGCGCATATGCCCGACGGTCCGCTGGCCGCCCTTGCGCAGGCCATCGGGCTGGAGGATCTGGACGGGCTGGACATGACCGACCGCGGCGATGCCGGCCTGTCGCCGCTGATGACCGAGTTCATGCGCAGCCTGCCGCTGGACCGCTTGACGGCGGCGGCGCGCCTGCGGGTAGAGCGTGCCTGCCGCGTCGCGGATGCGGAGCTGATGCAAAGCCTTTCGCAATCGAATTTCTATATGGATCATTCGACGCGCCGCGCGGTGATGGCGGATTATCAGGACGGAAATGCCGGTCTGGCGCGGCGGCGTTTCGGCCGGGCGGAGTTGTTCGCCGAACCGCTGCCGGCCGCCGACGCGCCGCTGGCGATGCAGAACCTGCCTGCGGGAAGCTACGATCTGGTCCGGCTGGTCGTCGCGCCGGTTCTGGCCGAACTGGCGCGGGCGGACGATCCGGTCTGACCCGAAACTCCCGATGACGATCGCGTGAAGGGCGGGCCCGTCCGCGGGGCGGGGCTTTGCCCAAGGGCTTTGCACGCTATACTAGACTGGACCTTCCAGCCGGAGAGCCAGAAATGCGCATGTTTACAGGGGCTTTTGCCCTTTCGATTGCCGCCTTTGCAACAATGGCCCTTGCCGAGGATGCCCAGGACCCGACTGTTCTCGCGCGTCAGCAGGTGATGAAGCATGTCGGCGGCGGCATGAAAGCTCTGGGCGACATGGCCGGGGGCAAGACGGCATTCGATGCGGCAAAGGCCGCCGAGGCAAAGGCCGCGCTGGTCGCCGCGGCGGCAGAAATTCCGGCGAAATTCAAGCCGCAGGCCAGCGATCCGGCGTCGGAGGCAAAGCCCGATATCTGGACGAACTGGGACGATTTCCTTGCGAAAGCCTCGGCGCTGGAGACGGCGGCCAAAGCCGTCGATACCGGCAGTGCCGATACGCTCAAGGCGGGTATGGGCGCGGTCGGCGGGGCCTGCAAGGCCTGCCACTCCGCCTATCGGATGTAGGCGGAGCCAAGGCGGGGCGGCTGGATCAACTGCAATAGACGCGTTCGATCCGGCCATCCGCCCCGATGGCGATGTTCAGGCGGTCGGCACGGAAATCCATCGTCACCGCCATTCCGGGGCGAAGGATGCGGACGGTCTGGCGGAACTTCATCCGGTCCAGAACTGACGCGGGTTGACCCACCAGATGCTGAAGCGGTCCTGCCCCGCAGGCATCCTCGGCCATGGCCGGAGGGGCGGGCGGCGGCGTCTGCGGTACGCAGGCAGAGGCCATGATCAGCGGCAGGATGGCGGCGAATGCTGGGACGTGCATCGTTTTCTCCCTGAAGACGGGGCGGAACCCGTCGACAGGCTGCGCCGACCCGTCCCTTGGCGCAAGTGTGCATCTGCGCATAGGCCGACTGCCGCTTTGCATGTATGCGCAGAGACTGCGCCGCCCTACATTCCAGGCAACCTTGGAAAGGAGAGACGCGATGAGTGACATCGAACTGGGTCTCGACACGTTCGGCGATGTGACGCTGGGCGCGGATGGCAAGATGAAGCCGCAGGATCAGGTTCTGCGCGACGTGGTGGAACAGGGCGTGGTCGCCGATCAGGCGGGCGTGTTCTTTCTTGGCCTGGGCGAACACCACCGGGATGACTTTGCGATCTCGGCGCCCGAGGTGGTGCTGGGCGCGATTGCGGGACGGACCGAAAGGCTGCGTCTGGGCACTGCTGTGACGGTCCTGTCCTCTGACGATCCGGTGCGGGTGTTCCAGCGGTTTTCAACGCTGAACGCGGTGTCGAACGGCCGGGCCGAGGTGATCCTGGGACGGGGGTCGTTCACGGAAAGCTATCCGTTGTTCGGATTCGACCTGCACGACTACGACCAGCTTTTCGAGGAAAAGCTGGACCTTTTCGCCAAGCTGACGCGCGAGGCTGAGGTGACGTGGAGCGGTCAGACCCGCAGCGCGCTGAACCGCCAGCGGGTATTTCCGCCCGTCGGTCCCGAGGGGCTGGTCACATGGGTCGGCGTGGGTGGCAGCCCCGAGTCGGTGATCCGCGTCGTGCGGCAGGATCTGCGGCTGATGCTGGCGATCATCGGCGGCGATCCGCGGCGGTTCGTTCCTTATGTCGACCTTTACCGCCGGGCGGTCGAACAGGTGGGCGGAACGGCCCGGTCGGTCGGAATGCATTCGCCCGGCCATGTCGGCGCCACGGACGAACAGGCGCTGGAAGAGTTCTGGCCCCATTACAAGGCGCTGCACGACCGTCTGGGGCGTGAACGCGGCTGGCCGGCAATGGCGAAGGAAGCCTACCTGGCCGAGGCGCGCGAAGGCTCGCTTTATGTCGGGGGCCCGGAAACCGTGGCAAAGCGCATCGCGAACACCGTGCGCAGGTTGGGCGTCGCGCGCTTTGATCTGAAATACGCCTCCGGTCCGATGCCGCATGGGCAACTGGTGGACAGCGTGGCCCGCTATGGCGAAAAGGTGATCCCGATGGTCAAGGCCATCCTGGCCGAAAAGGCCGCGGCCTGAATATCGGGCCGCAAAAGAAAAACCCCGCCATGTGGCGGGGTTTTTCTTTTCGATGAAAGCTGGGTTCAGGCGCCCTTGCCGCGGCTGAAATGCCCTTCGATCTGCGCGCCGCTTTCGATCACCAGGGCAGAATAGACCACATCGGCCTTTACCTGCGCCGCGGCGCGCAGGGTAAAGCCTTGGGTTGCGACGGCGCCTTCCAGGCGTCCCTTGATCTCGACCGTTTCGGCCTGGACGGTGCCGCTCACGCGGCCTTCGTTGCCGATGACCAGGCCACGGGCGGCGATGTTGCCGTCAACCTCGCCCAGAATTTCCACGGCGCCGGTCGAGCTGATCTCGCCCGTGATCTTCAGATCCTGCCCCAGAACCGAAACACGGTTGTTGCCGCTGGTGTGGCGGGCCGGCGCGGCGGGGGCGGAGGTCGGGTCTGCGGTCTTGCTGAACATCGGTGATCCCTCTGGGCGGTCGTGGCGACATGACCCCAAGGTGCCATTCGGGTCAAGGGCCGCAGCGCATTCGAGGGGGAGGAATGTCGGTTGCGGGGGCTGCGGGGCTGCTGCAGGGTGCGGGTATCGCCGCGATGCGCCCTGTTCGGGGGCATGGCACAGGCGATGCGCAAGCAACCTCCGCGAGCGCGATTCGCGGCTGCACACAGGGGAGAAGGCTCGATGCAGGCAGAGATGATCGTCACCAATGGCCGGGTGCTGACCATGGATGACGACAACCCCCGCGCCGAGGCCGTGGCGATGGCGGGCGGGCGCATCCTGGCCGTCGGTTCGGCGGCCGAGGTTGCGGCGCTGGCCGGCCCGGCGACGCGGGTGGTCGATGCGGGCGGGCGGACCGTTCTGCCCGGCTTTGTCGAGAGCCATCTGCATCTGGGCCTGGGTGGGGTGGAGTTGCAGCATCTGCACGTCTCCGGCCAGCACGGCATTCCTGCCCTGCGCGCGGCGTTCGGCAGCTTTGCCGCCCGGAACCCCGGCTTGCCGGTGCTGATCGCCCAAGGGGCCGATTACGCCATGCTGGACCATCCCGTGTCGCGCCACGATCTGGATCAGGTGCTGGCCGACCGTCCCATCGCCATGATGGCGCATGATCTGCACACCGTCTGGGCCAATACCGCCGCGCTGAAGGCGGCGGGCATCCTGAACGGCCTTGCGACCCCCCACGGGCATGAGGTGGTGATCGGCCCCGACGGCCTTGCCATGGGCGAGCTGCGCGAGTTCGAGGCCTTTGCCCCGATCATCCGCCTTGCGGGGGAGGAGCGGATGAACCTTGGCATCGCCACCGGCGCCGAGCCTGCCGTTCCCCCCACGCCCGAGGAGCGTGCGATTGACCGTGCCCATTTCGCCGCCGGCCTTCGGCATTGCGCGGCGCATGGCATCACCTCGATGGTGATGATGGACGGCAACCGTTACACCCTGGACTGCCTGCGCGAGTTGCAGGCCGAGGGCGGGCTGCTGGCACGGGTCAAGGTGCCCTTCCATTTCAAGCCGCATATGGAGATGTCGGACCTCGACCGCGCCGAGGCGATGACGCGCGACTTCCATGACGATTGGCTGCGGTCGGGCTTCGTCAAGATGTTCATGGATGGCGTGGTGGACACCCGCACGGCGGCGATGCTGAACGACTATCCCGATGCGCCCGGCCACAGGGGCGAGCCGCTGTTCGCGCCCGAACGGTTCAAGGCGCTGGCGACCGAGATCGACCGGCGGGGCCTTCAGATCGCCGTCCATGCCATCGGCGACGGGGCGGTGCGCCATACCATCGACGGATATGAGGCCGCGGCCCGGGCGAACGGCCCTCGCGACAGCCGCCACCGGATCGAGCATATCGAGCTGATCGACCCTGCCGACATTCCCCGGCTGGGCGCGCTTGGCATCACCGCCTCGCTGCAACCGCCGCATCCGCCGGGGGCGATGGATTTCCCCCTGATGCCGACGCTGGACCGGATCGGCCGGGCGCGGTGGAAGGATGCCTATCTGTGGAAGACGCTGGCCGATCACGGGGCGGCATTGGCCTTTGCCTCGGACTGGCCGGTGACGGATGTGTCGGTGATGCGAGGGATCAAGGCGGCGCTGACCCGCACGCCCTTTGCCGAGGGCCTGCCGGATCAGCG
>JASGFG010000058.1:0-26085 GCA_047605605.1 Paracoccaceae bacterium | reverse complement strand
GGGGCCGGTCCCCGGTGCGGCGCCAGAAGCCGGAGCCTATGCCCTGGCCGGCCCTGTCCCGCGCCGGATCAGGTGCAGTGTCACTGACCCTTCCTCTTGCGCGCCCAGATAGTCGTGCCCCGCCTGCCCGCAGAAATGCGGCAGGTCCACCGCCGCCATCCGGTCGGTCGCGCGCAGGCACAGCACCGCCCCCGGTTCCATCGCGCGCAGGCGCTTGGCCGCGCGCAGCACGGGCAGGGGGCAAAGCAGCCCCTCGCAATCCACTTCGGCATCCCAGTCCATCGCCCCCTGTTACATCACGCCACGGCGATGTGACAGGGCGACCGCGTGACGCGGGAGGGCAAAGCCGCTAAGCAGGGGCGGCAAGGGGACAAAATGGCCGGAATCGACATCATCGACGCTTCGCTTCTGCCCGCCATGCTGGTGGCGCTGCTAGGGGGGGTGCTGTCCTTTCTTTCGCCCTGCGTGCTGCCCATCGTGCCGCCTTATCTGGCCTATATGGGCGGCATCAGCATGGGCGAGATGCGGGCCGATACCGCCGCCCGGCGCAAGGTGCTGGTCCCGGCGCTGTTCTTCGTGCTGGGGCTGTCGACGGTGTTCCTGCTGCTCGGCTTCACCGCTTCGGCCTTCGGGGCGTTCTTCCTGCAGAACCAGGTGATGTTCGCCCGCATCGCCGGGGCGGTGGTCATCATCCTGGGCCTGCATTTCCTGGGGGTGATCCGCATTCCCCTGCTGGACCGCGAGGCTCGGGTTGCGGCGCAGACCGCGGGCGGGTCGGCCTTTGGCGCCTATGTGCTGGGGCTGGCCTTCGCCTTTGGCTGGACGCCCTGCATCGGCCCGCAGCTTGGCGCGATCCTGACCCTTGCCGCGCAAGAGGCCAGCCTGACGCGCGGCACGATCCTGCTGGGCATCTATGCCGTGGGTCTTGGCCTGCCGTTCCTGCTGGCCGCGCTGTTCATTGACCGCGCCATCGGCGTGATGAACCGGATCAAGCCCTATATGCGCCGGATCGAGCAGGCGATGGGGCTGCTGCTGGTCGTGGTCGGCGTGGCGATGCTGACCGGGGCGTTCAGCGCATTCTCGTTCTTCCTGCTGGAAAACGTGCCGGTTCTGGGGGAACTCGGCTAACCTTGCGCCGTGATGCTGCCGGATTCGGTGGCTATGACGAGTGAAAGGGGTGTTCTGGCATGAGCCGGGTGGAGGAAATCGCAGGCGCCGAAGCTGCCGGGGGGCCGCGCCCGTTCCGGCGGCGGGTGTTCTATATCCCCGGCTATGACCCGATCCACCCCCGCCGCTATCGCGAGCTTTACCGCAAGGAGGGCGCTGCGCAGGCCCGCCTGTCCGGCTATGACCTGCTGCTGGAGCCAAAGCGCGTCAAAGGCCCCTATGGCTGGCGCGTGACCGGCCGGATGGAGGGGCGGGTGGCCGTCGCCGATGTCGAGGTGCTGGTCTGGTCCGACATCGTGCGGACCTCGATGGGGCACGGGATCGCGGCGACCTATCTGCAACTGATCCGCACGGCCTGGGCCTATATCGGCTCGGGGGCGCTGTTCCGGCTGATGCGGCTGCGCAAGGGGCCGATGATCGCGGCGCTTTACCCTATCGTGATGCTGCTGGCGCAGCTGGCGGCCTGCTGTCTGGCCGGCTGGGCGGCGGCGGCGCTGATCGCGGTCTGGCTGCCGTGGTGGGTCGGCCTGCCGGTGGCGGGGGCGGTCGTGGTTGCGGGCCTGCGCTGGTTCCGGCGGCAGGACCATCGGCTGTTCGCCTATTACCTGATGCACGACTATGCCTATTCGGCCCAGTCCCGCGGTGCCAACCCGCCCGAGCTGGAGGCGCGGATGGCCGGCTTCGCCGCAACGATCCGCGCCGCGCTGGAGGGGTTCTATGACGAGGTGCTGGTGGTCGGCCATTCCTCGGGCGCGCATCTGGGCGTGTCGATCCTGTCGGACCTGATCCGCCAGGGTCTGCCCGCCGATCGCCCGGCGCTGTCCTTCCTGTCGCTGGGCCAGGTGGTGCCGATGGTGTCTTTTCTGCCTGAAGCCAGAAGGTTGCGGGGCGATCTTCACTTTCTGTCGCAACGCGAGGACCTGGCCTGGGTCGACGTGACCGCGCCGGGCGATGGCTGCGCCTTTGCCCTGTGCGATCCGGTGGCGGTGTCAGGTGTCGCGCCGGCGAACCAGCGCTGGCCGCTGATCCTGTCGGCGGCCTTCACGCAGACGCTGACCCCCGCGCGGTGGAAGGAATTGCGCTGGCGGTTCTTCCGGCTGCATTTCCAGTATCTTTGCGCCTTTGACGCGCTGCCGGGACGGGCAGACGACTACGACTATTTCCGCATCACCGCCGGGCCTCAGACGCTGGCCGCGCGATTTGGCGGTCGCGCCCCGTCGAAAAGCCGCATTGACCGCGCCGTCAACCGCTTTACGACCATGGCATGAAACCGCCAAAGCCCGCCCCCCGCGCCGACCGCGTGACGCTGTGGACCTATCTGCGGCTGTTCCGGCAGGACATCCTGTCGGCGCAGCCCGCGCGGCTTTACCGGGCGTGGATGGCCGAATTCCGCACGCCGTTCTTTCGCAGCTATCTGTGCAACGATCCCGCTCTGGTCGATCTGGTGCTGAAGGACCGGCCCGACGATTTCCCGAAATCGAACCGCATCCGTGCCGGGCTGGAGCCTTTGCTGGGCAATTCCGTCTTTGTCACCAATGGCGAGGTGTGGAAGCGTCAGCGCCGCATCATCGACCCTGCGTTCGAGGGCGGGCGCCTGCGCGACACCTTTCCCGCCATGTGGGCGGCGGGGCAGGCCGCCGTCGCCCGGCTGCCGCAAGGGCGGGTGGAGATCGAGGAACAGATGAGCCATGCGGCCGCGGATGTGATCTGTCGCACGCTGTTTTCCATCCCCATCGAGCATGAGGTGGCGGGCCGCCTCTTCCGCGAGTTCCGCGCCTATCAGCGGACGCAGCCGATCCTGAACCTTGCCGCCTTCCTGCCGCTGCCGCGCTGGTTTCCGCGGCTGCACCGGCGGGCGACGAAACGCTCGGCCGCGGTGATCCGGGGGCTGATCGCCGGGCTGTGCGAAGGGCGCGCGGCCGAGATCGCCGCCGGAACCGCGCCCGACGATCTGGCGACCAAGATCATGACCACCGCCGATCCCGAGACCGGCCAGCGGTTCGCGACCGCCGAGATGGTCGACCAGGTGGCGATCTTCTTCCTTGCCGGGCACGAGACCAGCGCCTCGGCCCTGGCCTGGGCGCTGTATCTGCTGGCGATCTTTCCCGATGTGCAGGACAGGGTGGCGGAAGAGGCCCGCGCCCTGGGCGATGCGCCCGATTTCGCCGCGATCAGCCGGTTGCGCCATACCCGCGACGTGTTCCGCGAGGTTCTGCGGCTTTACCCGCCCGTGCCGATGATGGTGCGGGAAAACCTTTGCCCGGAACGGATGCGCGATCGCGCCGTCGCACCGGGGGCGCAGGTGGTGCTGTCGCCCTGGCATCTGCACCGGCACGAAAGGGTCTGGGCCAACCCCGACGATTTCGACCCCGACCGCTGGGGGCGCGAGGAAAACCGCGCCTGCGCGCGCGAGGCTTACATGCCGTTCTCGGCCGGCCCGCGCGTCTGCACCGGGGCGGGTTTCGCGATGGTCGAGGGCGTCCTGTTGCTGGCCCTGCTGGCGCGCGCCTTCCGGTTCCGCCCGGTCGAGGGGCCGGAGCCGGTTCCGGTCGCGCATCTGACGGTGCGGGCAAAGGACGGCATTCCCCTGCTGGTCGAGCGGCGGTCGCTGGCCTGAGGGCTGGCGCGTGGCGGGCAGGGGGCGATCCGGGGCTGGCGGGCGGGGATCGGCAGTGTCCCGATGGATCTTGCGGCGCGGGGCTGGCCTTGGCGGCTGGCGGCGTGGCTGGAGGGGACGGGCGATCCGGGGGCTGGCGGGATGCTGGCGGGGATCGGGGCGCGGTGCTGGCTGGCTGCCGTTTCGGTTGCTTGCTTGCTCGCTTGAGGGTGAACATAGGCGGCATCCCTGTCGCAGACCATGCGACGGCAGCGCCCGACTCTTTTGCTCGGGAGAGGACGGGCGGCTGATACCCGGCCACGGTCCCTGCCGATGCACAGGGCCGGGAAACCTGCGCGACCTGCCCTTTCGCTGCCCGGCCCTGCGTCACGGCCCCCCGCTTCTGTGGCGGGTGGGAAAAGGAAACGCATCGCGTTTCCCCCGCCTGCGCGGGCGGGGTCCGCCTGCGGCCTGTCGGCGCGCAATGCGCTGAGGCCGGCGCCTGCCCCGGTGGGCGTGACAGCGCGCGCCGATGGCGGGGCGGGCGCTGGCCGGGCCTTTGAGGCCCGGCGGCTCAGGTGGAGCCGGCGACGAGTGGCGAAGACGATGGCCTGCGCCATGGGGGGCGGCCGCGTCGCAGCCGGGACGCTCAGATGATCGAGGAGGGCGCCCCGCCCTCGAACCTGTTGCCTTCGGAATAGTTGCAGGGGGCCTCCTGCATTTCCAGATGCAGGCGGTCGCCGGTATAGGGATGGGCGCGGGCGACATCCTCGTCGAACTCGATGCCAAGGCCCGGCGCTTCGGGCGGCAGGATATAGCCGCCCTCCCATTTGATCGTGTTCCTGATCAGCTTCAGATGGAACGCCCCGCCGGTTTCGATGGTTTCCGCGATCAGCAGGTTGGGGATCGAGGTGGCGAAATGGATGTTCGCCGCCCATTCCACCGGCCCGGCGTAAAGGTGGGGCGCCATCTCGGCGTTGAAGACCTCGGCCATGGCGGCGATCTTCTTCGCCTCCCATATGCCGCCGACGCGGCCAAGCGCGGGTTGCAGGATCTTGGCCCCGCCATGCCGCAGCAGCGCGCCGAATTCGGTTTTCGTGGTCAGCCGTTCGCCCGTGGCCAGCGGCAGGCGGACCGATTTCGCCACCTCGGCAAATTCCAGCAGGTTGTCGGGGGGAACGGGTTCCTCATACCAGAGGGGGTTATAGGGCTCCAAAGCCTGGCCCAGACGGATGGCGCCTGCGGTGGTGAACTGGCCGTGCGTGCCGAACAGAAGGTCGGCGCGGTCCCCCACCGCCTCGCGGATGGCCTTGCAGAAGGCGACCGAGCGGGTGATGTCGGACATGGCGGGCTGATGGCCGCCGCGGATCGTATAGGGACCGGCGGGGTCGAATTTCAGCGCGGTGAAGCCAAGGCCCACGAAGCGGATCGCGGCCTCGGCTGCGGCCTCGGGCGAAACCCAGAACTCGGCCGATTCCTGTCCCGGCTCGGGGTAGAGGTAGGTATAGCTGCGGATGCGGTCGTTCATCCGCCCGCCGATCAGCGCCCAGACCGGGCGGTCATGCGCCTTGCCCAGGATGTCCCAGCAGGCGATTTCAAGGCCGGAAAACGCGCCGATCACCGTGGGGTCGGGGCGTTGGGTGAACCCGGCGGAATAGGCGCGACGGAACATCAGCTCGATGTTTTCGGGGTTTTCGCCGGCCATGTGGCGGCTGAACACATCCTCGATCACCGCGTTCATCGCCTTTGGTCCGACGGTCGAGGCATAGCATTCGCCGTATCCGGTGATGCCGGTGTCGGTCGTGAGTTTCACGAAGGTCCAGTAGCGGCCGCCCCAGCCGGGATAAGGCGGGGCGACGGTGAAGATTTCCAGATCCTTGAGGCGCATCACATGCTCCGATCGCCGGGGGCTTCGCGCCCCCGGACCCCCGCGGGGTATTTGGGCCAAGATGAAGGGACGGGGGCAGGCTAGGCGGCGGATCGGGCTGGTTCTGGCGGGTCCGCGACATGGCGTGTCGCGGATGGCGCATCAGGGGGCGAGGCGGGCGATGAGGCGGGCAAGGGCTTGCGGGGCGGCGAGGAAGGGGGAATGGCCGGTGGGAAAATCGGTGCGGTCGGGGCCGAAGGCGGTGGACATTTCTGACTGGTAGTCGGGCGGGATGACCCGGTCGTGGAGGCAGCGGATATAGTGGCGGGGCAGGGCCTCGGCCCGCGCGGTGGAGGCGAGCGCGGTTTCCTGCGGCGCCGTCGCCTCGGCCGTCAGGCGGGCGAAGGCGGTCTGCGGGGCGGGGCAGTCGTGAAAGAACAGCCCGGCGGCCGTGGCGGCGAAGGCAAAGCTGCGGCGATCGGGCGACAGGCGGAACTGTCCGGCCAGCGGTTGGGACGGCCCGGCGCGGCGCATGTCCGCCAGCGACAGGCCGGGGCGCGGGACATAGGCGCAGAGGTAGATCAGTTTGGCAAAGCGGCGGGGCGCGGCCTCGGCCGCGGCGGTGATGGCGTAGCCGCCGGCGGAATGGCCGACGAGGGTGACGGGGCGGTCGCCGGTGGCGGCCAGGATGGCTTTGCTGAAATCGGCGAGCGTCACGGTTTCCGGCGGGCGCGGGTCGGTGCCGCGGCCGGGCAGGTCGATGGCGCGGGCGGTGCGGCCAAGGGCGTGGAGTTCGGCCAGAACCCCGTCCCAGCACCAGGCACCATGGGCGGTGCCGTGGATCAGCAGGATCTCAGACATGGCCGATCCGGGTCAGAAAGCCGGAAACGGCCTGGGCAAAGGCTTCGGGCTGTTCGACGAAGGGCAGGTGGCCCGCGCCGCGGATCAGGCGGAAATCGGCGCCGGGGATCAGCTCGGCGGTCTCGCGCACCAGATCGGGCGGGGTCGATCCGTCGCGGTCGCCGGCCAGGGCCAGCAGCGGCAAGCGCAGGGTCGCGGTGGTGGTGTAGAAATCCGTCCCCGCGATGGCGGCGGCGGCCCCGCACCAGCCGTCGGGCCGGGCGGCAAGCAGGCGGGCACGCCAGGCCGCCGCATCCGTCCGGTCGCGCCAGCGGCGGCCGAACCAGCGGTCCAGCGTGGCGTCGGCGATGGCCTCCATCCCGCCCTCGCGGACGGCGGCGATGCGGATTTGCCACTGGCTTTCGATGCCAATGCGGGCAGCGGTGTTCGACAGGATCAGCCCGCGCACGAGGTCCAGCCGCTTGACCGCCAGTCCCTGCGCGACCAGCCCGCCGATGGAGAGGCCGAGGACGACCGCTTCGCTCAGGCCGAAATGGTCGATCAGCCGTTCGGCATCGCGCACCATCTGGCCCATGGCATAGGGGGCGGCCGGCGTATCCGAGGCGCCATGGCCGCGCAGGTCGAACCGCAGGATGCGCAGGCCGCGCGGCAGGCGGGCGACCAGATCGTCCCAGATCGTCAGGTCCAGCCCGAGCGCGTGGATCAGCACCAGCGCCAGCCCATCCGCAGGCCCCTGGATCACGGCGTTCAGGCGGATGTCGTCCAGCCAGACCAGCGGCATCGCCCCCCTAGCCCCGGCGTTCGACCGCGCTGCGGAACAGCGCCGGATCGACGTTGCCGCCCGAGACGGTGCAGATCACCGTGTCGCCCGCGATGTCCCCGCCGCGGAAAAGGGCGGCGGCCAGGGCCACCGCGCCGCCCGGTTCGGCCACGATGCGCAGATGGGCGAAGGCCAGCGCCACCGCCCGCAACGCCTCGTCATCGGTGACGGCAAGGCCGGGGCCGCACAGGCGTTGCAGGATCGGAAAGGTGATCTCGCCGGGCGAGGGCGTGACGATGGCATCGCAGAGCGAACCGCTCAACGCCGCATTCCTTTCGCGCTGCCCGCTGGCAAGCGACCGGGCGGTGTCGTCGAACCCTACAGGCTCCACCGGGCGGACGGTCAGGCCGGGGGCCCGCGCCTCCAGCGCCAGCGCGATGCCCGAGGTCAGCCCGCCCCCGCCGCAGCAGACCAGAACCTGCGCCCCGGTCACGCCGGCCTCGGCCGCCTGGGCGGCGATTTCAAGGCCGGTGGTGCCCTGGCCCGCGATGACCTGCGGATCGTCATAGGGTTTGACCAGCACCAGCTGGCGTTCGGCGGCAAGGCGCGCGCCGATGGCGTCGCGATCCTGGGTCGCGCGGTCATACAGCACCACCTCGGCCCCATAGGCACGGGTGTTGTCGATCTTTACCTGCGGCGCATCGGCGGGCATGACGATGACGGCAGGCAGGCCCCGGCGCGCGGCGGCCAGCGCCACCCCTTGCGCATGATTGCCCGAGGAATAGGCCAGCACCCCCCTTGCCCCGGCGGGCAGGGCGGTGATCGCCGACCATGCGCCACGGAACTTGAACGATCCGGTCAGTTGCAGGCATTCCGCCTTGACCAGCACCCGCCGCCCGGCGATCCGATCAAGGAGTGGCGCGTTCAGCAGCGGCGTCACCCGCGCATGGCCGCGCAGGCGGTCGGCGGCGGCCTCGATCAGGGCGATATCGGTCATCTGCACGCTTTCAGAAAGGCGAGGACGGCGGCTACCGCCTCGGGTTCGTCAAGGAAGGGGATATGCGCGCGGCCTGGCACTTCGGCAAAGATCATGTCGGGGCGGCGGCGGCGCATCTCGTCGACGGTCGCCTGCGACAGCAGGTCGGAATTGGCGCCGCGGATCAGCGCCAGCGGCAGGCCCGCCAGCGCATCGAACAGCGGCCAGAGGTCGACCGGCGGCCCCTGAAAGGCGGCAAGAAAGCTGTCGCGCAGGGCGGGATCATAGGTGATGCGCAGCCCTTCGGGGGTTTCGCGATAATGCTTTGTCGCCTCTTCCAGCCAGCGGCTGGCGGGGACGCCGGCAAAGCCCGCCATCTGCGCGGGCAGGCGGTCGGCAAGCTGGGCATGGGTCTGCGCGGCGGGGTTGCGGCCGACGTAATCCTTGATCTTGTCCAGCCCCTGGCGGTCGATCACGGGGCCGACATCGTTCAGGCACAGGCCCATGACCCGCCCGCGCGCCGTCGCGCCAAGCGCCATGCCGATCAGCCCCCCGCGCGAGGTGCCAAGGATCGCCGCCCGGTCCAGCCCCAGATGATCCATCAGCGCCAGCGCATCCTGCGCCTCTTGCGGGACGGTATAGGTCGCGGCGCCGGAAAAGGCGCTTTCGCCCCGGCCGCGGTAATCCATGCGGATCAGCCGGAGGGGCGGCAGATGCGGGGCCAGATAGTCGAAGTCGGCCATGGTCCGCGTCAGCCCCGACAGGCACAGAAGCGGCAGCCCCGCGCCTTCGTCGCGATAGGCGAGGCGGGTGCCATCGGCGGCGGTGAAGAAACGGCTGGTCATCGGCGGCCCCCTTGTTCCGGGCCGACCTTGGCAGGCGGGGGCGGGCGGGGCAAGGGGCGGGGGGCAAGAGGGGCGCGGCAACGGGGGCGGCTGCCCCTGCGGCAAGGGGGCGCGACCACAGGGCGCTTGCCCTGTGCGGCAAGGATGCCTAAACCCCGCAGCCGGGAAACGGAGCAAGCCATGGCCAGAAACACCGGACCGACCGAGGATCGCGCGGCATCGCGCCGCGTGGGTGCATTGCGGGGGCTTGCGCCCTTTGTCCGGCCCTATCGCGGCATGGCGGTGGTGGCGGGGCTGGCGCTGGTGCTGACCGCGACGGTCAGCCTGATCCTGCCCGTTGCGGTGCGCCGCGTGGTCGATGGCTTCAACGTCGACAAGGCGGTGCTGCTGGACCAGTATTTCGGCGCGGCGCTTGTCATCGCGGCGCTTCTGGCCGTGGGAACGGGGCTGCGGTATTACTTTGTCACCCGTCTGGGCGAGCGGGTGGTGGCCGACATCCGCCGCGCGCTGTTCGACCGGGTGGTCGGCCTGTCGCCCGCCTTTTTCGAGCGGCTGCTGTCGGGCGAGGTGCTGAGCCGCATCACCACCGACACGACGCTGATCCTGTCGGTGATCGGGTCGTCCGTCTCGGTCGCGCTGCGCAACCTGCTGATGCTGGTGGGGGCGCTGGTGATGCTGTTCCTGACCTCGGCCAAGCTGGCGGGGCTGGTGCTGCTGATCGTGCCGGTGGTGGTCGTGCCGATCATTGTCATGGGCCGCCGCCTGCGCGCCCTCAGCCGGCAGAACCAGGACTGGATCGCCGCCTCCTCGGGGGCAGCCGCCGAAGCCCTGGGCGCGGTGCAGGCGGTGCAGGCCTTTACCCACGAGGGCCAGACGCGCGCGGCCTTTGCCGATGTGACCGAAAAGTCCTATGCCTCGGCGCAGGCGCGGATCGGCACGCGGGCGGTGATGACGGCCGTCGTGATCTTTCTGGTCTTTGCCGGGATCGTCGGCGTCCTCTGGATCGGGGCGCGCGACGTGCGGGCCGGCGGGATGAGCGGGGGCGAGCTGGTCCAGTTCGTGATCTATGCCGTGATCGCCGCCGGATCGGTCGGCGCCCTGTCCGAGATCTGGGGCGAGTTGCAGCGCGCCGCGGGCGCGACCGAGCGGCTGGTCGAACTGCTGGAGGTCACGGATACCGTGCAGGACCCGCCCCGTCCGACCGCCCTGCCGCGCCCCACGCGCGGCGAGGTCGAGTTCCGCGACGTGGTGTTCCACTATCCCACCCGGCCCGATGTCTCGGCCCTGAACGGGGTCAGCCTTCATGTGCGGCCGGGCGAGACGGTGGCCCTGGTCGGCCCTTCCGGCGCGGGCAAGACCACCATCCTGCAATTGCTGGAGCGGTTCTATGACCCGCAATCCGGCGCCATCCTGTTCGACGGGATCGACCTGCGCGACATGGCGCGCGCCGATTTCCGCCGCGAGATCGCGCTGGTGCCGCAGGATGCGGTGATCTTCGCCGCCTCGGCCCGCGAGAACATCCGCTTCGGCCGCCCCGAGGCGAGCGATGCAGAGGTCGAGGCCGCGGCCCGTGCGGCGGCGGCGCATGAGTTCATCGCGGCGCTGCCCGAAGGGTATGACTCCTGGCTGGGCGAGCGCGGGGTGATGCTGTCGGGCGGCCAGCGGCAGCGCATCGCCATCGCCCGCGCCATCCTGCGCGATGCGCCGGTGCTGCTGCTGGACGAGGCGACCTCGGCGCTGGATGCGGAAAGCGAACGGGCGGTGCAGGCGGCGGTGGACCGGCTGGCGCAGGGGCGGACGGTGCTGGTCGTGGCGCACCGGCTGGCCACGGTCAAGCGCGCCGACCGGATCGTGGTCTTTGAACACGGCCGGATCGCGGCCATCGGCACGCATGAGGAACTGGTGGCCGAGGGCGGGCTTTACGCCCGGCTGGCGCGGTTGCAGTTCACCGCCGAAGCCGCCTGAGGGCGGCGGACCGGGCAGGGGGGCTGTCTGCCCCCCTCTTGGGCTGCGCCCAATTCACCCCCCGAGGATATTTTCGCGAAGAGGATGGGGGCAGAACGGGGTCTGCTTCTGCGGCGGTCGCAAGGGGGGAAGGGATCAAGGTCTTTCCCCGCCCGCTTTGCGGCCTATCATGTCATTCCGTTACAGTCCGATGCCATGTATCCTGCATGGCGGTCGCAGAAATGGAGAACACGACATGGGACTTTGGAGCTTTCTGACCGGATCGGGCAAAGAGGTGAAGAAGGATGCCGCCCCCGATGCCGAGGCGCTGAAGAAAGAGGTCAAGGATCTGGGGCTGGATGCCAGTGGCCTGGACATCAAGGTCGATGGCGACAAGGTGAAGGTCGAGGGCAAGGCCGTGTCGCCCGAGGTCAAGGAAAAGGTGATCCTGGCGGTCGGCAACGTGCAGGGTGTGGCCGCGGTCGAGGCCGATGACGATGACCACCCCGCGCCGGTGTTCTATACGGTGAAAAAAGGCGACACGCTGTCGGCGATCGCCAAGGCGACGCTGGGCAATGCCAACAAGTATCAGGCGATCTTCGAGGCGAACAAGCCGATGCTGACCCACCCCGACAAGATCTATCCCGGCCAGGTGCTGCGCATTCCGCAAGCCGAAGGCAAGGCGGTCTGAGGGCGGCTTGGTGGGGCAGGGTTGGTCTGCCGGTGGACGAGAGTGGCGCGGCCTCTGTGATGGGGCCGCGTTTGCAGTTGGGGGGGCGGTGGCTTTTCCAGACGAAGCGGACGCTAGGCCTAGATTGCTTGTGCATTTCACCACAAGGCTGCAATAAGCGCTCCCCGCAGATAGTGAGAGCATCATGCCACCAAATCGCATCGTTATTCTGGGAAACGCGGGAAGCGGAAAGTCGACACTTGCGCGTGCGCTCGGTGAACGGTTCTCCTTCCCTGTCATCCATCTTGACCGGCTTTTCTGGCAACCGAACTGGAAGGAACCGGAACCAGAGCAATTCCGATGTCGTGTTGCCGAAGCGGTCTCAGGGTCAAACTGGATCTGTGAAGGCAACTACCTCGCCGGACATTTGATTTGCGCCTACCGCGCGCCGATCTCGTGATATGGCTGAAAACCTCACGGATCACCTGCATGCATCGTGTGATCGCTCGGAACCTCCGGGGTGGCCGAAGACCTGACCTTGCCATCGGCTGCTCCGAAAAGCTCAATAGGGAGTTCATGGTGTTCTTACGCTACGTCTGGACTTTCGACAGAGACTATCGCCCGAAGATCGAAAACCAGCGGTTACTAGATGGCCCGCAGGTGCCGGTTCTTCATCTTAATGGCAAAAGCCAGATCAGAGATTTTCTGAAAAGCTATCATTCAACGCGCTGACCATCCGCTCTGGCCTCAAACCGACGAGGGACTGCTCTGGCTCAACCCCCACCTACTCCGCCGCCAGCCCCGCCGCTTGCGGCCCCGCGCCCGCCAGCCGTTTCAACGCCTCGGCCACGCTGACCCGCCGATAGGTTTCCGTCATCAGCCCCTCGGGCGAGCGCAACCCCTCGCGGTGCTGGCGCGCGGCAAGGCGTTCCTCGGGCGTGATCTCGGCGTCGCGTTCGGTCAGCCAGCGGGAATAGTCGTCGTCCGACTCCTTGATCGGGATGCCGCTGCTCGACACCGCCCCCGGCGCGCGGCGGGCGGAGACGAGCTCCGAGACCGGGCGCAGCACTTGGCTCGGGTTGAACTCGGTCCGCTTGTCGGTGCCGGTGATTTCCACATCGCCGCCCGCCACGCGGCCCCCGGCGCAGTAGACAAAGGCCGAGGCAATGCGGTCCAGCGCGGCCTCGACCTCTTTCGGGCGGTGGATTACCTCGCGCGCGGGGCGGTCGGGCACGGCCAGGCGGGTGATGCCGCAATTGTTGATGGCGTCCAGCACCTGACGGTGGTCGGTGGTGCGCAGGATCACCTCGCGCCGGGCGGGCCAGAAGTCGTAAGGCGCATGGGCGCCATGCCCCTTGCCGATGTGAAAGGCATAGATCTCGGGATAGACCGCCCGGCTGGTCCGGCGCGCGGGTTTCGCGTCGTAATAGGCCATCATCGCGCATTGCAGCAGATGGGTGGCGCCGACGCCGCCGACCGCCTCGTCGATCACCAGGCCGAACCTGTCCAGTTCGCCCCATTCCGGGAACAGGTCGGGGATCGCGGCGGGGGCGCCGTCGATGCGGATCGAGAACATGTCGGTGCGAAGCAGTGAAACGACGTGCATGGCAAACCCCTGTTTTCCGGCCGATCATAGGTCCGGCCGATGCCCCGCCGCAAGGCATGTCACGCGGGCGCAGCGCGGGGATGCGGTCTTTGCGCCCCGATCCCCCGCCGCCGCGCGTCGGCGGTTTCGCGCGGGAAACGCTGGCGCCCGCGGCTGCTTTCGGGGCAGAATGGAGGGCGGGCAAAGGCCTTGCGACGCTGCGTTCCGCTTGGCAAGCCGGGCGAAACCGCACATGCTTTGCCCCACCTGCCGCCGGGGGAGCGGGGACGGGTTCCACGGGGGGAGGACGACAATGAACCGCATCGTGACCAACGGCTTCGCTTCGGCGGCCGATGTGAAGGCGATCGAGGCCGAAATGCCCTGGGCCGCCCGCGACGTGGCGCGCACGATGCATGAGTTTCTGTCGCGCACCGCCAAGGCGCATGGCGACCGCCCGGCGCTGTCCTATCAGATCTTTTCCGGCCCCGACGACAAGGCCATCACCCTGACGTGGAAGCAGCTGCTGGCCGAGGTGACGCAGGCGGCGAACCTGTTCCGCAGCCTGGGCATCGGGCCCACGGATGTGGTCGCCTATATCCTGCCGAACAGCATCGAGACGGCGGTGGTCCTGCTGGGCGGCATGGTGGCGGGCATCGCCAACCCGATCAACCCCCTGCTGGAACCCGACCAGATCAGCGCCATCCTGCGCGAGACCAAGGCCAAGGCGGTGGTCACGCTGAAGGCTTTCCCGAAAACCGACGTGCCGCAAAAGGTGGCCGAGGCGGTGCGCCATGCGCCGGGGGTGAAAACGGTGCTGGAGGTGGACCTGTGCCGCTATCTGACGCCGCCGAAATCGTGGATCGTGCCGCTGGTGCGGCCGAAGAACCCGGTTTCCCACAATGCCAATGTCCTGCATCTGCGGCGCGAGATGGCGAAACAGCCCGCCGACCGTCTGACCTTTGCGGATGAGCCGGCCGACCGTGTGGCCGCCTATTTCCACACCGGCGGCACGACCGGAATGCCCAAGGTGGCGCAGCACAAGGTTTCCGGCATGGTCTATAACGGCTGGCTGGGGCATCGCCTGCTGTTCACCGAGATTGACACGATCATGTGCCCGCTGCCGCTGTTCCATGTGTTCGCGGTCTATCCGATCCTGATGTCGGCCATCGCCTCGGGCGCGCAGGTGGTGCTGCCGACGCCTGCGGGCTATCGCGGTGACGGGGTGTTCGACAACCTGTGGAAGCTGATCGAGCGGTGGAAGGCCACCTATCTGATCACCGTGCCGACCGCCCTGGCCGCGCTGATGCAGCGGCCGGTGAATGCCGATGTCTCCACCCTGCGCGGCACATTCTCGGGGTCGGCCCCCCTGCCGCTGGAACTTTACAGCCGGTTTGAAAAGGCCACCGGCGTGCAGGTGATCGAGGGCTATGGCCTGACCGAATGCACCTGTCTGGTGTCGGTCAACCCGCCCGAGGGGGCCAAGCGCATCGGATCGGTGGGTCTGCCCTTTCCCTATACCCATGTCCGCATCCTGCAAAAGACGGCCGAAGGCTTTCGCGAATGCGCGGTGGACGAGGTGGGCGAGATCTGCGTCGCCAACCCCGGCGTGTTCGAGGGGTCGACCTATACCGAGGTCGACAAGAACCGCGACCTGTTCGCCGAGGGGCGGTTCCTGCGCACCGGCGATCTTGGGCGGCTGGATGCGGACGGATACCTCTACATCACCGGGCGGGCCAAGGATCTGATCATCCGGGGTGGGCACAACATCGACCCCGCGACGATTGAAGAGGCGCTGATGGGCCATCCGGCGGTCGCCTTCGTCGGCGCCATCGGCCAGCCCGATGCCCATGCGGGCGAACTGCCCTGCGCCTATGTCGAACTGGTCAAGGGTGCGACGGTCACCGCAGACGAGTTGATGGCCTATGCGAAGGACCATATCAGCGAACGCGCCGCCGTGCCGAAACATGTGGAAATCCTGCCGGAATTGCCGAAAACCGCCGTGGGCAAGATCTTCAAGCCCGATCTGCGGCGCATGGCCATCACCCGCGTCTATGACGCCGCGCTGAAAGAGGCGGGCATCCCCGCCCATGTCGACAGCGTGGTCGAGGACAAGAAGCGCGGGCTGGTCGCACGCATCGCCGCCACGGGTCCGATGGACAAGACGGCGGCGGAAAACCTGCTGGGCGGGTTCATCACCCCGGTCGAGTGGGTGTAACCGCGCCACAGCGCCGCTTTCATCTTTCCCGCCTCTTGCCGCAATCCATGGCTATGCCACTATCCGAAATGTGGTCGCGGGACAGAGGGAGTGTGCGATGATGATGCGTCTGGGATTGGCGATCGCTGCGGCGGCCATGTTTTCGGCCCCCGCATCTGCCGAGCCTTACAGCGAGGTGCTGTTCAGCCACAAGCACTGGCAGGTCTCGGGCGTGGGGTTCGAGGATGGCTCGCTCGCCTGCAAGGCCGAGGTGTCGGCGCCGGGCGACAGCTTTGCCCTGTGGGTCTTTCAGGACGGGACGCTGCGGCTTCAGTTCTATTCGACCCAGTGGCAGTTCGAGGGCGGCACGGCGAACCTGCGCGTGCAGATCGACCGGCGCCCCGACTGGACGCTGACGAATGCCGAGCTTTATCAGAATTCGGTGCTGTTCGACCTGCCGTCGGGCAATGACAGCGCCCGGCTTCTGGTCGAAATCTCGCAGGGTCAAAAGCTGTTCCTGCGCAGCGAATCGAACGAGGATGTGATCTGGTATTCGCTGTCCGGCAGCCGGGCATCCATGGATGCGCTGATCGCCTGTTCCGACGCGCTGAGCCAGAGCGGCGGGAAATCCAACCCCGCCAATCCGTTCCAGTAGGGGCGTCTCAGGCGGCGGTGTCCATCCAGATCGTCACCGGCCCGTCGTTGACCAGTTCGACCGCCATATCGGCGCCAAAGATGCCGTTGGCGGTCGGTAACCCCTGGGCCTGCATCTGCACGGTGAAATAGTCGTAAAGCCGCTTTCCCTGATCCGGGGTGGCGGCGGTGGAAAAGCCGGGGCGGTTGCCGCGCAGGTCGGCGGCAAGGGTGAACTGGCTGACGATCAGAACCGCCCCGCCGATGTCGCGGACCGAGAGGTTCATCTTGCCTGCCTCGTCCCTGAAGATCCGCAGCTTGGCGATTTTCATGGCCAGCTGATCGGCCTCGGCCTCGGCATCGCCCTGCATGGCGCAGATCAGGATCAGCAGGCCGGGGCCGATCTCGCCCGTCACCGTGCCGTCGACCGTGACGCTGGCCCGCGAAACGCGCTGGACGACCGCCCTCAAAGCTCGTTTTCCCAGGGCGGGTTCGCACCGGGGCGGCTGACGGTGACGGCGGCGGCGCGCGTTCCCAGCGACAGCGCCGCATCCAGCGTCCCCGGCGAAAGCTGTCCCAGCCCGATCTTGGTCAGCGCCCCGGCGCGGTGCAATGCGGCCAGAACGCCCGCATTGAACGTGTCGCCCGCGCCGACCGTATCGGCCACCGTCACCGGCGTTGCCGCGCCAAAGCGGCTGTGCGTGGCGGTAAAGGCATGGGCGCCCTTTGCGCCTTCGGTCACGAACACCAGTTTCGGCCCGCGCAGCAGCAGCGTCTGCGCCAGAACCGCCATGTCCCCCGCGCCGAGCAGCCAGTGCAGATCCTCGTCCGACAGTTTCACAATATCGGCGCGGCCGATCATCCGGTCGATCCGGGCGCGATAGGCGGCCTCGTCGGTGATGAAGCCGGGGCGGATGTTCGGGTCGATCATCGTCACGCGCACCTCGCCCTCGCGCGCCTGCAATGCCTCGTAGGTGGAGGCGGCGGGATCGTTCACCAGGCTGATCCCGCCAAAGAACAGCGCGCCCACGCTGGCGGGCAGGGCGGGCAGATCGGCCGGCGACAGAAGCCGCCCGGCGGTATTTTCGTCATAGAAGGCATATGTGGCCTGCCCGTTCACCAGCTTGACGAAGGCCAGCGTGGTCGGCCGCCCCGACCGCGCGCAGAACGAGGTGTCGACGCGCGACGCCTCCAGCGTGTCGGTCAGGATCTCGCCGAACAGGTCGGTCGACAGGCCCGAGAAGAACCCCGAGGGCACGCCCAGCCGGCCAAGGGCGATGGCCGTGTTCATCACCGCACCGCCGGCATAGGGGGCGAAACACGCCTCGTCCGAAACCGACCGGCGCGGCAGCATGTCGATCAACGCCTCGCCGCAGCTGAGAATCATGGCCTTGCCTCCCTCTGTCCCCGCGTCCGGTTATAGCGCAGATGTTAGCGCGAACAATTGATCACTTGCTGAAGAATTGTCTCAGGTTGCCGCGCACCCTGTCCAGCACCGTGGCACCGGAAAGATCGGGCACGAAACTCTGGCCGGTGATCATCTCGAAGGCCTCGACATAGGCGCGGGCGGTCTTTTCGATCATCTCGGGCGGGATTTCGGGGATGTCGTCCGCATAGGGATCGCAGCGCGCCGCGACCCAGGCACGGATCACGTCCTTGTCGAAGCTGGCGGGACGCTCGCCTGCGGCAAAGGCCGCCTCATAGCTGGCGGCGATCCAGTAACGGCTGGAATCGGGCGTGTGGATTTCGTCGGCGATCAGGATGTTGCCGGCCTGATCCATGCCGAATTCGTATTTGGTGTCGACAAGGATCAGCCCGCGTTCCGCCGCCATCTTCTGTCCGCGGGCGAAAAGCGCCAGGGCCTTGGCGGAAACCTCATCCCATTGCGCCTGGGTCAGCAGGCCCTGCCCGACGATCTGGGCCGGGGTCAGCGGCTCGTCGTGGCCGCCGTCGAAAGCCTTGGACGTGGGGGTGATGATCGGCGCGGGCAGGGCCTGGTTGTCGCGCAGGCCATCGGGCAGGCTGTGGCCATACATGGTCCGCACGCCCTTGCGATACATGGTCAGGACCGAGGTGCCGGTGGTGCCCGCCAGATAGCCGCGCACCACGATTTCCACCGGCAGGATGGTGACATGCCGCCCCACGACCACATTCGGATCGGGGTATTCCAGCACATGGTTCGGGCAGATGTCGGCGGTCGCGTCGAACCAGAACCGTGCCATCTGGGTCAGCACCTGCCCCTTGAAGGGGATGACCGCCAGAATGCGGTCGAAGGCGGAAATCCGGTCGGACGAGATCAGGATGCGCCGCGCCCCGTGCCCGGCATCCGCGGGCAGGTCATAGCAGTCGCGCACCTTGCCGAAATAGGGGTTCGGCAGTTCCGGGATGCGGGCTTCGGGCAGGATGCGGGCGGGGTCATAGCGCATGGGGGCCTCCGGCTTCTGGTGGGGCCGTTCTGGGGGCGGGGAATGCCGCTGTCAACGGGGGAAGGGGGGCGCTGCCCCCCTCGGGCTTCGCCCTCACCCCCCGGAGTATTTCCGAAAGGGAAAGCGGCAGGGATTTTCCCTTTCTGAAATACTCCCGCCGGAGGCTAATTGCCGTCCAGCCGCTGCACCCGGCGCAGGACCGGAAAGGCCGCCATCCAGATCGCGACCACGGCCAGAGTGCCGACGCCGCCGATCACGCCCGCCGCGACGGGGCCGAACATGCCGGCCACCATGCCGCTTTCAAACTCTCCCAGCTGGTTCGAGGTGCCGATGAACAGCGAGTTCACCGCATTCACCCGCCCGCGCATCTCGTCCGGGGTCATCAGCTGCACCAGCGAGGATCGCACGACCACGCTGATGTTGTCGGCCGCCCCGGCGATGCCAAGTGCCAGGACCGAAAGCCAGATCTGCTTTGACAGGGCGAAGACCACGGTGGCGATGCCGAAGACGGCGACGGCGGCGAACATCTTGCGCCCCGCGCCTTCGGTGATCGGATGGCGGGCCAGCCAGAAGGACATGAGAAGCGCCCCCACCGCCGACGAGGCGCGCAGCAGGCCCAGGCCGATCGGCCCCGCGTTCAGGATGTCGCTGGCAAAGATCGGCAGCAGGGCGGTCGCACCCCCCAGCAGCACGGCAAAGAGGTCCAGCGAGATCATCCCCAGCACGGCGGGCGTGCGGCGGATGAAGCGGACGCCGGCAAAAACGGTGTCCAGCGTGACCGGCGCGCGCGCGGCGGGCGGCGCGAGCAGGCGGATGGTGGCCACGCTGATCCCGGCGGCGATGAACATCGCACCCGAGACGAAAAACGGCACGACATGCCCGACCCCGTAAAGGATGCCGCCCAGCGACGGCCCGACGATGAAGGCCGTCTGCATGAACGAGGTCGATGTGGCGATGGCCTTTTGCAACATCGCCGGCCCCACGATGCCGGGCACCAGCGAGGCCATGGTCGGCCTCTCGAACGCCTGCGAGGCGCCAAGGACGGAGACGGCGGCCAGGATGCCCGGCGCGGTCAGCTGCCCCGTCCAGGCCAGCGTGCCCAGCACCAGCACCGTCGCCGCCTCGACCCACTGGCAGATCAGGCCGATGCGGCGGCGGTCATAACGGTCGGCCACGGCGCCGACCACGAAGGTCAGCACCAGCATCGGCAGGAACTGGAAGAACCCGACCCAGCCCAGCATCCAGGCGCTGCCGGTCAGGTCGTAGATCATCCAGCCAAGCGCCACGGTCAGCGACTGGAAGGCCAGCGAGGACAAGGTGCGCGAGGCGATGAAATGGCGGTAATTGGCGTTCTGGAGAACGTGGTTCAGCGGGCGTTCGGCCCCTTCGGCGGGGCCTGCGCTGGTCTCGGACATGGGCGCGGTTCCTGTGGCCCCGGTCACGTCGGGGCTGATCCGCGCCTATGCCCGCGCGGGGGGAGTGTCAACATGACGCAGGCCGAACTTATCGGAACTCACGGAAATTTATGAACTCGCCGTTCTGGTTCAGCCAGGCAAAGGCCCCGGCCGCGGCAACCGCCAGCAGCACGGCAAAGGCGATCTTCCACACGCTCCACGGCCGTTCGCCCTGCACCTTGCCGGTCTGGCCGTTGACGACGAAACGATAGCTTTTGCCGCCGTATCTGTAGGCGGCGGTCCAGATCGGCAGCAGGATGTGCTTGAAGGTTTCGCCGGAATAGTCGGTGTCGATCCCCTCGACCCGCTGTTCGTCGCCGCCGATGTCGCGGCGCACGTCGTTCAGGATCACCCGACCCATGATCTCCTGCCCCTGCTGGTGGCCTTCGGACAGGCTGACGGTATAGCCCTCGGCGCTGAACCCGGCGAGGTAATCGGCGTTATAGGGCACCAGATCGCCGAAATCCCAGGGCGCCAGGGCATCGACATAGCTGCGCGGCAGGCTGCGGCTGGCCATGACCAGCACATCGTCAAAGAACCGGCTGACGCGGCCGGCGACCGGATACCAGCGGATGTGGCGGACCTGTTCCTGTCGCCGTTCCATCCGGCCGTTGACCTCGACCATGACGGTGCGGGTTTCATAGTAATATTCCCCGCGCGCCCCGCGATAGCGGCTGCGGGTGGCGGCGTCGAAAGTCCAGTAGGGGACATAGATGCCGTTCATCGCCCGGCCCTTGCGGGCATATTCGACCAGCCCGTTCGGGGCGAACCACAGGTTGCCCAGCCAGGTCGTCATCGAGTTGCGGGCCTGCGGTTCGGTGATGCGGAAGGGCACGACCCCCTGCGGCTTGATCAGCCGCGCCTCGCCGGTTCCGATGGTCACGGGCGTGGCGCAAAAGGGGCATTCGGTGGAATGCTCGGCCCCGCGGAATTCCACCAGCGCCCCGCAGGAGGGGCAGCGGGTGGTGCGGATCGTCTCAACCAGGCCGGGTTGCAGATCCTCGCGCAGGCCGGTTTGCAGGTCGACCTCGTGCAGCTTGCCGGTCGCCACCGCATCGGCGGGCGGGATGTCCTGCACATGGCCGCAATGGTCGCAGACCAGCCGCGTCTGGCCCGGCGCGAAACGCAGGTCGGCGCCGCAGCTTTCGCAGGGCCAGTGTCTTTCCGTCTCGGCCAAGATCGGCGCCCCTTCAGATGCCCGGCGGCAGGGGCGGGGGCACGTCCTTGAACAGCCGCGCAAGGTCGGTTTCTGCGGCGGGCTTCCACCCCTCCATCCCGGCGGACCAGACCATCGTGCCGCCCGTCAGCCTGCCCGAGGCCGTCATCGCCTTCAGCTCGACCTCGGCAAAGGGGCCGGTGGCGGCGCCCGCCTCGGCCACATGCCATTGCGCAGAGGCGGGCGGCGGCGGCGGGGGCGCCGCATGGGCGGGGGCCACTCCCCATGGGCCCATGTTCTGCGCCATGCCCATGCCCATCCCGGCGGCCATGCCGGCCCCCATTGCCGCCCCCGCGCCCGAGTTCGGATTGTCGAGCGATTCGGCCGCGTTGAACTGCATGTATTTGTTCAGATCGCCCGCGATCCCCATCGAGGTGCGCTTGTCCAGGACCTTTTCGACCTCATCGGGCAGGCTGATGTTCTCGATATAGAATTCCGGCAGGGACAGGCCGTATTCCCCCACCTTGGGGGCGATGGTATCGGCGACGATCTTGCCCAGGTCCTGGGTGTTCGCGGCCATGTCCAGCACCGGAATGCCGGATCTGGCGATGACGCGGCTGAATTCCTGCACGATGATGTTGCGGATCTGAAAGCTGATCTCGTCGGCGGTGAATTCGCCGTCGGTGCCCACGATCTCGGTCATGAATTTGCCGGGGTCGGTCACGCGCATCGAATAGGTACCGAAGGCGCGCAGGCGCACCGCGCCGAATTCCGGGTCGCGCGCGATGATCGGGTTCTTCGTGCCCCATTTCAGGTCGTTGAACCGGGTGGTGTTGACGAAATAGACCTCGGATTTGAAGGGCGACTGAAAGCCGTGGTCCCAGTGCTGCAAGGTCGTCAGGATCGGCATGTTGTTGGTTTCAAGCACATAAAGGCCGGGGCCGAACACATCGGCCAGCTGTCCTTCATGGATGAAGACGGCGGCCTGCCCCTCGCGCACGGTCAGCTTGGCGCCGTATTTGATCGCATTGCCGCGCCGCTCGAACCGCCAGACCATCGTGTCGCGGGTGTCGTCGGTCCAGGCGATGACGTCGATGAACTCGCCCTTGAGGAAGTCGAAAACCATGGCGTTACTCTCCCGTTTCTGGGTGGGCCGGAAGGCCCGTTCGTGTCAGCTTCCCCCCGTCAGCCGCGCGGCCAGCGACTGGACGACGGGCCGGGCCTCGGCCTCGGTCATGCCGGTTCGCAGGCCGGGGCTGTAGAGGATTTTCAGCATCAGTTCGTCCTGCACCGTCAGCAGCGCGAATTCCTCGTCGTCGTTGAAGATCGACGGGCGCGCGGCCGGGCTGTCATTGGCAAGGCCAAGGCCCTGCGCGACCTCTTCGTGGATGCAGGACAGGCGCAGAAGGTCGGGATGTTCGGCCCGCACCACGGCGACCGCGCGGGTATAGGCATAGCTCGTCCCCGGCGACATGGCATAGACCAGGCAATAGGTCGACCGCGGCAGGCCGGTGATCGCCCCCACCTCGGCCGGGGACAGGCCGGGCAGGTCGGCAGCCAGCGTATTGCCCATGGCGCGGCGCTCATCCTCGGACACCATGTAGATCAGGAAGTTGGGGCTTGCCTCGTCCATGCGGATCGAATGGCCGGTGATCCGCGCCAGCCGCGCGACATAAGAGGCGATGCGCGCCTTGTCCGTCGCCTTTTGCGTGGCGGAAACCGAGGCGCCGAACCGCAGGCCGACACGCACCGGAACCTCCCACCGGCGCAGGCGGCTGGCGGCCTCCTGCTGGATGGGGGCGCCGGGGCTGCGGGTATATTCGTCGTAGAGCGCGATGCGGATGAAATTGTCGGCCAGCATCCGGTCGGTAAAGGGTGTGTCCGGCCCGCCGCCATCGGTGCGCAGCAGCCCCTGCGACAGAAGGGATTGCTGCACCTGCGCGTAATAGGCCCGCGCGGCGGCGCTGGCCGGGGTTTCGGGCACGGCTATCACCTGGTCGGGCCGGTTCGGCGGCGGCGCCATGCGCGGCGCCATGGCGACCGGCGTGGTCACGCAGCCCGCCAGCGTCAGCGCAGCCAGCGCACCACCGATCCTTGCCCCCTGGCGCATGATCAGACCGCAGTCCCCACATTGGTGCCCGTGCCATCCGCCCGCGCCTTGGCCGAGGCCAGCGTGTCGCGCAGGTCGGTTTCCATCTTCTGCAACTCGACCTCGGCGGCGGCGCGCTTTTTCTTGCCCTCGTCCGCGATGGCGAGGCTTTCGTTGATCGTGGCGATCAGCGTGGCATTGGCCTGCTTCACCGCCTCGATGTCAAAGACGCCGCGCTCCATTTCCGTCCGCACCACGCGGTTGGTTTCCTGAAGGTTCTTGGCGTTTTCGGTCAAAAGCTCGTTCGTCAGGTCGTTGGCGGCGCGGATGGATTCCGCCGCCTCTTTCGACCGCTGGATCGTGACCGCCTGCGCCAGCTGGGTTTCCCACAGCGGCACGGTGTTCACCAGGGTGGAATTGATCTTCGTCACCAGCGACTTGTCGTTTTCCTGCACCAGCCGGATCGAGGGCAGCGACTGCATCGTCACCTGCCGCGTCAGCTTCAGGTCATGGACACGCCGTTCCAGATCGTCGCGGGCCGAGCGCAGGTCGCGCAGTTCCTGCGCGACCTTGACCTGATCGACCTCGGGCGCGGCCTTCACCGCCGCCTCTTTCGCCGGAATGTCGGTGGCGTCGAGTTCGGCCAGCTTTGCCTCGCCCGCGGCGATGTAGAGCGCCAGTTCGTCATAAAAGGTCAGCGTCTTGGCATAGAGGATGTCCAGCGACTTGATGTCCTTGAGCAGTTTCGTCTCGTGCCCCAGCAGGTCGTCGGTGATCTTGTCGATCTGGGTCTGGACCGTCTCATACCGGGCGACGAAATTGGCAAAGGGCGCGGCGCGGCCGATCAGGCGTTCCCACCAGCTGCGCTTGCGCCGCACATCCAGTTCCGAAACCGAAAAGCCGCGGATGGTATTGACGATGTTGCGCAGGCTGTCCCCTGCGGGGCCGACATCCTTGTTCTTCACATCGGCCAGCATCTGCTGGCTGATCACCTGCAATTCCGCCTGTGCGGACGACCCGAACGAGATGATCGACTGGCTGTTCGTCATGTCGATCTCGCCCATCCGCCTGCGGATTTCGGCGGCCTGCGGGGCAGGGGCGGCGGCCAGGGGCACGACGTCGGTTCCCGGCTCGGGCAGGATGACGGCGGTGACTTTCTCGACCTCGGCGAGGGCGGTGGCAGCCTGTTCGCGGACGGATTCGGGCATGTCGGACACTCTCTTGGGGTTTGGGCCGCGGATGCGGTCAGGTTTCCAGTTTCAGCCGGTCGCGCAACACGGCGATTTCCACATCCAGATCGGTGCGGTTGTCGGACAAGAGCGCCTGCGTGCGGCTGGCGAAATTCGTTTCCAGATCGGTCAGCAGGCTTTCGTAATCGGCGCGGGCGGCAGGGTCGCGGTTCTGCGCATAAAGATCGGCGAACTTGACCGTCGCATCGCGGGCCCCGGTCAGATAGACCGACAGGTATTTCCGGGCCGAGGTCAGGTCGCGCGGATCGTTTTCCACCGTGCGGAACATGGTGCGCGCCGTCTGGGCAAAGCGGTCGACGCGGGCGGACAGCTGCCGGTCGTTGGCGCGCAGGATCGCATCCTTCATCGCGGAAAGGTTCCTTTCCGCCTCGTCCACGGCGCGGGCGACCCGCTCGGTCTGAAAGCTGTCGACGCCCTCCATCCCCTTGTCGCGCAAAGGGTCGGGGCCAAAGGCGCCGAAATGCAGCGCCGTGCCCAGAAAGCCGAACAGCACCGGGTAAAGCGGTGCCGTGTAATGCGCGAAACCCGCCAGCCCAAGCGCGATGCCGGTCAGGACCGAGCCGAAGATCTTGCGCGGGATCGCCGGGCGGCGGGCGACGGTGCGCGCCTCATACGCCTCTTCCGCCAGCAGGCCCTCGCGCGTCAGCCAGGCCGACAGAAGCATCACCCCGCAGGACAGGATCGCCAGCACGAAGCCCGCCGGATTGCCGCCCGCCAGCGGCAGCAGCAGCAGGATCGCGGCAAGAAACAGCAGGTTCGACCTGACCCCCACGCGCGAGACGCGCTTGCCATCGAATGGATTGCGCGGCGGCTGGCCGGCCGGATCGGGCAGGCCGGGCGCGGGACGCGAGCCGTCGGGCGAATATTTGCCGCCATATCGCTGGGCCATCACGCCCCCCCGCCGGTCGCGACAAAGACGACAAGCGCCATCAGCAGGAAAAACGAAAGGTTTCTCAGGCCGTTGGCGGACATGATGGCTCCGTCTGCGGGTCGCGGGACGTTGAAACTATAGGGCAAGCCCGGCGGTGTGACCAGTGCCGCGGGGCGGGAAATCCAAATGATTATTCCCCCTTAGCCGCGGGGCTTGCGCGGGGTGCCAGAGGGAGTTCGCGGCGCCCCGGCCGGACGCCCGCCGCCGCGCGGGCCGGATGAAGGGGCAGGCTTGCCGCCGCGGGGGGCGGGCTTACCGCCCTCGGGCGCCTTTGCGGCGGGGGGGCGGGCGCCGCGGGGGCCGGGTTTCGCCGCATCCAGCGGCCTGGCGTCCAGGGCCGGTCTTGCGCCGCGACCGACGGGTTTCCCCTCGCCCCTGGCGGTGAAGGTCCTTCCGCCCGCCCGCGCCGCGCCCTGCGGTTTGGCCGGACGCTCATCCGCGTCGCGCGGCCGGGCGGTCGGCGCCTTGCGCGTCTCGCCCCCGCGCGGGGCGGGGGCTTCGGCACGGGTGCGGCCGGTGGTCCTGGCCTTGCGCGGGCCGGCTGCGGTCGGCTCGGTCGGGCCATCGAGGCCAAGCTGGTCGCGCAGGATCTTGGGGCGCACCTCCTGCACCTCGCCCGGCTGCATCTCGTTCAGGCGGAAGGGGCCATAGCTGACCCGGATCAGCCGGTTGACGTAAAGC
>JASGFG010000057.1:0-26339 GCA_047605605.1 Paracoccaceae bacterium | reverse complement strand
CTTTCGACACAGGGCCTTTCGACTTCGGCCGTCTATCGCCGCACGCTGGCGCTTCTGGCGGGAGAGCGGTGGCTGGGCGGCGCCCTGGCCCTGTCGGGCGTGGCCATCGCCATCGTTCAACTGGCCGAGCCGCTGCTGTTCGGCCGCATGATCGACCGGCTGGCCGAAGGGTCCGGGGCCTTTCACCTGATCGGCATCTGGGCCGGGTTCGGGCTGTTCGGCATCGTGGCGGGGGCGGTCGTGGCCATCGCCTCGGACCGGCTGGCGCACCGGGCGCGGATGGCGGCGCTTGGCACGGCATTCTCGCGCGCGATCACCCTGCCGATCAGCTATCACGCGGAAAAGGGCACGGGGTCGATCATCCGCGCGATCCTGGCGGGGACAGATGCGCTGTTCGTGCTGTGGCTCGGGGCGCTGCGCGAACAGCTGACGGCGCTGGTCGGCATCCTGCTGCTGATCCCCACGGCGATCACGCTGGATGCGCGCATGGCGGCGGTGCTGGCGGTGCTGGGGCTGGTCTATATCGGGCTGAACCTGTTGGTCATCCACAAGACTTCGACCGGCCAGTCGGCGGTCGAGAAATATTCGGGCAACGTCTATGGCCGTGTCGGCGACGTGCTGGGCAATGTCACGGTGGTGCAGAGCTTTAGCCGCTTTGCGACCGAGATGCAGGCGCTTCAGGGGCTGACGCGCAGCCTGCTGGATGCGCAATACCCGGTCCTGACCTGGTGGGGGCTGATGACGGTCCTGACGCGGGCGGCAGCGACCATCGCCATGGTGGTCATCTTTTCCATCGGCGCGATCCTGGCGCAGCGCGGCGAGATCACCGTGGGCGAGATCGTGTCCTTTGGCGCATTCGCGGGCCTGCTGATCGCGCAACTGGACCGGCTGACCAGTTTCGTCTCGACCATCTTTCGCCAGACCCCGGTGCTGCGCAGCTATTTCGAGCTGCTGGATGCGACGGCCGAGGTGAACGATGCGCCGGGGGCGATCACCCTGCCGCTGCCGGTGCAGGGGCGCGTGACCTATGCTGGGGTGACGTATCGGTTCCCCCACAGCGATCAGGGCGTGTTCGACCTGTCGTTCGAGGCCGCGCCGGGCCAGACCGTCGCGCTGGTCGGGCCGACCGGATCGGGCAAGACGACCACGCTGGCGCTGTTGCAGCGTCTGCGCCAGCCCGGCGGCGGCCGGATCGAGGTCGACGGGCAGGACATCGCCGGCATCACCCTGTCGTCGCTGCGCGACAGCATCGCTGTGGTGTTCCAGGAGGCGGGGCTGTTCAACCGATCCATCGCCGAAAACATCCGCGTCGGTCGTCCCGATGCCTCGGATGCCGAGGTGGAACAGGCGGCGCTGCTGGCCGAGGCGCATGATTTCATCCTGCGCAAGCCGGGCGGCTACGATTTCGTCATCGGGGAACGCGGGGCGGCGCTTTCGGGGGGCGAGCGTCAGCGCATCGCCATCGCCCGCGCCGTGCTGAAGAACGCGCCGATCCTGATTCTGGACGAGGCGACCAGCGCGCTGGACCCCGCGACCGAGGCGCGCATCAAACGGGCGATCGACAAGCTGCGCGCCAACCGCACGACGCTGATCATCGCGCACCGGCTGTCGACGGTGGCGTCGGCGGATCTGATTCTGGTGCTGGATGGGGGCCGGATCGTCGAACGCGGCGGATTTCACGAACTGGTCGCCCAAGGCGGGCTGTTCGCGACGCTGGTTCGCGAGGGCGAAATTGTCGAGGCCCGCCGCGACTGACACCGGCCATGCGACTGGCTTCTCCAGCCGCACGGCCTCCAGATCAGGCCCCCGGATCAGGCATCGAAGACCCCGGCCGGTCGGGCCGGGGTCCGCCCGTCACCGCGCCAGCGGCGCAGCAACGACAGGCGCAGCATCACATCCAATAGGGGGCGATGCCATAATATTCATACGACCGGCGGGCATAGTCGCGGTCCTCATACCAGCGGTCCGATCGTTCCGGGGCGCCTTCCAACTGATCCTTGGTGATGTCGGTGACATAGCCGCCAAGGTTCACGTCATAGCGCAGCTTTTTCCACGGAACGGGATGTTCGCTGGCGCCAAGGCCCAGAAAGCCGCCAAAGGTCATCACTGCATAGGCGATGTTGCCCGACTGCTTGTCGATCATCAGATGGTCGACCTTGCCAAGGTGGTCGCCCGAGGGGCTGTAGACATCGGTGCCGTTCACATCGGCGCTGGACACCATGGCGCCCGGGATGCGGGCGTCGGCGGGCATATAGCCTTGCTGTTGCATTTCGTCCTCCTGCGGTTGCATGTGCAGGACAAACGCCCGGCCCGCGCAGGGGTTCCCGCCGGTCACGCGGCCCGGCGGGGATCAGCCGATCAGGATGCAAAGCCAGGCGACGCCCGCCGCAATCGCCGCCATGGCGACGCAGGCGCTGCCGCAGTCCTTGGCCTTCTTGGCAAAGGGCGCAGGCTCCGGGGACAGCCGGTCCACGATTTCCTCTATCGCGGTATTGGCCAGTTCGGCGGCCAGCACCATCAGTCCCAGCCCCAGGATGACCGCGCGTTCTGCCGCCGTCAGGTCCAGGATCAGCGCCAGCGCGGCCGAAGCGGCATTGGCAAGTGTCCATTGCCGCAGCGACTTTTCGCTGGCCCATGCCGCGCGCCAGCCATCCAGCGACCAGATGACCGTATTGCGGAACCGCCGCGCCTCGCCCGCCAGAAAAGCCCGCATCCTTCCCCCCGTTTGAGGGCACAGGTTAGCGGGCCGCGTCTTGGCGTGCCAGATATTCCCGCACGCAGGTGACGACATGGGCAAAGCGGTCGCCGCCCAGATGGACGCCGCCATACCAGCGCGTCACGACCACGACATGATCGGTCAGCCCCGCGCGCTCCAGCATCTTCAGGATGACCGCCGCCGCACCGGATTCGCCATCGTCATTGCGAACCGGGCCTTCACCCGACAGGATGCAGGCCCAGGTGTTGTGCGTGGCCTTTGCGTATTTCTTTGCGGCCTTCAGCTCGCGCAGGAAAGCTTCGATCCCGGCGCGGCCCTGAACCGGCCCGCCCGATACGGCATAGCGCGACCCGCGGTCGCGAACGACATCCTTGATCTGCAACATGCTCCGCCTTAGCGCGGGCAGGGCGCAGGCTCAAGTCGCGGGCTTATGCCGGTGGGCTCAAGTCGGGGAGCGCAGCGCCTCCAGTGCCTGCCGGTTCCGGCAATAGCCGGGCAGGGCCGGGGCGCTGACGTGACGGGAAAGCCAGTCCAGACAGCGCGCCTCGTGCGGGCAAGCCCCGCAGCGGTCGACCATCGCGCCCAGTTCGGGGCGCGACAGCCAGCCCTCGACCACGGCATCGGTCAGATCGACCCCCAGCACCCGCGCCATCCCGCGGGTCAGGCCCCAGGCCCGCGGCGCCCCGACATATCCGATCATCGCATCCCCCTGTTTCCTGCTTGGGGCCAAGGATGACCGGGCGCCGGGAACGCGCCTTGATCCGCATCAAGTCAGTATCCGGCGGTTCCCGTCAGCTCGGCCTGCACGCGGCGCACCAGCGCCTTGCGCTGCGCATTCGCGGGATGGCTGCCAAGGAAACGGTTGCCGGGATCGGGCAGCCGGTCGAAAAAGGCCGCACCATGCACCGCGTCATAGCCGGCGCGCACCGCGATTTCGGCGCCAAGCGCATCGGCGGCCAGTTCGTATTCCTTGGAATAGCTGCGCGCGGCGACGGTGGCCCCCATCTGCTGCGCGGCCTCGATCGCGGCGGGATCGGCGCCGCCTGCGCTCGCCAGCACTCCGGCAAGGATCGCGCCCGTCATGGCCGATTTCCGCTGCGCCGGTATATGGCCAAGGATGTGGTGGCTCGCCTCGTGCCCCAGCACAAAGGCGATCTCGTCGGCGTTGCGCGCATCGGCGATCAGGGCCAGCGTAAAGCCGATGATCGGGTGCCCGCGCTCATCCAGCGTCTGAAAGGCGTTCGGCGGCTGGTTCGGCCGGTCGTCGATGGCGATGCGGAAATTGCAGGGAATGCCGCGGGTGCGCGCCCTGCACATCGCCTCGGCCACGGGTTCCACGCGGTCGACCACGCTGACAAAGTTCTGCGCCGCCTGCGTGGGCGTCAGATGTGCGGCGGATACCGCCGTCCGCGGGGGCGGCACCTGTGCCGGCATCTGCGCCCCCGGCGCGTGGGTGCCGGTAGAGACGCATCCCGCCAATGTCACGGCCAATGCCAGCGCCGCGCCCGTCCGCCCGATCATGCCCGCCTCCAGCCTCTTTTGCCCTTGGCATAGCAGATGCAGCGCCGCCTGAAAGCCCTTGTCCCGCCGCTCGCGCGAAGTTCACCGCACTGCGGGGGGTTGAGCGGCGGCCCCCGCCGCCCTACCATGTCCCCATGTTCACCATCGAGCACGATTTCGACGCCACCGTGATCACCCTGATGGACGAGGGCCCCGCCCCGTTGCAGGAGGATGTCACCATCGAGGCTTTCGAGGATTGCGTGGTTCTTGAACAGATGGACCCTCGCACCGATCAGCCCGTCCGCATCGCCCTGTCCATGGCGCAGGTGCAGGATCTGGCGGCGGCGCTGAACCTGCCCGAAGGCAGCTACCGGATCGAGCGCGCGACCCGTCCCGCGCCCTGATCGCGCCAGCCCTCGATCTTGCGGTACAGCGTCGAGGGCGACAGGTCCAGTTCCCGCGCGGCGCGCGGCACCGATCCGCCATGGCGGGCCAGCGCGGCCTCGATCACCATGCGCTCGATCTCGGCCATGCTGCGGCCGGCGAGCGCCTCGATCCCGTGGGCGCTTTCGGCCGGGGCGGCGGCGGGCGGCTCGTCTGGCAGGATCAGCCCGGCCGAAGTGGAGCTCGCCCCGTCCAGCGTGTCGGGCAGCATCGAGCGTGTGACCTTCCCCCCGTCGTTCAGCACAACGACATTGCGGATGACGTTCAGCAACTGGCGGACGTTGCCGGGCCAGCCCATCTCGCGGAACAGGGTGCGCACTTCGTCGTCAAGCCCGTGATAGTCGCGCCCTTCCTCGGCCGCAAATCGGGTCAGCGCCGCCTCGGCGATCTCGATAACATCCTCGCCGCGTTCGCGCAGGGGCGGCATGTGCAGCGGCACGACGTAAAGCCGATAGAACAGATCCTCGCGGAACAGGCCCTTGCGCACCGCCTCGCGCGGGTCGCGGTTGGTGGCGCAGATGATGCGCACGTCCACCTTCTTCGGCCGCACCGCGCCGACCGGCTGGATGGTCGAGGTTTGCAGGAACCGCAGCAGCTTGGTTTGCAGCGCGGGGGCCATTTCGCACACTTCGTCAAGGAAAAGCGTGCCGCCGTCGGCCGCCGCCGCTGCGCCGGGCTTGTCCGAGATCGCGCCCGTGAAAGACCCTTTCACATGGCCGAAGACCTCTGATTCCAGCAGATCATGCGGAATGGCGCCACAGTTCAGCGCGATGAACGGACCCGCGGCGCGGGGCGAGGCCCCGTGAACGGCCAGCGCCGCCAGTTCCTTGCCCGTGCCGCTTTCGCCGGTGATGAAGACCGTCGCCGTCGACCGCGCGACCGAGGCGATGCGCGCATGGATGCGGGCCATCGCACCGGAAGACCCCACAAATCCCGTCGCAAGGACGGCGGGCTGGATCGGGGGCAGATCTGTCACGGCCGTCCTTTCCGGGCTGATCGGGTCGGAAGGTCCATGGGACGATTGCGGCGCATGGGGGCAGGATAAAGTCTGCCCCCCGCAAAAGTCCAGTGGCCAAAGGGCAGGCCCCCGGCGCGCCGACCGGGAAACGGCGGCAATCCCGGCCGCCGCCGCGGGCCGCCCGTCTCAGACGAGGCGGCCCCACAGGTCGTATTCGCTGGCCTCCTCGACCTCGACCGTCACGATGTCGCCGGGGGCCAGGCCCTCGAACCCCTCGTCGATGAACAGGTTTCCGTCGATTTCCGGCGCATCGGCCTTGGTGCGGCAGGTCGCGCCTTCGCCGTCCACCTCATCCACGATCACATCCAGGATGCGCCCGACCTTGGCGGCCAGCTTCGCCTCGGAAATCGCCTGCGCCTTTTCCATGAATCGGTCCCAGCGGTCCTGCTTGACCTCAGCCGGAACATGATCGGGCAGGTCGTTCGACCGCGCGCCCTTGACGTTTTCATACTGAAAACAGCCGACCCGATCCAGCTGCGCCTCGTCCAGCCAGTCCAGCAGGGTCTGGAACTCCGCCTCTGTCTCGCCCGGATAGCCGACGATGAAGGTCGACCGCAGCACGATGTCGGGGCAGGCGGCGCGCCAGGCCGCGATCTCGTCCAGCGTCCGGGCCGCCGCCGCCGGCCGCGCCATGCGTTTCAGCGTGTCGGGGTGCGCGTGCTGGAACGGAATGTCCAGATAGGGCAGCACCAGCCCCTCCGTCATCAGCGGGATCAGGTCGCGCACATGCGGGTAGGGATAGACATAATGCAGCCGCACCCAGGCCCCGAGCGACCCCAGATCGCGCGCCAGATCGGTGATATGCGCCCGATGCTCGCGCCCGCCGCGCGTCGCACTGGTGGCGTGCTTGATGTCCACCCCATAGGCCGAAGTGTCCTGGCTGATCACCAGCAGCTCCTTCACCCCCGCCTCGACCAGCTTTTCCGCCTCGCGCATCACCGCATGGGCGGGGCGCGACACCAGCCGTCCGCGCATGTCGGGGATGATGCAGAACTTGCACTTGTGGTTGCAACCTTCGGAAATCTTTAGGTAAGAGTAATGCCGGGGGGTCAGGCTGACACTCTGCGCGGGCAACAGGTCCAGGAACGGATCGGGCGCCGGCGGCACCGCCTTGTGCACGGCATCCAGCACTGCCTCATACTGATGCGGGCCAGTCACGGCCATCACCTTGGGATGCGCGCCAGTGATGTATTCCGGCTCCGCCCCCAGACATCCCGTCACCAGCACCTTGCCGTTCTCGCGCAGCGCCTCGCCGATGGCATCCAGACTTTCGGCCTTGGCGCTGTCCAGAAACCCGCAGGTGTTAACGATCACCGCATCCGCGCCCTTGTAATCGGGGCTGATCGCATAGCCTTCGGCCCGCAGGCGGGTCAGGATGCGCTCGCTGTCGACCAGCGCCTTGGGGCAACCCAGCGACACCATGCCGATGGTCGGCTGTCCGGCGCGCGGCACCGCGTCGAACACGGGCCGGGGCGCCAGATCGGGGCGAAGGTTCGGGGGGTTGGCGCTCATCGCTGCTGACTTCCTGAAAACCACAAAGGGAAGGACGATGCCCTTCCCCCTCTTTCTGGACCCAAATATCACGGGGGTGCGGGGGCTGGCCCCCGCTCCGCCATCGGCCCTCCCTAGCGTCGACGGTCCCGGCGTGCGCTCATCGGCTGGAAGGCGACGCCCACATGCGCCTCGCAATAGGGCTTGCCCGGCAGGCTGGGCAGGCCGCAGAACCAGAAGTCCTCGGTCGCCGGGTCGCCGATCGGCCATTTGCAGGTCCGCTCGGTCAGCTCCATCAGCGTCAGCTTGCGCGCGCGCTTTTCCACCTCGCGCACCGAGGCCAGCGCCTCGGGGCTGATCTCGTTGGCCGAAGGCTGCGGCGGCAGCGGCTGGCCAGCCGGGACGATGGGCTTGCGCACCGGCAGAGGCGTCACGCTGGCGGGCGGCTGCGGGGCAGGGCGCGGGGTTTCGACGCGGGGCTGCGGCGCTTCGGCGCGCGTCTCCGGCTCGGCCGGTCTGCTGGCCGGCTCGGGGCGCGCGGGTGCGGCGGGCGCTGCTGCGACGGGCGCTGCCTCCTCCTCATCCCCGGCACCGCCGCCGACGCGGTTCGACAGGCCCAGCCGATGCACCTTGCCGATCACCGCATTGCGCGTGACCCCGCCCAGTTCCTTGGCGATCTGGCTGGCGCTCTGGCCTTCGGCCCACATTCGTTTGAGCGTCTCGACGCGCTCGTCGGTCCAGGACATCCGGGAACTCCGATTGGAAAACTGGCGTGCATTCTATCCGGTGGCGCAGGGGGGATACAAGCCACCCTCGGCCCCGCATGATGCGGAACCGCAAGGCCGCGCCCCGCGTTCGGTTCGCATTCCATGTAAGCCAGCAGAGGACCGACCGCAATGCCCCGCCCCGCCGTTCCTGCCGCAACATCGCCCGCGCGCAGCGGGCAACCCGGAAACCGGGCCTTCACGCTGATGCTGGTCGCGATGTTCGCGCTGGCGCTGTCGGTCGTCGGCACCCTGCGTCTGGTTCACCCGCCGGGCAGCGCATCCGCCGCCCAGACGGCCCGATGAGTTATTTGCGCACCCCGGCAAAGCGGGTCTGCCAATCGGCCCGCTCCTCGTCGGTGATCTTGCGGAACAGGTTTTCAGGCACGGCAAAGCCATGACCCTCGGGCAGGGCGCGCAACGCCTCGGCGGCATCGCCCGGCCAGGTCCAGTCGTCCGACCCCATCGCGGTCATCATCGTCGCCGCCGCATCGGGGATGAAGGGCTGCGACAGGATCGCATAGACCCGGATCAGGTTCAGCCCCAGCCGCACGATGGCCTGCGCCCGCTCCGGGTCGGTCTTGACCGCCGACCAGGGCGCCGCTGATTGCAGGTATTCGTTGCCGACGACCCAGATCGCCCGCAGTTCGGCCGCGGCCTTGCGCACTTCCATCGCCGACATGTAGCCCTCGTAGTCGCGGATGCGCGCGCCCAGATCGGCGATCAGCGCCGCCTCCTGCGGGCCGAACGCGCCGCCTGCGGGGATCTCGTTGCCGAATTTGGAAACGCAGAACTTGGTCACGCGGGACACGAAATTGCCCAGCACATCCGCCAGATCCTTGTTCACCGAGGTCTGGAAGTTTTCCCAGGTGAATTCGCTGTCCGAGGATTCGGGCGCATGGGACAAAAGCCACCACCGCCAGTAATCCGCCGGCAGGATCGACAGCGCCTGGTCCATGAACACGCCGCGGCCCTGTGACGTGGAAAACTGGCCGCCGTCATAATTCAGGTAGTTGAACGATTTCAGGTAATCGACCAGCTTCCAGGGCTCGCCCGACCCAAGGATCGTGGCCGGGAAGGACAGGGTGTGGAAGGGCACGTTGTCCTTGCCCATGAACTCGTAATAGGTCACATCGCCCGCGCCCTTGTCGGTGCGCCACCAGCGTTGCCAGGCGTCATCGCCCAGACCCTTGGCATCGGCCCATTCGGCGGTCGCGGCGATATATTCGATGGGCGCGTCGAACCAGACGTAGAAAACCTTGCCCTCCATCCCCGGCCAGGGCTGGTCGCCCTTCTTCACCGGCACGCCCCAATAGAGGTCGCGGGTGATGCCGCGGTCCTGCAACCCGTCGCCGTCGTTCAGCCATTTCTTCGCGATCGAGGTGGTCAGGATCGGCCAGTCGGTCTTTGAATCGATCCAGGCGGCGATCTGGTCCTTCAGCGCGCGTTGGCGCAGGTAAAGGTGCTTGGTCTCGCGCACCTCCAGATTGGTGGACCCCGAAATCGCGCTGTGCGGATTGATCAGGTCGGTCGGGTCCAGCTGCTTGGTGCAATTCTCGCACTGGTCGCCCCGCGCACGGTCATAGCCGCAGTTCGGGCAGGTGCCCTCGATATAGCGGTCGGGCAGGAAGCGGCCATCGTCGATGGAATAGACCTGTTTTTCGGCCCGCTCCTCGATATAGCCGTTTGCATCCAGCTGACCGGCGAAATGCTGGGTCAGCTTGTGGTTCCGCTGGCTGGAGGACCGGCCGAAATGGTCGAACGACAGCCGGAACCCGCGGGCCAGTTCGGCCTGAACGGCGTGCATCTCGGCGCAGTATTCCTCGACTGGCTTGCCCGCCTTGGCGGCGGCCAGTTCGGCGGGCGTGCCGTGTTCGTCGGTGGCGCAGATGAACATCACCTCGTCGCCCCGGGCGCGGCAATAGCGGGCGAACAGGTCGGCCGGAAGCTGGCTGCCGACAAGGTTGCCCAGATGCTTGATCCCGTTGATGTAAGGGATGGCCGAGGTGATGAGAATCCGTGCCATGATCGCGCCTTTCGTCCCGTTCCGGCGCGGGTTTAGCGCGATGTCCGCCCAAGGGCCAGAGCCTTGCACGGGCCGGTGGAAACGGAGCGGGCGTTCCGCCCGCAAGCCTTTTGTCTCGCCTCTGGCGCGTGCCGCGCCAACCGGCTCGGGCAATGCCTCCGGCGGGAGTATTTCCGAAAGGGAAAATGCCAGGGATGCGCCCCGGCCCGAGGGGCCACTACAGCCCATGCGAGAGCTTCGCGCGCGAACCGGGGCGACTTTCCCTTTGCGGCCATCGGCTCTCCAGCCTGTTCCGCCCCTCGATCTCTCGCAGGACGAGGTTAAGGAAGTGCTAATGCCCCCTCCGAAATGCCGCTTTCCCTTTCGGAAATACTCCGGGGGGTGAGCCGCGAATGCGGCGAGGGGGGCTGGCCCCCCTTGGCCCTCCGGTGTCAGTCCATGCTGACGTTGGCGTTCTTGACCACCGGCTCCCACTTGGCCATCTCGGCCTTCACATGCTCGCCCAGTTCCTCGGGCGAGGAGGCGACGATGGTGGCAGAAAAGGTGGCCATCTGTTCGGCGACCTTGGGGTCGGCCATCGCGGCCCTGGCGGCGGCGTTCAGCCGGGCGATGGCTTCGGGCGGCGTGCCTGCGGGGGCGAAAAGCGCGTTCCAGCTGTAGGTCTCATACCCCGGCAGGGTTTCGGCGATGGCGGGCACGTCGGGGAAGGCCGGCGAGCGGTCCCTGGTCGTGACGCCAAGCGCGCGCAACTTGCCCGATTTGATATGACCCGAGGCCGAGGGCAGGTTGTCAAAGATGATCGGCACCTGGTTGCCCAGCACATCGGTCAGCGCCGGGCCCGAGCCCTTGTAGGGGATATGGGTGATGTCGACGCCCGCCATCGACTTGAAAAGCTCGCCCGACAGGTGCAGCGGCGTGCCGTTCCCGGACGAGGCATAGGCCAGCGGCTCTTTCTTGGCCAGGTCGATCAGCTCCTGCACCGTATTGGCCGGAACGGCCGGGTTGACGGCCAGGACATTCGGCACCAGCACCAGCAGCGAGACGGGGGCGAAATCCGCCACTGGATCATAGGGTTTCTGCTTCAGGATCAGCGGGTTCAGCGCATGGGTGGCGACCGTGCCCATCAGGATCGTATAGCCGTCCGGGTCGGCATCGGCGACCTGCGCCGCGCCCAGGCTGCCCCCCGCGCCGCCGACGTTCTGCACGATGACCTGCTGGCCCAGGTCCTGGCTCATCCGTTCGGCCACCACGCGGCCGACCAGATCGGTCGATCCGCCCGCGGCAAAGGGGATCACCAGCGTGACCGGCCGGTCGGGAAATTCGGCGCGCGCCGTGGTGGCAAGGCCAAGCGCCAGCACCAGGCCAAGCGCCGCGCGGCGGGTGAACGAGATCGGCATGGGTTTCCTCCCTTTTCGCAAGAAATGAAGGATGGTCCCCGCGGACGAGAATTCAAGCCTCGTCCGCGGGATGCGCGTCATTTCGCGGTATAGGCCCCATCGACCAGATGATAGCTTCCGGTGATGAACGATGCGCGGTCCGACAGCAGGAACAGGGTCAGGGCCGAAACCTCCTCGGCGGTGCCAAGGCGGCCGATGGGATGCAACGACACCAGCCAGTCCTTCGCGGCCTTGTCGAACCCCGACAGCAGGGGCGTGTCGATGAAGGCGGGGCCGACGGCATTCACGCGGATGCCTTGGGTCGCATATTCCTGCGCGGCGTTCTTGGTCAGCCCGACAACGGCGTGTTTCGCCGCGACATAGGCCGGTGCCCCGGCAAAACCCACCGAACCCAGGATCGAGGCCATGTTGACGATCGACCCGCCACCGGATTTCAGCATCGCAGGGATGCCGAAGCGCAGTCCGTAGAAAACGGCGTTCAGGTTGATGTCGATGACGCGGCGCCAGTCCTCGACCGGATAGTCGCCGGTCGAGGCCGAGGGCCCGCCGATGCCCGCATTGTTGACCATCAGGTGCAGGCCGCCCTGTGCCATGGCCTTGTAGACCAGCGACTGGACCACCGCCGGGTCAGAGACATCGCCACCCGCCGCCACCGCCTTGCCGCCGCTGGCGGTGATCTGCGCGACGACCCTGGCCGCGACCTCTTCCTTCAGGTCGGCGACCACCACCGTCGCGCCCGAGGCGGCGAGGTCGAGCGCGATCGCCTCGCCTATACCCGAGCCTGCGCCCGTGACCAGCGCCACCTTGCCGTCGAAACGGATATCCATCGAACTCTCCTTCCGGCTGTTGCGGGCAAAGATTAGCACGCCGCGATTGCAGCGCCATGACGGAGATCAATCGCGGTCGCGCACCCGGCCCAGCAGGCGGCCGATCAGGAACGAGGTGCGCGGCTCGTAGGTATAGGCCGTGCGCCGTTCGGCCGGGCGTGCCCGCTTGCGGATCAGGCCGAAGCCGATCACCAGGCCTTGCGCCAGCGCGATCATCACGAACATCGCCGCCGGGCCGAACCATTCGATGATCAGCGCCGCCAGGAACGGCGAGGCGATGGCGCCGACGGCGTAAAGAAACATGAGCGCCGCCGACAGCTCCACCCGTTCCAGCGGCATGGCGAAGTCATGGGCATGGGCGGTGGCCACCGAATAGAGCGGCATGGTGAAGAAGCCGAAGACCACGGCCGCGACGAAGACGCCGACCGTGCCCATGCCCGCCAGCCCGATGGTCAGCGCGCAGGACAGGATCGTCCCGACCGCCAGCCCGATCAGCACCGACCGCCGGTCGCGCTTGTCCGCGATCCAGCCGACGGGAATCTGCGCCATCGCGCCGCCAAGGACATAGGCCGCCATGAACAGCGCGATCTGTTCAGGCCGCAGCCCCACCTCGACCCCGTAGATCGGGCCGACCATGCGGAAGGCGGCGCCCGTGATGCCCGAGACGATGACGGCCAGCGATCCCAGCGGCGATTTCTCGAAGGCGAGGCGCGGGCGCAGGCGGGGCGCATCCGGCGTTGCAGGCGCCTCGGCCCGCGTCAGCGTCAGCGGGAACAGCGCCGCGCAGCAAAGCAGGGCCAGAAAGTTGTAGGACAGGTATTCCGCCGGCGGCAGGAAGGCGATCAGCAGCTGCGCCCCCAGCGAGGCGCTGATGTCGACGATCCGGTAGACGCCCATGGCGCGCCCGCGCGTCTCGTTCGTGACCTTGGCCTGAAGCCAGGCCTCGATGATCGTGTAGCAGCCCGCGACGCAAAGCCCCGAGGTCATCCGCATCGCCCCCCAGGCCAGCGGGTCGACCCACATCATGTGGCCCAGGATGCCGATGGAGCCTGCGGCGATGAAGGCGGCGAAGGCGCGGGAATGGCCGACATCCCCCATCAGCCGCGGCGCCCACCAGCAGCCGATGAAAAAGCCGAAGAAATGCGCCGAGCCGAGAAAGCCGATCTCGGATTTGGTGAAGTTCAGCGCGGCGCCCGACAGGGCATCCAGCGGCACGACGCCGCCAAGGCTCATCTGCAACAGGATGACCGACAGGAACAGGGCGGCGAAGGAGACGATCAGGCGCATCGGGTCAGCCGGGCAGGGATGCGCCGACCTTGCCCGCTTCGGCGGGGGAAGACCAGAGCCCGCGGGGGAATTGTCGGGCAGAGGGGGCTGCAAAACTGCCGAACGGGGTTTGCAAAATACTGCGCGCAAGGGGGAAGGGGCTTGTTGGCCGGGTGACCCTTGCCCGGCCCCGGAGGGGTTTTGCACCCCTCCGGACCACCCCGCAGGGTATTTGGGCCAAGATGAAGGGGGAAGGCCAGGGGCCGGGGACTCTGCGGATTGCCCCGACGTGCAAGGCCGGGGAGTGCGAGCGCCCGGCGGCGGGAGGGCGGGTCGAGCGACAGGCAAGGGTGGGGCAGGCGGCGAGCGGGCAGGGGCGGGGGCCACGGCGCGGCGCCTTTCCGCGAACCTGCGGCACGGGTGGCGCTGTTGCGGCAGGGAGCCGGGCAGGGGAGGATGCGCGCGCGCGGAGGCGGGCAGAACCTTTCGCCCGCGCGGCCGTTATTCAGGAAGGGGGATGCGCGCGCGGGGGACGGCGGGCAATATCGTGCGCGAGATCCTGCGCGAGACCGGGATGTTCCCCTCGGGATGAAGATGCACGCGCGGGGGGCGGGCGTCCGGCCGGGCGATTTGACCCCCCTTCCCGTCGAGAGGATGCGCGCGAGGGGGGCCGGGCGGCTATTGGTGGCGCAGGGCGTCGATCGGGTCGAGCCTTGCGGCGCGGCGGGCGGGGAAATAGCCGAAGATCACCCCCACCAGCGCCGAGAAGCCGAAGGCAAGCGCGACCACCGCCGCCGAGGGGACGAAGGGGATCTCCATGATCTGCGAGGCGATTGCCGCGATGGCCAGGCCCGCCCCGATGCCCAGTGCGCCCCCCAGCAGGGACAGCACCACCGCCTCGACCAGGAACTGCATCAGCACCTGCCGCGCCTCGGCCCCGATGGCCAGGCGGATGCCGATCTCGCGCGTGCGTTCGGTGACGGACACCAGCATGATGTTCATGATGCCGATGCCGCCGACCAGCAGGCTGACCGCCGCGACCGAGGACAGAAGGCCGGTCAGGACGTTGTTCACGCCGGACAGCATGGTGGCGAATTCGCGGCTGTCCGAGACGCTGAAATTGTCGGGCTGGTCAAAGGCGATGCGCCGCCGTTCGCGCATGAGCGGGGTGATCTCGGCGATGCCCTGTTCGGTCGAGATGCCCTTGGCCAGCCCGACCGAGATGTTCGACACATCCTTGCTGCCGGAAAGCCGCCGCTGCACCGTGCGCACCGGCATGATCACCGTATCGTCCTGATCCTGCCCGAAGTTCGAGGCGCCCTTGGGGATCAGAAGCCCGATCACCTCGCACGAGATGCTTTGGACGCGGATCGTGGCGCCGATGGGATCGGCCGTGCCGAACAGGCCGCTGCGCACCGTCTGGCCCAGGATGCAGACATTGGCGCCGCCGGTTTCCTCGGCCGGGGTGAAGTTGCGCCCCGAGGCGAGCTTCCAGCTCTGAAATGTCAGATAATCGGCCGACGAGCCGACGATGGAGGTCGAGCGGTTGTTGTTGCCATAGATCACCTGCTGCGTGCTGCGCACCTGCGGCGCGACCGACTGCACGATGGGCAGGTCGGCCAGCGCCTGCGCATCGGCCAGCGAAAAGGCCACCAGATCGCCGCGCGGGCCGGGGCCTTGCGACGGGCGGCCGGGGCGGATCAGCAGGACGTTGGTGCCGAGCGCCTCGATATTGGCGGTGACGGCGGCGGACGACCCCTGTCCGACCGTGACCATGGCGATGACGGCGGCGACGCCGATCACCACGCCCAGAACGGTCAGGAACGACCGCAGGATGTTGCGCCGGATGGTGCGAAAGGCCAGACGGACGGTTTCCCAGATCATGCGGCCCTTGCCCCCCGGCTGTCGCCGACCAGATGGCCGTCGGAAAAGTCGATCCGGCGGGTGGCATATCCTGCCATGTCCTCCTCATGCGTGACCATCACGATGGTCAGCCCCTCGTCCCGGTTCAGGCCTTGCAGAAGCTGCATGATCTCGTGGCTGCGGTGGGTGTCGAGGTTGCCGGTCGGTTCGTCGGCAAGGATCACCTGCGGGTCGCCCGCCAGCGCGCGGGCAATGGCCACACGCTGCTGCTGGCCGCCGGAAAGCTGGCTGGGGTCGTGCCCTTCGCGCCCGTCCAGCCCCACCTTGGCCAGCGCGATGCGGGCCCGTTCCACCCGTTCGGCGCGCGGCATCCCCTTGTAGATCAGCGGCAGTTCCACATTCTCCAGCGCCGAGGTGCGCGCCAGCAGGTTGAAACCCTGGAAGATGAAGCCAAGATAATGCCGCCGCAGCAGCGCCCGGCCGTCGCGGTCCAACTGGCCGATGTCGACCCCCTCGAACAGGTATTCGCCCGAGGAGGGGCGGTCGAGGCAGCCGATGATGTTCATCGCGGTGGATTTGCCGGACCCCGAGGCGCCCATGATCGCCACGAATTCGCCGCGCCGGATCGTCAGGTCGATGCTGTCCAGCGCGCGCACCTCGGCCTCGCCCGTGCCATAGACGCGGCTGACCTGGCGGAACTCGATCAGCGGCGCGCTCACTGGCCGGTGCCCGTCGACTGTCCGGTGATGATCCGGTCGCCCTCGGCCAGATCGCCGGACACCAGCGCCGAAAACCGCCCGTCGGTTTCGCCGGTGCGGGCATCGACCTGAACCGGCGCACCGTCGCGCAGCACCCAGAGCTTGCCGCGCGTGGCGGTCCCCTGCTGGTCGCCCCCGCCCGGCGGGCGGCGCGGCATGATCAGCCCGGCAAGGCCGCCGCTGGCGGTGCGGCTGCGCGCCTCCTGCTGGCGGGGGGGCGCATAGCGCAGCGCGGCATTGGGGACCAGCAGCACGTCATGCAGTTCCGTCACCCGGATCACCGCCGTCGCCGTCATGCCGGGCCGCAGCAGCAGGTCCTGGTTGTCGACCGAAAGCTGCGCCTTGTAGGTGACGACGTTGTTCGTGGTGGCCGAATTGAAGCGCACCTGTTCGATCTTGGCTGGAAAGGTCCGCCCCGGAAAGGCATCGACCGTAAAGGTCGCCGGATCGCCGGTTTCGACCTTGCCGATGTCGGCCTCGTCCACATCGACCAGCAGCTGCATGTGCCGCAGGTCGGAGGCCAGGGTGAACAGCGTCGGCGCGTTCAGCGACGAGGCGACGATCTGCCCGACCTCGGCCGCGCGGTCCAGCACGATCCCGTCGATGGAGGACCGGATCGTGGTCTTCGACAGGTCGGCCTTGACCGAGGCCAGGTTCGCCTCGGCCAGTTGCAGGCTGGCCTGCGCCACGGCCAGCGCGGCCTGCGCCCGTTCATGCGCGGCTTGATAGGTCACCAGATCGCGGGTGGTGCCGACGCCTTTGTCGTTGATGGCCTTTTGCTGGACATAGTTCGCCTCGGCCTCGCGCGCGGTGGCCTCGGCCTGGGCCAGTTGCCCGCGCGCCACGGCCAGCGAGGCCTCGGCATTCGTCACCTGCGCGGTCAATTTGACGGAATCGAGCGTGGCGAGAACCTGACCCGAGGTGACTGGGCTGTTGAAGTCGACATCCACCGTGTCGATCGTGCCCGACAGTTCCGACGATACGGTGACGGTGGTGGTCGGCTGCACGGTGCCGGTGGCGGTGACGGAAACGATCAGGTCGCCCTTGCGGATCTCCTCGGTGGTATAACGGGTGCCTTCGCCCTGCTGGCCGGGGCGCAGCATGGCCCAGCCCGCCGCCGCACCGCCGATCAGCACGACCAGCGCCAGCCACGGCCACAGGCGCCGCCGCCTGCGCCGCCCTGCCACCAGTTTCGCCACCTCTGCCGAACCGTCCGCCATTGCCTGCCCGTCCTGTCTGTCGGCGCCACGCATAGCTGGCGCGCGCGAATTTGTCAGCAAACGCCTGTGCCGGCGCATTCCGTCGCGCAAAAGTGCCCTGCGGCGAAAATTACTGGCGTTGCAGCTTTACCCCTTCGGTCCGGGCAAGGCGCAGGAAATGGGCGATGAAGGGTTTGGTCGCATCCTCGTCGCGCGTCGCGGCATAGCTGCGCTTGGTGATCGTCTGCGGCCCCAGCGGGCGGATGGCGAAATCGGGATTGCCGCGTACCGTGCCCGCCACCCAGTCGGGCAGCACCGCCACGCCACGATCCGAGGCGACCAGCATCAGGATCACCGCCGTCAGTTCCACCCCCCGCGTCGCCCGCGGCTCGATCCGGGCGGGGTTCAGGAATTCGGTGAACACGTCCAGCTTGTCGCGCGCGACGGGATAGTGGATCAGCGTCTGGTCGCGGAAATCCTCGGCCGCGATGAAGGCGTGGCTGGCCAGCGGGTTGGACGCGGCGCAGACGAAGGTGGGGTGATAGTCGAACAGCGGGTTGAACACCGTCCCGTCCAGCCGCACGGGGTCGGAGCTGATCACCAGGTCGATCTCCTCGCGCGCCAGCGCCGGCAGCGCGTCGAAGGCGAGGCCCGCGCGGATGTCCACATCCACCTCGGGCCAGGCGCGGCGGAATTGCTCCAGCACGGGCAGCAGCCATTCGAAACAGGCGTGGCATTCCATCGCGATGTGCAGCCGCCCGGTCTTGCCGGATTTCAGCGCGCGGAACTCCTCCTCCAGCGCGTCGATCTCGGGCAGGATGCGTTCGGCCAGGCGCAGCATCCGCATCCCCGCCGCCGACAGGCGCATGGGCTTGACCGTGCGCACGAACAGTTCCACCCCCGCCTGATCCTCCAGCCCCTTCACCTGATGGGACAGGGCCGATTGCGTCATGTTCAAGATGTCGGCCGCGCGGGCCAGACCGCCCGCCTCATGTATGGCGCGGATCGTGCGCAGGTGGCGGAACTCGATGTGCATCTTGTGGTGTGTCTCATGTTGATCTTGAGAATTATGAATTTGTCTCACGTCATCAATTCGGCGACAAGGGGGCACCGAAAAGGAGACGACCATGACCGCCCCGCGCATCTCGTTCGAGTTCTTCCCGCCGCAAACGCTGGACGCATCGTTCCGGCTTTGGGAAACCGTGCAGGCGCTCGCCCCGATGCAACCCGAGTTCGTGTCCGTCACCTATGGCGCGGGCGGCACCACTCGCAAGCTGACGCATGAGGCGGTGACGACCATCGGCCGCAACTATGGCCTGAACGTCGCCGCGCATCTGACCTGCGTGGACGCGACGCGCGCCGAAACCCTTGCGATTGCCGAGGCTTATGCCGAGGCGGGGGTCAAGGAAATCGTGGCGCTGCGCGGCGATGCGCCGAAAGGCGCGGACCGTTTCACCCCCCATCCGGAAGGCTTCGCCCATTCGGTGGAGCTGATCGAGGCCTTGGCCGCCACGGGCAAGTTCCGCCTGCGCGTCGGCGCCTATCCCGAGCCGCACCCCGATGCCGCCGACACGCTGGCCGATGTGCGCTGGCTGAAGGCGAAACTGGATGCCGGGGCGACCAGCGCCATCACCCAGTTCTTTTTCGAGGCCGAAACCTTCCTGCGCTTCCGCGATCTTTGCGCGAAAGAGGGGATCACCGCGCCGATCATCCCCGGCATCCTGCCGATCCAGTCCTGGGACGGCGCGCGCAAGTTCGCCCTGCGCTGCGGCGGCAAGGTTCCGGCCTGGCTGGACGATGCCTTTGCCGCCGCCAAACGCGACGGGCGCGAGGAACTGCTGTCGATCGCGCTGTGCACCGAGCTGTGCGACACACTGCTGGGCGAAGGGGTGGAGGATCTGCATTTCTACACCCTGAACCGCCCGCATCTGACGCGCGAGGTCGTCCGCGCCCTGGGGATCACGCCCGAGGTCGCGCTGGAGAAGGTCGCCTGAGACTGCTGGCCCGGAACACTCCCTGTCCCGGATCAGGCCGCTCGCCCCGGTTTCCCGAAAAAGGGGCCGGGGCGTTCTTTTTTGTGCCGCCGTGACGGGGGCGGCGTCGCGGTGGGGGTTTCACACCCCCACACCCCCGTGGGATATTTGCGTCCAGAAAGAGGGGGGCAGGGAGGGGGTGGCTGGCGCGCGGCTGGGGCGAGGCATCTTGCCGCAGGGGGGGCGAGCGGCTAGAGAGGGGATATGATCAAATCAATGTCCCTTTCCGGCCATGTGCGGGCCACGCTGGCGCTTGGGTTGCCGCTGGTCGGCAGCCAGCTGGCGCAGATGGCGCTGCATGTCACCGACACGGTGCTGCTGGGCTGGTATGGCACGGCCGAACTGGCGGCGGGGGTGATCAGCACCTCGACTTTCTTCATCCTGTTCATTCTTGGCGCGGGCTTTGGCCGGGCCGTCATGCCCGTGGTTGCGGCGGCCCTGGGGTCGGGGGATGAAACGCAGGTGCGGCGCGCGACGCGGATGGGGCTGTGGCTTTCGGTAGCCTTTGGCCTGCTGATCTATCCGGTGTTCGGCTGGGCCGGGGCGATCCTGAAGGCGCTGGGCCAGACGGAAGAGGTGGCGCGGCTGGGGCAGGAGTATCTGCGCATCGCCGGGCTGGGGATGATCCCGGCGCTGATCGTGATGACGCTGACCAGCTATCTGTCGGCGCTTGGCCGGACGGCGGTGATCCTGTGGATCACTCTGGCCGGGGTGGCGCTGAACCTGGTTTTGAACTGGATGCTGATCTTCGGCAACTGGGGTGCGCCGGAACTGGGCATCCGGGGGTCGGGCATCGCCACCGTCTCGGTCCAGGTAGCGGCGGCGGTGCTGATGGCGCTTTACGCTGCGATGGCGCCGGGGCTGCGGCGGTTCGCCCTGTTCCAGCGGTTTTGGCGCGGGGACTGGCCGGCGCTGCGGCAGGTGTTCCGGCTGGGGGCGCCGATCGGTCTGACCTCGCTGGCCGAGGGCGGGCTGTTCCATGCCTCGGCCATCATGATGGGCTGGATCGGCACGGTGCAGCTGGCCGCCCATGGCATCGCGCTGGAGGCGACGGCCCTGGCCTTCATGGTGCATCTGGGCCTGTCCAGCGCCGCGACGATCCGCGTCGGCCGGGCCTGGGGCGCGGGCGAGATGCGGGAATTGCGCGATGCAGCACTGGTCGCGGTGGCGATGTCGGCGCTGTTCGGGTTGTGCGTCGTGGCGGTGTTCCTGCTGTTTCCGGCGCAGATCGTCGGCCTGTTCCTGAGCGCGGGGAAACCCGATGCCCCGGCCATCGTCGCCTTCGGCACGGTGCTGATGGCGCTGGCCGCGCTGTTCCAGATGGGCGATGCGATGCAGGCCATGGCACTTGGCCTGCTGCGGGGCGTGCAGGACATGCGGGTGCCGATGTGGATCGCGGTGTTCAGCTATTGGGTGGTGGGCATCCCGGTCAGCTATCTTCTGGCCTTTCCGGCGGGGATGGGCGGGGCGGGTGTCTGGCTGGGCCTTGCGGTCGGGCTGTTCGTCGCGGCGAGCCTGCTGATGGCGCGGTTCTGGCTGCGCCTGCCGCGTCCCGCGGACACCCAGACCGCGGGGCACCCCGCGTTGTAAGAGGAAAGGGGCGGGAAGTGTCGCCCTGTTTTCAGTCTGGGCCGGTATCTTCCGCGGGCTGGCCCCTGACCAGCCTTTCGGCCTTCTTGCGCACCAGAACCGTGCGCAGATCGTGCATCGCCATCAGCAGCGCGTCGGTCACATCTTCCAGCTGCGCATCGGTTGCGCGGGTCTGCGCCCATTGGGTCGTCAGGTTCATGTGATCGACGGCGCGCAGGATGTCGTCGATCTCGCGCAGGGCCAGCTGTTCGGTCCGCCGTGCCGTCCAGTCGCGGATCAGCGCCAGCTCCTCGGGGGCAAGCTTGCGGTCGCCGTGCGGCTTTATGTTGCCGTTGCGGATGTTGATCGAGGCGATTTCCTCCATCTCGATCCGGCGCTGACGATTCTCGGTATCGACGCGAAAGACGACGGCGCCGTTGTCGCGGACACGGAAGTAGTAGTCCGGCAGATCACCCGACATCTTGGTCTCCGTTGTCCAGAACGCGCAGAAGCGAGCCATCGGGATCGACCAGCGCAAACATGCGCGGCGCCCCGTCCGGCTTGAAGATCCCGGTCAGGCGGGGGATCGCCGCGGTGTCGGAGGGCAGGCCCGCCGCCTGCCATTCCGCAAGGATCGCGTCGAGATCGTCGACCCGCACACAGGCCGAAAACCAGCTTTCCGCCGGAGTCAGGCCGGGATGGGGGAAGAACTCGACCTCCAGCGGGCCGCGGCGCAGGATCAGCCAGCCTTCGTCGCGCCAGACGGGCGAAAACCCCAGGGCGCCCCAGAAGGAGACGGTCGCCCCGAAGTCGCGGCTGGGCAGGTTCGCCGTGATCCTGTCGGCCATCGGCGTCAGCGCAGGCTGGCGCAGAAGGTCTGGATGCGCTGGCACGCCTCGGCCAGCACCGCATCCGAGGTCGCATAGCTGATGCGAAAGTTCGGCGACAGACCAAAGGCCGCGCCGAAGACGACGGCGACCCCGGTATCTTCCAGCAGGGCGGTGGCGAAAACCTCGTCATTGGTGATGACGATGCCGGACGGCGTGACCTTGCCGATGCAGCCCGAAATGTCGGGATAGACATAGAACGCGCCTTCGGGCCGGGGGCATTTGATCCCCTTGGCCTGGTTCAGCATTGACACCACCAGATCGCGCCGCCGCTGGAACGCCTGACGGAAGCCGGGAAGAAAGTCCTGTGGGCCGGTCAGCGCCTCCAGCGCGGCATACTGGCTGACCGAACAGGGGTTCGAGGTCGATTGCGACTGCACATTGGCCATCGCCTTGATCAGGGCGACGGGACCGGCGGCATAGCCGATGCGCCAGCCCGTCATCGCATAGGCCTTGGAAACGCCGTTGCAGGTCAGCGTGCGGTCGTAAAGGCCCGGCTCGATCTCGGCGGGGCTGACGAAGGTGAAATCGTCGAAGACAAGGTGTTCATACATGTCGTCCGACATGACCCAGACATGCGGATGGCGCATCAGCACATCGGTCAGCGCCTTCAGCTCGTCGCGCGAATAGGCGGCGCCCGTGGGGTTCGAGGGGCTGTTGAAGATGAACCATTTGGTTTTCGGGGTGATCGCCGCCTCAAGCTGTTCGGCGGTGATCTTGAAATCGTTCTCCAGCGTCGCGGCCACCGGAACCGGCGTTCCGCCTGCCAGCAGAACCATGTCGGGATAGCTGACCCAGTAGGGCGCGGGAATGACCACCTCGTCGCCGGGGTTCAGCGTCGCCATCAGCGCGTTGTAAAGCGTCTGCTTGCCGCCGGTGCCGACCGTGACCTGTGCGGGCGTATAGGTCAGCCCGTTCTCGCGCAGGAATTTCGCGCAGATCGCCACCTTCAGCTCGGGGATGCCGTCGACGGCGGTATAGCGCGTCTTGCCGCCGTCGATGGCGCGTTTCGCCGCCTCACGGATGTTTTCGGGCGTGTCGAAATCGGGTTCGCCCGCACCCAGGCCGATGATGTCGCGCCCCGCCGCGGCCAGTTCGCGCGCCTTGTTGGTGACGGCGATGGTGGCCGAGGGTTTCACCCGCGCCAGCGTGTCGGACAGGAAGGCCATGGCGATATGCTCCGGGGCAGATTTGATTTTTCCGGGGTCATGTCTTAGGGTCGCCCCCCCTTGCAATCAAGCGATATCGGAAAAAGGAGAGGCACGATGGCAGAGACCGGCCTGATCGGAAACGACGCGATGGACTTTTCGGAGGAGGTGGCGACCTTTGGCGACCGGCTGACCCATGCGCGGGAAACCGCAGGACTGACGCCAGAGGAACTGGCCGCCCGCGCCGGTGTGCGCGGCGGCGTGATCCGCGCCTGGGAAGAGGACCGGCGCGAGCCGCGCGGCAACCAGTTGCAGATGCTGTCGGGGATGCTGAACGTCTCGATCCGCTGGCTCTTGACCGGCACGGGCCAGGGGGACGAGGCGCCTTTGTCCGATCCGTTGCCCGACAATCTGCGCGCGGCGCTGGAAGACCTGGCCGCGCTGCGCGCCGAGGCGCTTGCCCTTGCCGGGCGGATGGGCCATCTGGAACAGAGGCTGAGGACAGTATTGCGCGAGGATGCATGACGGAAACGGCAGAAGCCCGGCTGAAACGGCTGTCGATGCGGTCGTGGCGGCGCGGCACGAAAGAGATGGATCTGGTGTTCGGCCCCTGGTCCGACGCGCATCTGGCCGCGGCGGACGAGCCGACGCTGGCCGCCTATGACCGGCTTCTGAACGAGAACGATCAGGATCTGGCCGCATGGATCGTGGGCCAGCAGCCTGCGCCCGTCGAACATGCCGCGCTGCTGGACCGGATCGGCCGGTTTGCCCGCGCGCGGCTGACGAAAGGCTGAAATCGCGGAAAATCCGTTTCGGATTTACCCGATCTTACCGAATCGCCGCCAACCTTGCCGCTGTGATCCTGTTGCGGAGGGAAGAGTGGCATGACGATGCAGGCCCCGTTGCTGGACGGTTCGCAAAAGGCGTTCCTGTCCGGCTATCTCGACAATCTGGCGCTGGTCGAACGGCTGCACCGGCTGCTGCTCGACGTGATCAAGGACGAGTTCGAGCGGCTGGGGATCCTGGAGATCAACTCGGTCCAGGCGCTGCTGCTGTTCAACATCGGCGACAACGAGGTGACGGCGGGCGAGTTGAAATCGCGCGGCTACTATCAGGGGTCGAACGTCAGCTACAACCTGAAAAAGCTGGTCGAACTGGGCTACATGCACCACCAGCGGTCCGAGATCGACCGCCGGTCGGTCCGGGTCCGGCTGACGGAAAAGGGGCGGCGGGTGCGGCTGCTGCTGGGCGAACTGTTCGAGAGGCAAGCCGAAATCATGTTGAAGCGCAACCTGATCGACGCCGCGGGGATGGAGGATATCAACCGCGCCCTGCGCCGGATGGAACGATTCTGGACGGAACAGATACGCTATATCTACTGATCCCCTGGCGTGCAGGGGCCGTCGCAGGGGATACGGGCATGTCCGGTGGGGGCACTGACGGCAGTCCGAAAAGCCCGGCATTGACGGCCACCCCGGGGGGCAGAGATCTGCAACCCGGCGGCCTTGGGCCGCGTCGCCGCGGACAAGGCCATGGCATCCGCGCCGAAGCGCGGCCTTGCCGCGTCAGGCGGCCTGCGACAGCGGATCGACCAGCCCCACGATGTCCATCATGATCCGGTTCAACTCGAAATCCTTCGGCGTATAGACGGCTGCGACGCCCATGGCGCGCAGCTTGGCCGCATCCTCCTCGGGGATGATGCCGCCGACGATCAGGGGCGCGGTCATGCCAAGGGCGCGCATCCGCTCCACCACCTCGGCGATCAGCGGCAGGTGGCTGCCCGACAGGATCGACAGGCCGACGACATGGGCCTGCTGGTCGGCGGCTGCGGCGACGATTTCCGCCGGGGTCAGGCGGATGCCTTCATAGGTGATGTCCATGCCGCAGTCGCGGGCGCGGGCGGCGATCTGTTCGGCGCCGTTGGAATGACCGTCGAGGCCGGGCTTGCCGACCAGGAACTTCAGCCGGCGGCCAAGGCGGGTGGAAACGGCATCCACCGCCTCGCGGATCGGCTCCAGCCCCTCGGTGCGGTTCGAGGGGTTTTTCGACACCCCCGTAGGTCCGCGATACTGGCCAAAAGCCGCGCGCACCATGTCGGCCCATTCGCCGGTGGTGGCCCCGGCCTTGGCCGCGGTAATCGACGGCGGCATGATGTTCGCGCCGGTCAGGGCGGCCTGCCGCACGGCATCGAGCGCGGCTTTCACCGCCCCCTCGTCGCGGGCGGCCCGCCAGTCGCGCAGGCGGGCGATCTGGTCGGCCTCGGCCGCGGGGTCCGCCACCATGATCGCGCCGTCCCCGGCGGTCAGAGGCGAGGGCGCGGCTTCGGTCCAGCGGTTGACGCCGACGACGATGGTCTCGCCGTCCTCGATGCGGGAAATGCGTTCGGCATTGGCCTCGACCAGACGGCCCTTCATATAGTCGATGGCCGCAACCGCGCCGCCCATGGCGTCGATCTGCGCCAGTTCCGCCCGCGCGCCGTCCTTCAGCGCATTGACCTTGCGGTCCACCGCCGGGTTGCCGTCGAACAGGTCGTCATATTCCAGCAGGTCCGTTTCATAGGCGACGATCTGCTGCATCCGCAGCGACCATTGCTGATCCCAGGGGCGGGGCAGGCCAAGCGCCTCGTTCCAGGCGGGCAGCTGCACGGCGCGGGCGCGGGCCTTTTTCGACAGGGTGACGGCCAGCATCTCCAGCAGGATGCGGTAGACGTTGTTTTCCGGCTGCGGCTCGGTCAGGCCCAAGGAGTTCACCTGCACCCCATAGCGGAACCGCCGGTATTTCGCATCGATGATGCCATAGCGGTCCAGCAGGATCTCGTCCCACAGGTCGACAAAGGCGCGCATCTTGCACATCTCGGTCACGAAGCGGATGCCGGCATTTACAAAAAACGATATTCGCCCGACCATATTGGGGAAATCTGCCGGTTCGACTTTACCTTTCAGATCATCCAGCACGGCGCAGGCGGTGGCCAGCGCAAAGGCCAGCTCCTGCTCCGGCGTCGCCCCCGCCTCTTGCAGGTGGTAGGAGCAGACGTTCATCGGGTTCCACTTGGGCAGCGCCGCCTGCGTATAGGCCGCCACATCGGTGATCATCCGCAGGCTGGGCTTCGGCGGGCAGATATAGGTGCCGCGTGACAGGTATTCCTTGATGATGTCGTTCTGCACCGTGCCTTGCAGTTTCGACACATCGGCGCCCTGTTCCTCGGCCACGGCGATATACAGCGACAGAAGCCACGGCGCCGTCGCGTTGATCGTCATCGAGGTGTTCATCTGTTCCAGCGGAATATCCGCGAACAGCGCCCGCATGTCGCCCAGATGGCAGACCGGCACGCCGACCTTGCCGACTTCGCCCCGCGAAAGCTCGTGGTCGCTGTCATACCCCGTCTGCGTCGGCAGATCGAAGGCCACCGAAAGCCCCGTCTGCCCCTTGGCAA
>JASGFG010000056.1:0-26587 GCA_047605605.1 Paracoccaceae bacterium | reverse complement strand
GGAATGGCGCCCCGCGCCGCCCCCGCCGCCGCGCGGCGACTGGGGTTATTATCAGCCGCAGCGCCCGCGCCACCACGCGCCGCCGCCCGGCTGGTAAGCCAGCGCCATCGGCGGCCGGCGCAATCGACCGGCCGTCCGCGGGCAGCCGACATGTCCCCCATGCAAGTTGCGCGTCGGCGCCCCGCCTGGGGGCGAAGGGTTTCGAGCAGCCTTCGCCCCCGTTTTCTTCGCGCCTGTCCTGCGCTAGACCGCAGGCATGGCCCCGCGCATCCGCCCCGACTTCAGCTTCGAGATCGCCGCCTTCGAGCGCGGGCTTGCCCGCGTGGCGGGGGTGGACGAGGTGGGCCGCGGCCCGCTGGCCGGGCCGGTGACGGCGGCGGCCGTGGTGCTGGACCCCGCCTGCATCCCCGAGGGGCTGGCCGACAGCAAGATGCTGACCCATGCCCGGCGCGAACGGCTTTACGACCAGATCCTGGCCGCGGCCGAGGTCTCGGTCGCGCATGTCGAGGTGCACGAGATCGAGGCGCTGAACATCCACCATGCCAGCCTTCTGGCGATGACCCGCGCGGTCCAGGGCCTGTCCACACCGCCCCGGCACCTGATGGTCGATGGCAGGCACCTGCCCAAAGGGCTGCCCTGTTCGGCCGAGGGGTTGGTCAAGGGCGATGCGCGTTGCCTGTCGATCGCCGCCGCCTCGATCGTGGCCAAGGTGGTGCGCGATCGCCTGATGGTGGATTTGGCGCAACAATTCCCCGGCTACGGCTGGGAGGTGAATGCGGGTTATCCGACCCCGGCCCACCTGAAGGCGCTTCTAGATTTGGGCGTAACCCCCGTGCATAGACGGTCTTTCGGTCCCGTCCACAAGATATTGTATCAAGATGTTTCTCTAACCCCTTGATTCAAAAAAGAATTTGACGGCGATTCGCCCTTTCACCATCCTGTGACCAACCAAGGCGGCACCAAAGACCGCAAGGCGCACAGAGGCAGAGAATGGCGATCAGGACGAAAACGGCGGCGCGCGACATGGCGCTTCCGCTGAACCAGATTCTTGCGGGCGATTGCATCGAGGTCATGAATGCGTTGCCCGAAGGCAGCGTAGACCTGATCTTTGCCGACCCGCCCTACAACCTTCAGCTGAAGGGCGAGTTGCATCGCCCCGACAATTCCCGCGTCGATGCGGTGGATGACCACTGGGACCAGTTTTCATCCTTTGCCGCCTATGACGACTTCACCCGCCGCTGGCTGGCCGCCGCGCGTCGCATCCTGAAACCAAACGGGGCGATCTGGGTGATCGGGTCGTATCACAACATCTTTCGCGTCGGCGCGGCGATGCAGGATGCGGGCTATTGGCTGCTGAACGACGTGGTCTGGCGCAAGTCGAACCCGATGCCGAACTTTCGCGGCAAGCGGCTGACGAACGCGCATGAGACGCTGATCTGGGCGTCGAAAGGCGAGGAGTCGAAATACACCTTCAACTACGAGGCGCTGAAGGCGCTGAACGAAGGGATCCAGATGCGGTCGGACTGGGTGATCCCGCTTTGCACCGGGCATGAGCGGCTGAAGGACGCGAACGGCGACAAGGCCCATCCGACGCAAAAGCCCGAGGCGCTGCTGCACCGGGTGATCCTGGCGACGACCAATCCCGGCGATGTGGTGCTGGACCCGTTCTTTGGCACCGGCACCACCGGCGCGGTCGCCAAGATGCTGGGCCGCGATTTCATCGGGATCGAGCGGGAAGAGGCCTATCGTGCCGCCGCCACCGAACGGCTGGCCCGGGTGCGCAAGTTCGACGCCTCGGCCCTGGAGATCACCGGGTCGAAACGGGCTGAACCGCGCGTGCCGTTCGGTCAGGTGGTGGAACGCGGGATGCTGCGGCCGGGCGAGGTGCTGGAGAATGGCCGTGGCAAGGTCGCCAAGGTGCGCGCCGACGGCACGCTGGTGGGCGAGTCGATGACCGGATCGATCCATCAGGTGGGCGCCGCCTATGAGGGCGCGCCGTCCTGCAACGGCTGGACCTACTGGCACTTCAAGCGCGATGGCAAGCTGATCCCCATCGACATCCTGCGCCAGCAGATCCGCGCCGAGATGGAGGCCGAAGGCCAGCGGCCGAACTGAGGGTTCCCTTACAGGTTTCACCAACGCCTGCGCGCGCAGTCCGCCTGCCGCGCCACTTGCCCCGCCATGTCCGCATGGCGGGGTTTTTTCTGTTCGCCGGGGAAAGGGGGGTCCTCGGACCCCCCTCTTGGGCTGCGCCCAATTCACCCCCCGAGGATATTTATGTCCAGAAAGAGGGGGGGAAGAGGGATCAGGTGCCGACCTTGCCGCCCGAGCCGAGCGCGGGAGAGGGGTGGCCGGTCGCCAGTTCGCTACGCGAGAAAAGGATCGGGGTGCGCAGGCCGGGAACGCCCTCGGGCGCGATCTGCAAGCCGCGATGGCGGATCTGGTCATCGGCCAGGGCGTCGGCCACCGTATTGATCGGGCCGCCGGGGACGCCGTTCGCCTCCATCGCGGCGATCAGCTCGTCGCGTTTCCGCGCCGAGGTGCGGTCGGTCAGCAGCGTGACCAGTGCCGCGCGGTTGGCGACGCGGGCGGGGTTGGTGGCATAGGCCGGGTCTTCCGCCACGCCGGGCAGGTCCAAGGCACGGCAGAGGCCCGCGAACTGCCGGTCATTGCCGCAGGCGACGATGAGATGGCCATCCGCGGCGGGCAGCACCTGATAGGGCACGATGTTCGGATGGGCATTCCCCATCCGGCGCGGCACCTTGCCCCCCGCCAGATAGTTCATCGCCTGATTGGCCAGCGCCGCCACGCCCACATCCAGCAGCGACAGGTCCACATGTTGCCCTCGCCCCGAGCGTTCGCGTTCCGCCAGCGCCGCCTGCACGCCGATCACCCCGTAAAGTCCGGTCAGGATGTCGATCCACGCCACGCCGATCTTTTGCGGCTCGCCTTCCGGGTCGCCGGTCAGGTCCATGATCCCGCACATGCCCTGGATCAGGAAGTCATAGCCCGGCAGGGCGGCGGACGGTCCGGTCTGGCCAAAGCCGGTGATCGAGGCATAGACGAGCCGCGGGTTTTCCGCGGCAAGGGAGTCGTAGTCGAGGCCGTATTTCCTCAGCCCGCCCACCTTGAAGTTCTCGATCACCACATCGGCGGTGCGGATCATCTCTTTCAGCGCCGCCACTTGCGCGGGGTCGTTGAAATCGCAGGTGACAGAGGTTTTGCCCCGGTTCGCCGCATGGAAATAGGCTGCGGTCTTCTCGATGGTGCCATCCGGCAGGGGGCGTTCGACAAAGGGCGGCCCCCAGGTGCGGGTATCGTCACCCTGCGGCGCCTCGATCTTGATGACCTCGGCGCCCAGGTCGGCCAGCGTCTGCCCGATCCACGGACCGGCCAGAATCCGCGCCAGTTCCACCACCTTCAGCCCGCTCAGGGGCGCGTCCTTCGCCATCTTCCTGCCTTTCGATGGAAAGCCCCGCCGCAGGTCAACCACGGCGGGGCGAGTGCTTCCGAGGGGAGGGCCGTCGCCTCAGAAGAACGCCTGCAAGCCGGTGATCGCGCGGCCCAGGATCAGGGCGTGCACGTCATGGGTGCCTTCATAGGTGTTGACCGTTTCCAGGTTCACCATGTGGCGGATGACTTGGAACTCCTGGCTGATGCCGTTGCCGCCGTGCATGTCGCGGGCCATGCGGGCGATGTCCAGCGCCTTGCCGCAGTTGTTGCGTTTCACGATGGAAATCATCTCGGGCGCGGCATTGGCGGCATCCAGCAGGCGGCCCACCTGCAAGGACGCCTGAAGGCCAAGGGTGATCTCGGTCAGCATGTTCGCCAGTTTCAGCTGATAGATCTGGGTATTGGCCAGCGGGCGGTTGAACTGCTTGCGATCCAGACCATACTGCCGCGCGGCGTGAAAGCAGAACTCCGCCGCGCCAAGCGCACCCCAGCTGATGCCGTAGCGCGCGCGGTTCAGACAGCCGAACGGACCTTTCAGCCCCTCGACATTCGGCAGCAGCGCGTCCTCGCCCACCTCGACATCCTGCATCACGATCTCGCCGGTGATGGACGCCCGCAGCGACAGCTTGCCCATGATCTTGGGCGCCGACAGCCCCTTCATGCCTTTTTCAAGGACAAAGCCGCGGATCTTGCCGCCATGCGCCTCGGACTTGGCCCAGACGACGAAGACATCGGCGATCGGCGCGTTCGAGATCCACATCTTGGACCCGTTCAGCACATAGCCATTCGCGGTTTTCTTCGCGACGGTTTTCATGCCTGCGGGGTCCGATCCGGCATCCGGCTCGGTCAGGCCGAAGCAGCCGATGAACTCGCCACTGGCCAGTTTGGGCAGGTATTTCCTGCGCTGTTCCTCGGACCCATAGGCATAGATCGGATACATGACGAGGGACGACTGCACCGACATCATGCTGCGATAGCCGGAATCCACCCGCTCCACCTCGCGCGAGACGAGGCCATAGGAGACATAGCTGGCGCCCAAGCCACCGTATTCCTCGGGCACCGTCACGCCCAAAAGGCCCATCTCGCCCATTTCACGGAAGATCTCGGGATCGGTTTCCTCATTCGCAAAGGCCTGAATCACCCGCGGTTGCAGCTTTTCCTGCGCATAGGCATGGGCGGAATCGCGGATGGCGCGCTCTTCCTCGGTCAGCTGGTCGTTCAGGCGGAACGCATCCTCCCAGTCGAACCGCGACAGGTCCGGGGCATCTTTCGGTTTCAGCGCCATGGCGGCTCTCCCTTGCATTCGTTGCCGGGGATCATGCAAGAGAATCCCGCTTGCGTCCAATGAAATGGCCTTGCAAGTTAATGAGGGAAACTCATCAAGTCACGCCGATGCGCCACAGCTGGACCCCCACCCTGAACGAATTGCAGGCGTTCCGCGCCTGCGCCGAAACCGGATCGACCACACAGGCGGCGCAGGCCCTTGGCCTGACGCAAAGCGCGGTCAGCCGGTCCATCGCCTCGCTGGAGGGACGGCTGGGGGTGCGGCTATTCCACCGCATCCGTCAAAGGCTGGCGCTGTCCGATGCCGGGCGCGCCATCCTGCGCGATGCCGACCGGATCCTGAACGATCTGGATCAGGCGGCGATGACGGTCATGTCCTTTGGCGGGCAGCGCGATGTGCTGCGTCTGGCGGTGCTGGCCAGTTTCGGCACCGTCTGGCTGATCCCGCGGCTGGCGGCCTTTGCCGCCGTTGCGCCGGATGTATCGGTCGACATCACCTCGGCCATCGGCCCGGTGGATTTCGCCCGCACCCCCTATGACGCGGCGCTGCAACGCCTAGCCCTGCGCGGCCCCGGCACCGAGGCGCTGCCCCTGATCGAGGAACGGCTGGTCGTCGTCGCCGGCCCCGCCCTGCTGCCGCCCGACGCCCCGCTGATGGAGGATGCCGACCTTGCCCGCCTGCCGCTGTTGCAACAATCGACCCGGCCCGACCTCTGGCTGGACTGGTTCCTCGACGCGGGCCTCGACCCGATCACCATCCTGCGCGGACCCCGGTTCGAACATTTCGGCATGATCCTTGCTGCCGCGAAGGCCAACCTCGGCATCGCCCTGGTGCCCGAGGTGCTGGTGCATGGCGACCTCGCCGCCGGAACCCTGCGCCTGGCCTCGGCCCGGTCGCTGGCCGGAAAATCCCCCTACGCCCTCATCTGGCCCGCGGGGCGCGAGGAAAGCCGCTCGCTCCGCCTCTTCCGCGACTGGATCTCGGCAGAAACCCTTCCCCCCGATCCCCCCTCTTTCTGGACCCAAATATCCCACGGGGGTGCGGGGGTGTGAAACCCCCGCCGCGACGCCGGCCTCAGGGCGCGCCCTGAGGCATCGGGGTCCGTCCCGCCTTGTAATCCGACCAGTCCGAAATGTCGGGATAGAATTGCCGCCGCCAGGCCCGCACCCGGGGGTTCATCACCCGCCGCCACAACGGCGGCACCATCGCCGCCATCGCCATCATCGGATAGCCGAAGGGCAGCTGCGGCGCCTCTTCCGCGCCATAGGTCTGCAACAGCGGGAACCGGCGGTCGGGCTTGTAATGGTGGTCGGAATGGCGTTGCAGGTTGATCAGCAGCCAGTTCGACGCCCGATGCGCGGCGTTCCAGCTGTGGCGCGGCAGGACATGTTCATACCGCCCCTCGCCCAGATGGCGGCGGGTCAGGCCGTAGTGCTCGATGTAATTCGTCAGCTCCAGTTGCCAGACGGCGACCAGCGCCTGCCACAGGAACAGCGCCAGCCCCTGCCAGCCGCCCAGCAGGACGGCCAGCAGCACCATCCCGCCTTGCAGCGCGAAATACCGCCAGAACGGGTTTTCGCGGCTGCGCATGGTCAGCCCCCTTCGCGCCAGCATCTGCCGTTCCGCCGCCCAAGCCGACCGGGGGCAGTCGCGCAGGGCATGGGCGAAATAGCGGTGAAAGCCGACGTTATACCTCGCCGTCACCGCATCGCGGGGCGTGCCGACATAGATGTGATGCACCCGCAGGTGTTCGCTGCGGAAATGGCTGTAAAGCACCATGGCCAGCAGCAGATCGCCCAGCCAGCGTTCGGCGCGGTTCTTCTGATGCAGCAGTTCATGCGCATAGACGATGCCGATGGCCCCGGAAATCACCCCGACACCAAAGAACAGGCCGGTCTTTTCCCAGAACCCCAGATGATCCGCGCGCGTGACATAGAAGATCAGCCCGAAGGTCAGGCAGAACTGGATCGGGAACCAGATCAGGGTGATCAGCCGATACCAGAACAGCCCGGCCTCGGGCGTGTCGGTATCGGCGTTTTCCGTGTTCAGCCCGGTCAGCGCATCCAGAAAATCGAACAGGAACCACGCGAATGCCGGCAGCAGCAGCACGGTCCAGCCGCCCTGCACTGCGCCGATGACCGCCAGCGGCACAGTCAGCAGCGACAGCCAGAACGGCAGCGCATTGCGAAAGCGGACGACCTGGGCGGCAGGAACCATGATGACCCCGACAGTTACGGCGAAACCTTAACGAATCGCCAACGAAGGTCAAAGCGGACGCGGCGTCGCGGCCAGGTCATGCGCCTTGCGCATCACCGTGGGCAGATCGCCGGGCCGCAGCCGGTGCCATTCGCCCCGGTCCGGATTGGCGGCGGTTTCCGCCACCATCACCGTCAGGACCAGATGGAAATGGGTGAAGGTATGCCGGACCTCGCCCGCCATGCGCCAGTCAGCGGCCAGCGGCGCGCCCCCGCCCGCGCCGTCCCAGCCGTCACCGGGAAAGCCCAGCATCCCGCCCAGCAAGCCGCGCTCGGGCCGCCGCTCGACCAGCCAGTCCTGACCGCGGCGGGCAATCCAGACGACGCCCTGCCGCACCGGCTTGGCCACCTTTGCCGCCTTGCGCGGCAAACTCGCCTGCACCCCGGCGGCGCGGGCGGCGCAGGCGCCCATCCACGGGCAGATGCCGCAGGCGGGGCTTTTGGGCGTGCAGATCGTGGCGCCAAGGTCCATCACCGCCTGCGCATGATCGCCCGGACGGTCGGCGGGGGTCAGCGCCGCGGCCAGCCGCGTCAGTTCGGCCTTGGCGGCGGGCAGCGGGGTTTCCACCAGATGCAGGCGCGACATCACGCGTTCCACATTGCCATCCACCACCGTGGCCGCTTCGTCAAAGGCGATGGCCGCCACGGCGGCGGCGGTATAGGGGCCGACGCCGGGCAGGGCCAGCAACCCGTCGCGGCTTTCGGGGAACCGCCCGCCATGGTCGCGCACCACGGCGCGGGCGCAGGCCAGCAGGTTTCGCGCACGGGCGTAATAGCCAAGGCCCGCCCATTCGGCCATCACCTCGGCATCCGGGGCGGCGGCAAGATCGGCCACTGTGGGCCAGCGGGTGACGAACCGGGTGAAATACTCGCGCACCGCCGCCACGGTCGTCTGCTGCAACATCACCTCGGACAGCCAGGTGCGATAGGGGTCGGGCCGCACACCCCGGCCTCGGTCGGCAGGCCCCACGCGCCAGGGCATTTGCCGGGCGTGGCGGTCATACCAGTCCAGCAGGATGCGGCTCAGGCCGGTTTCGTCCGGGCCGGGGGCGGCGTCACGCAATCTTTATGCTCTTTCCGGCGGCTGGCCTCTGGCGGGCAGGAATACCTTGGCTAAGATAAGGAAAACCGTGCAAAGGACCAGATGGCCCGTCCGACCCCCCCTTCGCCCAAGGCGACCCGACGGATGCGCGGGTTCGAGGCTGCCTTTGGCCTGATGCGCGACCCGGTGCGCGCGGCGGGCGAGGCGCGGGGTTTCGCCGTGGCGCGGCTTCTGACGCACTGGCCCGATGTGGTGGGCGAGGAACTGGCCAGGGTGACGCGCCCCGTCAAGGTCAGTTACGGGCGCGAAGGGTTCGGCGCGACGCTGGTGCTGCTGGTCGCCTCGGCCCATGCGCCCATCGTGCAGATGCAGGAGAGGCGTATCCGTGACCGGGTGAATGCGGTCTATGGCTATAACGCCATTGCCCGCATCCACATGACCCAGACCGCGCCCGTGGGCTTTGCCGAAGGCCAGGCCGAATTTACCCCCGCCCCGAAAGCCGCGCCCCGCGCGCCCGATCCGCAGATCGTGGCGCAGGCGGCCGAAACCGCCGCCCCGATCCGGGACGACGCGCTTCGCGCCGCGCTGGAACGGCTGGCGCAGAACATCCTGACCCGCAAGAAGAGTTGAGAGAGCAGATGAAACTGACACGACGCAAGACGATGGCCGTCATGGCCGCCGCCGGGGCCGCCGCGATGATGGGGCTGCCCGCTCTGGCACAGACGGCAACCGCAACCCCGGCGGCCGCGCCCGAGATCCAGGACTTTGGCCTTGGCCCGGTCGATGCCAAGGTGACGGTGATCGAATACGCCTCATTCACCTGCCCGCATTGCGCGCATTTCCATGCCGAGGTCTGGCCCAAGCTGAAGGCCGACTACATCGACACCGGCAAGATCCGGTTCGTCCTGCGCGAGGTCTATTTCGACCGTTTCGGCCTGTGGGGGGCGATGGTCGCCCGCTGCGGCGGCGAGATGCGCTATTTCGGGATCACCGACATCCTGTTCGACACCCAGCAGGAATGGGCCGCGTCCGAGGATCCGAACCAGACCGTCGCCAATCTGAAAAAGATCGGCCGCAGCGCCGGGATGGACGATGCCACGCTGGACGCCTGCCTGAAGGATGCCGGCATGGCCGAGTCGCTGGTCGCGCATTTCCAGAAGAACGCCGAGGCCGACAACCTGCAGGGCACGCCCAGCTTTGTCATCAACGGCACGATGCATTCCAACATGTCCTATGACGACATGAAGAAGATCCTGGACGCGGAACTGGCCAAGTAGGAATTTGTTTCGCGTGCGAAACAAAGGGGGGCTGTCTGCCCCCCTCGGGCCTTCGGCCCTCACCCCCCGAGGATATTTTCGCAAAGAGGATGAAGCAGGGCGTCGAAGGGCGCCCAGTCCTCCACCTCCAGCCGCACGGGCAGGGTCAGCACCCTGGCCCGGAAGGCGGGGGGCAGCCGGGTCGCGTCCTTTTCGGTGGTGACAAGCTGCGCGCCCGATGCCAGGGCCTCGGCCTCGAGCCGGAGGAGAAGGGTATCGGACAGCGGCTGGTGGTCGTCCAGCGCCTCGGCCCGGATCAGGGTGGCGCCTGCGGCGCGCAGGGTGGCAAAGAACTTTTCCGGCCGGCCGATGCCTGCGAAGGCGATCACCCGCGCGCCGTGCCAGTCCATCCCGGTCCGCAGCGGTTGCAACGCGCCCCGCAGGATAGGCAGGCCGATGACGCGGCCCCAGCCGGCGGCAAAGCCGGCCTGTTCCGTGGGCGTGCCGATCGACAACACCAGGTCGGCGCGCGCAAGGCCGGCGGAGACGGGTTCGCGCAACGGCCCTGCGGGCAGGCATCGCCCGTTGCCAAAGCCCACGCCCGCATCGACGACGATCAGCGAGATGTCCTTTGCCACCGCAGGATTCTGGAACCCGTCGTCCAGAACGACGATTCCTGCGCCGGCCTCTGCCGCCGCGCCGACACCGGCCGCGCGATCCCTGGCCACCCAGACCGGGGCAAAGGCCGCCAGCAGCAGCGGCTCGTCCCCGGTATCGGCGGCGACATGGCGCGCGGGATCGACCCGGACGGGGCCGTCCAGCCGCCCGCCATGGCCGCGCGTCACCACATGCACCGCCAGACCGCGCGCCGACAGCCGTTGGACCAGGGCGATGACGGTCGGGGTCTTGCCGGTGCCCCCGGCGTTCAGGTTGCCGACGCAGATCACCGGCAGCGGGGCCTTCCACCCCGGCGCGCGCAGCCGGCGCGCGGTTGCGGCGGCATAAAGCCAGCCCAGGGGCGCCAGCAGCCGGGCGGCGGCTGCGGGGCGTTCGGGGGAGGTGAACCAGAACCGGGGGGGACGCATCACCAATCACCCTCCAGGGTGCGTCGCAGGATCGACAGCACGCGATCCGTCACCTCGGCCCCTTCGGAGGCCACGGCCCAGGCGGCCTGCGCCAGCCGCGCGGCCACATCCGGGGCCATCAGGTCGCCCAGCGAATCCGACAGGTCGCGCGGACTGCCGACCGCGCGTGCCGCCCGCGCCGCGCCCAGCCGGCCAAAGGCCGCGCGCCATGGGCCGGGCCGCGGCCCGTAGGTGATGGCCGAGCCGAGCGCCGCCGGCTCCAGCGGGTTGCGCAGGCAGCCCTCGCCCGACAGGCTGCCGCCCATGAAGGTGATGGGCGCCAGCCGATACCACAGCCCCATCTCGGACTGGCCGTCGGGAATATAGACCTCGGTTTCGGGGGTCGGCTCTTCCTCGGCCGCACGCTGGGCGACGATCCAGCCCTCGGCCTCTTCCATCCGGCGGGACAGGGGCGTGGCGCGGTCGGCAGTCTGCGGCACAAGGATCAGCAACAGCCGGTGCGCCAGCCGCAGCGCCTCGCGGTGCGCGGCGATGACGGCATCCTCCTCGGCCTCGGGCACGGCGGCGGCCAGCCAGACGGGGCGGGCGGCGATCTGACGCGCAAGGGCGGCGCGTTCGGCCTCCAGGCACGGCAGGACGGCGCTTTCCTCCTCCATCCGGCCGGTGACGAAGACCAGATCGGCCGGCGCACCGGCCTTGCGCAGGGCATGGGCGGCCCGGTCATCCACCGCAAGGATCTGGCGAAAGGCGGACAGCGCGCCACGCATCAGGCCCGGGAACCAGGTATCGCCGCCGTGCAGAAGCTGCGGCGCGCGCGCATCGGCCAGGATCAGCGGCAGTTTCGCAACCTGCGCGGCGTGAAGCAGCGCGGGACGCAGCAGCCCTTCGGCAAAGACGCCCGCCTCGGGGTGCCAATGGGACAGGAAGGCCTGCGCGCCTGCGGGCGTGTCAACGGGCGGCGCAATCGCGATCACCCCGCGCCGCGCGGGCAGCGGATCGGGGCAGGTCACAAGGACGCAAACCCCATCCTCCTCGACCAGGCGGCGCGCAAGCTCGGCCATCGAGCCCGCCGCATCGCCCGCAGGCGCGTTCAGCCAGACAAGCGGACCCGCCGGCCGGGCGGGCCAGTCGACCGCCCCCGCCTCGGCCCGCCGGGCCAGCCCGTAAAGCGCAAGGCCGAAGGGTCGGGTCAGTTCATGCCCCCAGTTCCTCAGTGCCGGAGGCCGGCGTCTCTTCATCCCGCAAGCGGTGGATATGGGCGATGAAATAGCGCATGTGGGCATTGTCGACGGTGCGCTGCGCCTCGGCCTTCCAGGCGTTGAAGGCGCTGGCATAGTCGGGGAACATGCCGACGATATGGATCTGCGAGACATCCTTGAACACGTTCTTTTCGGGCGAAACCAGTTCGCCGCCAAAGACGAGGTGCAGTCGCTGGGCCATGACAAGACTCCTGGCACGGGGGGAGGGGAAGTGCGGGCGGAGACTAGCGGCTTCCGCCCCGTGGTCAAGGCGGCGCGGAGGCCGTGAAAGGCGCTGCGGAGGCGCGGGCTATACAGCGGCGCGAAACCCGTGTATGCCCCGCCGGTCGGCCCGAGGATTCCGGGGGTGACGGACCTTGGGAGGGACCGTCGCGAAGGGGTGAGTGGCGCCGCAATCTGGCATACGGGCGAAAGCGCCCCCCTTTCAGGACAAGACATGACCGATCTTCAGATCGCCGCGCCGCTGGCCGCGGCATTGGCAGCCAAGGGCTATGACAGCCTGACCCCCGTGCAAAAGGCGGTTCTGGCCGAAGGCGTCGCGGGACGCGACGCGCTGGTTTCGGCGCAGACCGGGTCCGGCAAGACCGTGGCCTTTGGCCTGGCCATCGCACCCGAGGTGCTGGGCGGCATCGACTCGCTTCTTCCCGCCGAAAAGCCGCTGGCGCTGATCGTGGCGCCGACGCGCGAACTGGCGCTGCAGGTGCGGCGCGAGTTCGAATGGCTTTATGGCGAAGCGGGGGCGCAGCTGGCCTCTTGCGTGGGCGGCATGGACTATCGCACCGAACGGCGCGCGCTGGACCGGGGCGCGCATGTCGTCGTCGGCACGCCGGGGCGCCTGCGCGACCATATCGAACGCGGCAGCCTCGATCTGTCGGGCCTGAAGGCCGTGGTGCTGGACGAGGCGGACGAGATGCTGGATCTGGGCTTTGCCGAGGATCTGGAGTTCATTCTGGGCGCCGCGCCCGAAGGCCGCCGGACGCTGATGTTTTCCGCCACCGTGCCGAAGGAGATCGAGGCGCTGGCCGGAACCTTCCAGCGCGATGCGCTGCGCATCGTGGCGCAGGGCGAATCGAAACAGCATGTCGACATCGAATACCGCGCCTATTCGGTCGCGGCGCGCGACAAGGAACATGCGATCTTCAACGTGCTGCGGTTCTATGAGGCAAAGACGGCCATCGTCTTCTGCAAGACCCGCGCCAACGTCAACCACCTGCTGGCCCGGATGGGCAACCGCGGCTTTCAGGTCGTGGCGCTGTCGGGCGAATTGAGCCAGCAGGAACGCACCCATGCCCTGCAAGCCCTGCGCGACGGACGCGCGCGGGTGTGTATCGCCACCGATGTGGCCGCCCGCGGGATCGACCTGCCGGGACTGGAGCTGGTGGTTCATGCCGACCTGCCCTCGAACTCGGAGACGCTGCTGCATCGGTCGGGACGGACGGGCCGCGCCGGGCGCAAGGGCACTTCGGCGCTGATCGTGCCGCCGGCCGAGTTCCGCAAGGCGCAGCGGCTGCTGTCGGGGGCCAAGGTGGTGGCCGAATGGGGCCCGCCGCCGTCGGCCGACGACGTGCAGGCGCGCGACGACCAGCGGATCAAGGAACACCCCGCCCTGCACGAGGCGCCGGGTGAGGATCTGGCCATCGCCAGCGACCTGCTGGACGAATTCGGCGCGGAACAGCTGGCCGCGGCCTTTGTGCGGCTGTGGCGCGAGGGGCGCAGCGCCCCCGAGGTTCTGTCCGATCAGGCCATGTCGCCGGCCCCCGCCCCGCGCGAGCCGCGCGAACGCGGGGAATTCGGCCCCTCGGTCTGGTTCGAGCTGTCGGTCGGCCATACGGGCCGGGCCGAAGCGCGGTGGCTGTTGCCCAAGATCTGCGATGCGGGCGGCATCGACCGCAATGCCATCGGCGCGATCCGGGTGCAGCAGGACCGCAGTTTCGTGCAGATCGCCGAAGGCGTGGCGGGCCGGTTCCCGGAATCGTCGGAAATTGACCGCGACCTGGTGATGACCCGTCTGGCCGAGGCGCCGAACCTTGACCGCCCCGAACGCCCGCGCTTTGGCGCGGCGCGACCGGAGCGGAGCGAGCGGCGCAGTTTCGATGCGCCCCGGTCGGAACCATTCCGGTCCGACGCCCCGCGTGAGGATCGTCCGCGCGGCGACCGCCCGGATCGCGGGCCGAAACCGGCCTATCAGCCCAAGCCTTCGCGCTTTGTCGACGAAGACGAGGCCCCGCGCCCGCCCCGCCGCGACGAGGGCGAGGAGCGCCGCCCCCATCGCCCGCGCGAAGAGGGGGACCGCAAACCCTATGCCCGCAGGGAAGAGGGCGACCGGAAACCCTATGCCCCGCGCGAGGAGCGCAAGCCTTATGCCCCGCGTGAGGGGGCCGAACGCAAGCCCTACGCCCGGCGCGAGGAGAGCGACCGCAAGCCCTTTGTCAAGCGCGACGATGCGCCCGAGGGCGAGCGCAAGCCGCGCTGGAAGGCCGATGACCGCAAGCCGAAATCGGCGGGCTACAAGTCGCATGGCGGCGGCGAGGGGAAACCGGCGCGCTCGGCCGGCTACAAGTCGCATTCGGGCGAAGGGCGCAGCTTTGCCCCAAGGGGCGAGGGCGAGGCCCGTCCGGCCCGCGCGACCGGGTTCAAGTCGCATGGCGATGCCGGCGCGCGGCCTGCCGCCAAGTTCGGCAAACCCGCCGCGAAACCTGCACCGAAGCCCAAGGGCGATGCGCGCGATACGTCCAAGCGGTTCGTCCCGCCGCGCAAGCCGAAAGCCTGACATATCCGGCAGGGCCGGGGGCCAGCCCCCGGACCCCCGGGGTATTTGGGCCAAGATGAAGGGGGATCGGGGGGCCGTCAGGCGATCCGTTCCACCACATAATCGGCGAGATCCGTCAGGATCTGGCGCAATTCATGCGGGGGAAGCCGGGTCAGCGCCGCCTTGGCACGCGCCGCCCAGTCCAGGGCATCGGCCCGGGCGGCGGCAAGGGCACCGTGGCGGGCCATGATGGCGCGGGCCTCGGCCAGATCGCCGTCGCGCTGGTCGCCCTTTTCGATGGTGCGCTGCCAGAAGGCGCGTTCCTCGGGGGTCGATGCCTCGATGGCCTTGATCACCGGAAGGGTCAGCTTCCGTTCCCGGAAATCGTCGCCGGTGTTCTTGCCGATCACGGCATCCGTCCCGCCGTAATCCAGCAGGTCGTCGGCGATCTGGAAAGCGATGCCGAGCGCGTCGCCATAATCGAAAAGCGCGCGGACCTGATCCTCGGGCGCGCCGGCGATCACGCCGCCCACCTCGGTCGCCGCGGAAAACAGCGCCGCCGTCTTGCCGCGCACGACCTTCAGATAGGTCGCCTCGTCCGTGGCCAGATCCTGCGCGGCGGTCAGTTGCAGCACCTCGCCCTCGGAGATGGTGGCCGAGGCATTGGCGAGGATCGCGAGAACCCGCATGTTCCCCGGCTCGGTCATCAGCTGGAAGCTGCGGGCGAAAAGGTAATCGCCGACCAGGACCGAGGATTTGTTGTCCCACAGAAGGTTCGCCGTCGGCCGCCCGCGCCGCTGGGTGCTTTCGTCCACCACGTCGTCATGCAGAAGCGTGGCGGTGTGGATGAATTCCACCGTCGCCGCCAGATGGACGTGCCATGGTCCGTCATAGCCGCACATCCGCGCGGCGGCGAGCGTCAGCATCGGCCGCAGCCGCTTGCCCCCGGCGTTGATCAGATGGGCCGTCACCTCGGGAATGCGGGGGGCATGTTCGCTGACCATCCGGGTCTGGATCAGCCCGTCGACGGCAGCCATATCCTGCGCCAGCCAGGCGTTCAGCCGGTCCTGCGGCTTTTGCGATACCTCGTCCAGGCCCATACCCGCCCCTCGACACCCCTGCTGCCGCGGCCTAAGTCTTGCGGATGCAAGAGCTTCTGCGCACCACCGATCCGACGGTCATCGCCTTTGCCACGGCACTTCTTGACGGCGAGGGTATAGCGGCCTTTGCCGTGGACGTAAACATGAGCGTCCTTGACGGCAGCCTTGGCATTCTGCCGCAGCGCCTGCTGGTGCGCGACGCCGATCTGTGGCGGGCGCGGATCGTCATGGCCGACAACGGGATCGAGGCCGGGACGTGACCTTTGCCGAGGCGGATCTGTCGGATGACAAGTTCCTGTGCGGCCGTTTGCGCCTGTTGCAGCCGCTGAAGGGCTATCGCGCCGCGACCGACCCGGTGCTGCTGGCCGCCGCCTGCCCGGCGCGGGCGGGCGATGCGGTGCTGGATCTGGGGTGCGGAGCGGGTGCGGCGAGCCTGTGCCTGGCCACGCGGGTGCCGGGCGTCGCCCTGTCGGGGCTTGAACTGCAACCGGCCTATGCCGAGCTTGCCCGCCGCAATGCCGAAAGGAACGGCATCGCGATGGAGGTGGTGACGGGCGATCTGGCCGAAATGCCGCGCGTGCTGCGCCGCGGATTTGCCCAGGTGATCGCCAACCCGCCCTATTATCCGCGCGAGGGCACGCCCTCGCCCGTTCCGCAGCGCGACAGGGCGATGCGGGCCGAGATCCCGCTGGCCGACTGGGTGCGGGTGGCGGCCTCGCGGCTGGACCCCGGCGGCTGGCTGACGATGATCCTGGGCGCCGACGGCCTGCCAGAAGTGCTGGCGGGCCTCGATTCGCGGATGGGTTCGGCCTCGGTCCTGCCGCTCGCGGCGCGGCAGGGGCGGCCGGCGGGGCGGATCATCCTGCGGGCCAGAAAGGGCGGACGGGCGGCGTTCCGGCTGCTGGCGCCATTCGTCATCCATCACGGCGCGTCACATGACGGCGACCGCGAAAGCTATACCGGGGAGGCAAGCCGCATCCTGCGCGGCGGCGAAGCCTTTCCGGCAGAGTTTGGCTGAATCGGGGCAGCACATCTGACCCATCGCGTAACAGAGGGATGACACGACTCGGTTTCCGTGCTGGACTGATGCTGTTGGGATACAACCACAGGAGGACGGACATGACGATCGCTTCGCATCTGCAGGAACTGCGCCGCAAGCACGAACACCTCTCTGACATGGTCGAAAAGGCACAGCGCAGCCCGGCAACCGATGACCTCTCGATCGCCGACATGAAAAAGCAGAAACTCCGTCTGAAGGAAGAGATCACCCGCCTGACGCAGGCCTGACCTTTCTGGCGCTGGCCCCCGCACGGGCCGCCAGCGCCGCGCCGCCGGTGATCAGCACCGCGGCCGCCAGCAGTGTCCAGGACGCATCCGCAACCCCCGCCGCGACAAGGGCCAGCGTGGAAAGAAGCGGCGCAGCATAGGAGGCGACACCCAGAAGCTGGATGTCGCCTTTCTTCATCCCGATGTCCCAGGTGAAGAAGGCCGCCCCCACCGGACCAAGGCCCAGAAGGACGACCGACAGCCAGCCCTTGGCGCCGGCCGGCCACAGCGTTTCCTCGAACAGCAGATGCGCCACCAGCGACAGGGCGGCGGTGGCCAGGCAGTAGACGGTGACGCTTTCGGTCGGAACCGCGCCAAGCCGGCGCGACAGCACCGAATAGGCGGCCCAGGTCAGCGCGCACAGAAAGGCCAGCGCCAGCCCGGCAAAGGGAACCGCCCCCCCCGTGCCGCGCCCGGCAATGATCAGCGCCGCCCCGGCAAAGGCCAGCAGCGCGCCCAGGATGTGCATCGGTCCCAGCCGTTCCCCCGGCAACAGGCCCGAAAGCAGCACGATGAACAGCGGCCAGAGATAGGCGATCAGCCCGGTCTCTGCCGCGGGGGCAATGCGGAAGGCGGTGAAGTAAAGCGCGTGATAGCCAAAAAGCCCGATTGTGCCAAAGGCATAGACTTTCCAGGAAATCCCGCGCAGCACGCCCAGGCCGGGGCCGATGGCCAGCCAGATCAGCGCCAGCCCGCCCCCGATGCCAAAGCAGAGCGCATTCAGAAGAAACGGTGGCACCGGGGCCGACCCGATGGTCAGCAGCGCCAGAAGCGCCCACATCAGGACGGCGGTGAAGCCGATGGCCGTGGCCTTGCTGCGCGTCATGGTGCCCCCCTTTGCCGTTTCCCGGTTCCTTAGCCGGGACGCCGGAAAAGGAAAAGGCCCGCGCGGGGCGGACCTTTCCGGGGGACTATGCGGCGCGGTCAGACGAAGAACTGCCCGCCGTTGGCCGAAAGCGTCGATCCGGTGATGAAGCCCGCATCGTCGCCGGCAAGGAAGACCACGCAGCGGGCGATCTCTTCCGGCTCGCCCAGACGGCCGACGGGGATCTGCGGGATGATGCGTTCGGCCAGCACCTTTTCGTCGATGGCCTTGACCATCTCGGTCGCGATATAGCCGGGGCAGATCGCGTTCACGGTGATGCCGGCGCGGGCGCCTTCCTGCGCGAGGGCCTTGGTGAACCCGAGGTCGCCCGCCTTGGCCGCCGAGTAGTTGGCCTGGCCCGACTGCCCCTTTTGGCCGTTGATGGACGAGATGTTGATGACGCGCCCGAACTTGCGGTCACGCATCCCCGACCAGACCGGATGGGTCATGTTGAACACGCCGGTCAGGTTGGTGTCGATGACCTCTTTCCACTGTTGCGGGGTGATCTTGTGGAACATGGCATCGCGGGTGATGCCGGCGTTGTTGACCAGAACGTCGATCGGGCCGAGCTCGGCCTCGACCCTGGCGATGCCGGCCTTGCAGGCGTCATAGTCGGCCACCGACCATTTGTAGGTCGGGATGCCGGTTTCCTTGGTGAAAGCCGCCGCCGCTTCGTCATTGCCGGCATAGTTCGCCGCGACCTTGTAACCCGCCGCTTTCAGCGCCACCGAGATTGCGGCGCCAATACCGCGAGAGCCGCCCGTGACCAATGCTACCCTTGCCATTCATTCCTCCATCAACGGCGTGTTTGAAATAGTGTTATCCGCATGAAAAAGCCTGCGCAACAATATTGCGCAGGCGTTCGCAGGTGCAGAAAGATCAGGCGCGCTCAAGACACATGGCAACACCCATGCCGCCGCCGATGCACAGCGTGGCAAGGCCCTTTTTCGCATCGCGGCGGCCCATCTCGAACAGCAGGGTGTTCAGGATGCGCGCGCCCGAGGCGCCGATCGGGTGGCCGATGGCGATGGCCCCGCCGTTCACGTTGACGATGGCCGGGTCCCAGCCCATGTCCTTGTTCACGGCGCAGGCCTGCGCGGCAAACGCTTCGTTCGCCTCGACCAGATCCAGATCGCCGACCTTCCAGCCCGCCTTGTCCAGCGCCTTGCGGCTGGCGTAGATCGGGCCGACGCCCATGATCGACGGGTCAAGCCCGGCGGTCGCGTAGGAGGCGATGCGGGCCAGCGGTTTCAGCCCGCGCTTTGCCGCCTCTTCCTCCGACATCAGCAGCACCGCCGCCGCGCCGTCGTTGATGCCCGACGCGTTGGCGGCCGTGACCGATCCATCCTTGGTGAAGGCGGGTTTCAGTTTCTGCATCGCCTCCAGCGTGGCGCCGGCGCGGATGTATTCGTCGGCATCCACCACGATGTCACCCTTGCGGGTCTTGATGGTGAAGGGGATAATCTCGTCCTTGAACTTGCCCGCCTTCTGCGCCGCCTCGGCCTTGTTCTGGCTGGCGACGGCGAATTCGTCCTGCTGCTCGCGGCTGATCTGCCACTGGTTCGCGACGTTTTCGGCGGTGATGCCCATGTGATAGCCGTTGAAGGCATCCCACAGACCATCCTTGATCATCGAATCGATGAAGTTCAGGTCGCCCATCTTGTGACCGGCGCGCAGATGCGCGACGTGCGGCGACAGCGACATGCTTTCCTGGCCGCCCGCGACGACGATCCGCGCATCGCCCAGCTGCACATGCTGCGCGCCCAGGGCGACGGCCCGCAGGCCCGAGCCGCAGACCTGGTTCAGCGACCAGGCACTGGCCTCTTTCGCCAGGCCCGCCTTGATCGCGGCCTGACGGGCCGGGTTCTGGCCCTGACCGGCGGTCAGCACCTGGCCCAGGATGGTTTCCTCGACCTCGGCCCGGTCGATCCCGGCGCGGGCCACGACCGCCTCGATCACCGCGGCGCCCAGATCATGCGCGGGCGTCGCCGCGAAGGAGCCGTTGAAACTGCCCACGGCGGTTCGACCCGCCGAAACGATTACCACATTGGTCATGGCTCGATCCTCTCCCCAAAAAACCGACGAACCCCAAGGATCCACGTCGCATCGCAGCATGGCCTAGGCCAGCGCGAGGTCAAGGGCAAGTTGGGGCGGCGCGACAAACTGCCGGAGAGGGGAAAATCCATACCCCGGAGGGGGAACTGACCGTCCGGGCGCGGCGGCGCGCAGGCTGGCGGCCGCAGAAGGAAGGGGGACCGCGCGATCCCGCGGCGCAAACCCTTGTCCAGACCGGCCGGACGGAAGGGTCATGCTCTTCGCCGCGTCTCCTCGGCCCAGGCGGGCCGGGTCGTCGGCGCGCCGAAGGCATAGCCTTGCAGAAGGTCCACACCCAGGGCGCCAAGCCACAAGGCCTCGTTCGGGGTCTCGACCGCCTCGGCCACGCAGGCCATGTCGAAATGGCGCGCAATCGACAGAAGCGCCGCCACAAGAACCTGATTGTCCGGGTCGGCATGGACGTTCCTGATGAACTGCGCGTCGATCTTCAGGATATCGAAGAAAAAATCCCTGAAATAGCGGAACGCCGTATAGCCCGCGCCGAAATCGTCCAGCGCGAAGGCGATGCCCCGGCCGCGCAGATCGGCCATGAAAGAGGCCACCAGTTCGGGGATCAGCATGGCCGAGCTTTCGGTGATTTCCAGGATCAGCCGCTCTCCCACGGCGGGACTGGACGACAGGCCGCGGTGCAGGACCGCCATCCAGCGCGGATAACCGATGGACCGCGCCGACATGTTGATCGAAAGCCGCAAGTCGGGGTGGCGTGCCAGTTGCGCCAGCCCCATCTCCAGCGCCAGGCAGTCGATTTCGCGACCCAGTTCCTGATTCTCGACCGCGCCGATGAAGTCGGTAGCCGGGATCACCCGGCCTTTGGGGTCCATGATGCGGATCAGCCCCTCGTGAAAGGCGACCTTTGCCGGATCGGCCGAGGAGACGACGGGTTGCCAGGCCATGAGAACCCGGTGTCGGGCGATCGCCTCGCCCACCATATGGATCGTTTCGCGGTCCTGTGCCGAAACGGCGACGGCAAGCGGGCTTCCCATGCCCGTTGCATCGGCCCCTGGATCCGCCCGTCTGCCTGTCATCGCCAGCCCCGTTTCGCCTTGCCATCGACAGAGTGAACGCAGCCGGGTTAAGAGGGCATGAAGATTTGCATTTTTTCTGATTTGACGGAGTTCGCGATGGAGCGCTGCCCCTGGTGTGGAACCGATCCGCTGTATGTCGACTATCACGACACCGAATGGGGCGTGCCGGAACGCGATTCCCGCGCGTTGTATGAAAAGCTGATGCTGGACGGGTTTCAGGCCGGGCTGGCCTGGATCACCATCCTGCGCAAGCGCGACACCTTTCGCGCGGCCTTTGCCGGTTTCCACCCCGAGGTCATTGCGACCTGGGGCGAGGCGGATGTGCAGCGCCTGCTGGCCGATCCCGGCATCGTGCGCCATCGCGGCAAGATCGAGGGCGCCATCGCCGGCGCCCGCGCCTGGCTGCGGATCGAGGAGCGCGAGGGGTTTTCGCCGTTCCTGTGGAAGTTCGTGGGCGACCGGCCCATCGTGAACCATCTGCGCGGGATGGGCGACGCGATGACAGAAACCGCCCAATCGCGGGCGATGTCCAAGGCGTTGAAGGCCGAGGGGTTCAAGTTCTGCGGTCCCACCATCGTCTATGCCTTCATGCAGGCGACGGGAATGGTGAACGACCATCTTGTCACCTGCCACCGGCATGGGGAACTTGCGTAGCGGCATCAGATCGGCCGCATCGACCCGGCCCTTGATCCCGGCGGCGCGGGCGGAGGGTTCACCGGACCTTCCCGAGAGAAAAACCCAAGCGCCCGCTGCCCGCGCCGGCGAGCAGTTCCGGTCCCCCTCCGCACGTCGGGCTAGGCCGCCATCCGCATCTCGGTGTGCCGTGCCAGCCGCGCCTCGTGCAAGCCGCGCGCGCTGGCCAGCAAGCGCCTGCGCAGGTCGCGGCCCGTCGGCTCGGCGGTGCGGATGGTGATCTCGAAGGGAACCGGACGACCCTCGGCCTTGACCAGAAGGGCGACCATCGCCTCGACCTGACCGAAATCGCGGTCGAGATGGGCGTGAAGGATGCGGGCGGACAGGATGCGCATGGGCATTTCCCTCTGACGGCTTGGTATGGCCTCAACCTGGATCTGGGCGCGAGGTTCCTTGTTTTACAGGCCCTTCGCGGCATTCCGTCGCGCCTTCGCGCTTTTGTGAAGTTTCAAGGCGCCGCATCCTCCCTGCGGCTTGAAATTCCGCCCCCCCGGAACCACTTCCCTTGACGAGACCCGGGATGGGCCTGTGCCGCGATTGCGGGCGGGACAAGGCCGGGGGCTATTGGAAAGGAATTGACCATGAACCTTGAGAAGTTCACGGAACGCTCGCGCGGCTTTTTGCAGGCGGCGCAGACGATTGCCGCGCGGGAAAGCCATCCGCGCATCGGCCCCGAACATCTGCTGAAAGCCCTGATGGATGACGACCAGGGACTGGCCGCCAACCTGATCCGCCGGTCCGGGGGCGAACCGCTACGCGTGGCCGAAGCCATCGAGATGACGCTGGCGAAAGAGCCGAAGGTTTCGGGCTCGGCCCAGCCCTATACCGACCCCGCGCTGGTGCGCGTGCTGGACGAGGCGGAAAAGGTCGCGAAAAAGGCGGGCGACAGTTTCGTTCCCGTCGAACGCATCCTGATGGCGCTGGCCATGGTGAACACCAAGGCCAAGGATGCCCTGTCGGCCGGTGCGGTGAATGCGCAGGCGCTGAATGCGGCCATCAACGAGATCCGCAAGGGCCGCACGGCGGATTCGGCCAGTGCCGAAGACAGCTATGAGGCGCTGAAGAAATATGCCCGCGACCTGACCGAGGCCGCCGAACAGGGCAAGATCGACCCGATCATCGGCCGGGACGAGGAAATCCGCCGCGCGATGCAGGTGCTGAGCCGCCGGACCAAGAACAACCCTGTGCTGATCGGCGAGCCGGGCGTGGGTAAGACCGCGATTGCCGAAGGTCTGGCGCTGCGCATCGTCAACGGTGACGTGCCCGAATCTCTGCGCAACAAGAAGCTGATGGCTTTGGATATGGGTGCGCTGATCGCAGGCGCGAAATACCGCGGCGAGTTCGAGGAGCGGCTGAAAGCCGTGCTGAACGAGGTGACGGGCGCCAGCGGCGAGATCATTCTGTTCATCGACGAGATGCACACGCTGGTCGGCGCCGGGAAAACCGATGGCGCGATGGATGCGGCCAACCTGATCAAGCCCGCGCTTGCCCGGGGCGAGTTGCATTGCGTCGGCGCGACCACGCTGGATGAATATCGCAAGTATGTGGAAAAGGACGCGGCCCTTGCCCGCCGGTTCCAGCCGGTGATGGTGGACGAGCCCACCGTCGAGGACACGATTTCCATCCTGCGCGGCATCAAGGAGAAATACGAGCTTCACCACGGGGTGAAGATTTCCGACTCGGCGCTGGTCGCGGCGGCAACGCTGTCGCACCGCTATATCACCGACCGTTTCCTGCCCGACAAGGCGATCGACCTTGTGGACGAAGCCGCCAGCCGCCTGCGGATGGAGGTGGATTCCAAACCCGAGGAACTGGACGCGCTGGACCGGCAGATCCTGCAGATGCAGATCGAATCCGAGGCGTTGAAGAAAGAGGATGACGCCGCCAGCAAAGACCGTCTGGAAAAGCTGGAAAAGGAACTGGCCGATCTGGGCGACAAGGCCGCCGAACTGACTGCCAAATGGCAGGCGGAACGCGACGAGTTGGAGAAGACCCGCGGGTTGAAGGAAAAGCTGGACCGTTCGCGGGCCGAGCTGGACCAGGCCAAGCGCGAGGGCAATCTGGCCCGCGCGGGCGAGCTGTCCTATGGCATCATCCCGCAGCTGGAAAAACAGCTGGCCGAAGCCGATGCCCATGGTGGCGACCAGCTGGTGTCGGAATCGGTCCGCCCCGAGCAGATCGCCGAGGTGGTCGAACGCTGGACCGGCATTCCGGTTGCCCGGATGCTGGAGGGCGAGCGTGAAAAGCTGCTGCGGATGGAGGAAGAGCTGGGCCGCCGGGTGATCGGCCAGCGGCAGGCGGTGGTCGCTGTTTCCAATGCCGTGCGCCGGGCGCGGGCGGGATTGAACGACGAAAACCGTCCGCTGGGGTCGTTCCTGTTCCTTGGGCCGACCGGCGTGGGGAAAACCGAACTGACCAAGGCCGTGGCCGAATACCTCTTCGACGATGAAAACGCGATGGTTCGCATCGACATGTCCGAGTTCATGGAGAAACATGCCGTGGCCCGCCTGATCGGCGCGCCCCCCGGCTATGTCGGCTATGACGAGGGCGGGGTGCTGACCGAGGCCGTGCGCCGCCGCCCCTATCAGGTGGTGCTGTTCGACGAGGTGGAAAAGGCCCACCCCGACGTGTTCAACGTGTTGTTGCAGGTGCTGGACGACGGCATCCTGACCGATGGTCAGGGGCGCACGGTCGACTTCAAGCAGACGCTGATCGTGCTGACGTCCAACCTTGGGGCCTATGCGCTGTCGCAACTGCCCGATGGTGCTGACGCCAGCGATGCAAGGCGCGAGGTGATGGAGGCGGTGCGCGGTCACTTCCGCCCCGAGTTCCTGAACCGTCTGGACGAGACGATCATCTTTGACCGTCTGGGCCGGGCCGACATGGGCGGCATCGTCGAGATCCAGCTGCGCCGGCTGGAGAAACGTCTGGCACAGCGCAAGATCACGCTGGATCTGGACCAGTCGGCCCGCGACTGGCTGGCCGAGGAAGGCTATGACCCGGTGTTCGGGGCGCGGCCGCTGAAACGGGTGATCCAGCGCAGCCTGCAGGACAAGCTGGCCGAGATGATCCTGGCCGGCGATGTCATGGACGGTTCGACCGTCACGGTGACGGCGGGGGCCGAGGGGCTGATCGTCGGCGACCGGATCGCCACCTCGAACCGGGAACGGCCTTCGCAGGTGCCACTGCACTGACATCGGAAAGGGCCGCCCCATCGGGCGGCCCTTTGCCTTTCGTCACCGCACAGATGCGTGAGCCCGTGTAACTTTTCCCCGCGCTGCTGCGTATGGCTCTAAACTCGATCCATTGCGGGAGACGGCAGATGAAACCTTGCTATGACTGCGGCCTGAAATGGTCGGACGTAACGCCCCGGCCTGACTGGCTGAACCGCCGTCAGATCATCGCCGCCGCGGGGGCCGTGGCGCTTGGCGGGCCGGTCGCCGCCGGCATCGGTGCGACGCCCAGCACATATTCCACCGATGAAACGCCGAACACGCTGAAAGACATTTCGACCTATAACAACTTTTATGAATTCGGCACCGACAAGGGCGATCCCGCGGCCAATGCCCATACGCTGACCACCGATCCCTGGTCGGTGGAAATCGGCGGGCTGGTGGACAGGCCCGGCACCTATGACCTGGCCGATGTGACCAAGGGCCAGCCGCTGGAGGAACGGATCTATCGGTTCCGCTGTGTCGAGGCTTGGTCGATGGTGATCCCCTGGGTGGGGTTTCAGCTTTCCGGGCTGCTGAACCGGGTGGGCGTGCAGCCTTCGGCAAAATATGTGGCGTTCGAGACGCTGCTGAGACCGGCCGAGATGCCATATCAGCAGACCAACCTGCTGGACTGGCCCTATCGCGAGGGGTTGCGGCTGGACGAGGCGATGCATCCGCTGACGATTCTGGCGACCGGACTTTATGGCGAGGACCTGCCGAAACAGAACGGCGCGCCGATCCGTCTGGTCGTTCCGTGGAAATATGGGTTCAAGTCAATCAAGAGCATCGTGAAGATTACTCTTGTCGCAGACCAGCCGCAGACGACCTGGAAGCAGATGAACTATCGCGAATACGGCTTCTACTCCAACGTGAACCCCAAGGTCTCGCATCCCAGGTGGAGCCAGGCGAGCGAACGCCGCATCGGCGCGGGTCTGTTCGCCGGGCGGCAGGACACGCTGATGTTCAACGGGTATGGCGATCTGGTGGCCGGCCTGTATGCCGGGCAGGATCTGGCGAAGGACTATTAGAGGTGAACCGGCTGAACCGCTGGGCGCGGCGGGTTCCGACGGGCGTTGTGTATTTTGGCGGGCTGATCCCCCTGGTCTGGATCGTCTGGCTGACGGTGGCGGGCACCATCGGTGCCGACCCGGTGAAGGAGATCGAGCATCGCCTGGGCCTTCTGGGTCTGCAATTCCTGCTGGCGAGCCTTTGCGTCACGCCGCTGCGGTGGGGCGGGCTGAACCTTTTGAAGTTCCGCCGCGCCCTTGGCCTGCTGACCTTTCTATATGTCGCGCTGCATCTGGTGGCATGGATCGTGCTGGACATGGGCCTGCGCTGGTCCGAGATGGGGGCCGATCTGGTCAAGCGGCCCTATATCATCGTCGGGATGCTGGGGTTCCTGGCACTGGTGCCGCTGGCCGTGACCTCCAACCGCGCCTCGATCCGCGCGATGGGGGCGGGTTGGGGGCGGCTGCACCGGCTGGCCTATGCCGCGGTGCTGCTGGGCGCGCTGCATTTCCTGATCCTCGTGAAGGCCTGGCCGGCCGAGCCGATCCTCTACACGGCGGGGGCTGTCCTTCTGGTGGCGGCGCGCCCGGTCCATCGGGCCTGGAAAAGACGGGAAAAGCGGGTGGCGACTGCGGTGCGGGCGGGGTGATTCCGCGTGCAGGCGCAGAAATATCCGCTGCATTGCGGCGCAGTTTGTATGTGCGGCCACCATAACCACAAGATTTTGTAGGATAATCGGCAATCACGAAAAAAATGCGACAGGATGCGTTTTTTGCTCTTGCGGGTTCCGGCGACCATCCGTAAATACCGCCTCACCGAAGCGGAACGGCGACGGTGACGGAGAGAAGCGGGGACG
>JASGFG010000055.1:0-26932 GCA_047605605.1 Paracoccaceae bacterium | reverse complement strand
CCCGACAGCACCTCGGGCACTTCGTGTTTCACGATCTTCCAGGCCAGGCCCTCGGCGATGGCGGTCTTGCCCACGCCGGGGTCGCCCACCAGGAGCGGGTTGTTCTTGCGACGGCGGCACAGAACCTGAATCGCGCGTTCGACCTCGGCCTCGCGGCCGATCAGAGGGTCGACATCGCCCTTCTTCGCCTTGACGTTCAAGTCGACGCAGAACTTGGACAGAGCGGATTCCTTGGCCTCGCCCGCCTCGGCCTTGGGGGTTTCGTGATGCTCCTCGGCCCCCGTCACCGGGCGCTGTTCGCCAAACGAAGGATCCTTCGCCACGCCATGCGCGATGAAGTTCACCGCGTCATAGCGGGTCATGTCCTGTTCCTGCAGGAAATAGGCGGCGTTCGATTCGCGTTCGGCAAAGATCGCGACAAGGACGTTTGCCCCCGTCACCTCGGTCCGGCCGGACGACTGGACGTGAATCGCCGCGCGCTGGATCACGCGCTGGAAGGCGGCGGTCGGCACGGCCTCGGACCCTTCCACCTCGGTCACGAGGGTGGAAAGATCGTCGTCGATGAACTCGACCAGGGTCTTGCGCAGCTCGTCCAGATCGACCGAGCAGGCTTTCATCACCCGCGCCGCGTCGGGTTCGTCGATCAGCGCCAGCAGCAGGTGTTCCAGCGTGGCCAGTTCGTGACGGCGCGCATTGGCAAGCGCCAGAGCGGCGTGGATGGCTTGTTCAAGCGTGGTGGAAAACGAAGGCACGGCTTGCGGCTCCTGTCCTCGGGGGTCTTCGGAAGGGGGGTTTCGCCCCTTTGGCGACCCTGGCCTCTTATGATTAAAGTTCGGTTTTCTCCGCCGCACTTCAAGTCATATTTCCGCAGGATTGCGGTTTTGCTGCGCAAGCGCACAAAATGTGATCGTGCAGCCGCAGCGTCGGCTCAGAACCTGTCCTTGCGGGCCCGGATTTCGGCGAAAACCTCTGCGTCCGGTGCGCCGGACATGCCGATGGCTGCCTTCATTTCAGGCAGACCGGCGCGCAGAAAGGGGTTGGTGGCCAGCTCGTCCGACAGGCGCGAGGGAACGGTGGGACGGCCCATCTGCCGCGCCTCTGCCACCCTTGCGATACGCGATGTAAGCGCGGGATTGCCCGGTTCAAGGGTTGCGGCAAAGGCAAGGTTGCCGGTGGTATATTCGTGCCCGGAACAGACCAGCGTGCCCGGCGGCAAGGCGGACAGGGTGGAAAGCGTGGTCCACATCTGCGCGGGGGTGCCCTCGAACAGCCGCCCGCAGCCCGCGGCCATGAGGCTGTCGCCGGTAAAGACCAGCCCCGAGTCGGGAAAGTGAAAGGCGATATGGCCGACCGTATGGCCCGGCGCGTCGATGACCACCCCGGCCTCGGACCCGATGCGCACCACGTCCCCCGGCACCAGCTGGCGGTCAAGGCTGGGAAGGCGATGCGCATCGGCGGCCGCGCCCACCACCTTGGCGCCCGAGGTGGCGGCAAGCGCCGTCACCCCCGCCACATGGTCGGAATGGTGATGGGTGATCATGATCTTCGACAACCGCCAGCCGCGCACGGCCAGTTCGGCCAGGATCGGCCCCTCTTCCGGCGCATCGACCAGCGCCACGACCCCGGTGGACGGGTCGCGCAGCAGGTAGGCATAGTTGTCTTGCAGACAGGGAACGGTGACAAGTTCAAGCGCCATGGTCTTTATCTTCGTCTCGGGTATGCTTCGGGCGGATATGTGAACCGCCAAGTCAAAAGGTAAGGGGCGGAACCTGCAATGCACCTGGATGTGCTGGACCTTCGCAACTTCTATTACCGGACGCAACTGGGCCGCGTGGCGCAGCGTGCGATCCGCGACCGGGTCAAACGCTTCTGGCCCGAGGCGGCAGGGCTGACCGTCGCGGGTTACGGCTTTGCCGTGCCGCTCTTGCGCCCCTATCTGGCCGAGGCGCGCCGGGTGATCGGGCTGATGCCGGGGCCGCAGGGCGTGATGCCCTGGCCCGCGGGGATGCAGAACGTCAGCGTCCTGTGCGAGGAAACGCAATGGCCGCTGGCGACGGGCATGGTCGACCGGCTGGTGCTGATGCACGGGCTGGAAACCTCGGAACACCCGTCGGCCCTGCTGGACGAAAGTTTTCGCGTGCTGGGCGCGGGGGGGCGGGCGCTGTTCATCGTGCCGAACCGGTCGGGCCTGTGGTCGCGGCGGGACGGGACGCCCTTCGGCTTTGGCCGGCCCTATTCGCTGGCCCAGCTGGAGGCGCAGCTGCGCCGGCACGACTTTACGCCCGAACGGGCGGTGGCGGCGCTGTTCGCGCCCCCCTCGGACCGGCGGTTCTGGCTGAAGACCGCGGATTTCTGGGAAAGGTCGGGTCAAAGGGTCATGCCCTGGCTCGCCGGCGGCGTGCTGATGGTCGAGGCGTCCAAGCAGGTCTATGCCCCGCGCAAACCCGGCCTCGGCGCCGTGGTGCGCCGCCCGCTGCGGGTGCTGGAAGGCGTGGCCCAGCCGATCCCCACGCCGCGCCGCCCGCTGCCATAAACGCCATGCGCGGCGCACAACGATTCCCGATGTGATCGCGGACGCCTTGCGAAAGGCGCATGTGGCGGGCCCGCCGGGCAGCGACGGATTGCCGCAGAGTCTTATCCCGCCCTGCCGCCTCATCCAAATGTTTGGGCCGGACATCGCATTTCCGGGCGTCATCACGGTTGCGGCATTATTATGGCTCTGCTAATGACGCCGCGATTTAGGACGCTGCCGAAGGTATGCGTCACGGGATGCCCCTGACCCAATGATCAGGCCTGGGGGCAATGACAGCGGAAGGGTTGACGTGTCCGAACCAGCTTCGATCTCCTCCGGCATCGCCGCGCGCTACGCCCACGCCCTTTTCGATCTGGCACGGGAAGAAGGCGCGTTGAAGAAACTCGAAGCGGATGCGGCCGCCCTGGGCGAGGCGCTGGACGCCTCGGCCGAGCTGCGTTCGGTGATCGCCTCGCCGGTGGTCGCACGCGAGGATCAGGCGAATGCCATCGCGGCGATTGCCAAGAAACTGAAAGTGTCGCCCCTGCTGGCGAACACGCTGGCGCTGATGGCGTCGAAACGGCGCCTGTTCGTGCTGCCGCAGTTCGTGGCCGACATCGCCGACCGCATCGCTGCGGAAAAGGGCGAAGTGACCGCCGAAGTCACCGCCGCCACCGCGCTTTCGGCCGATCAGGCCAAGAAACTGTCGGCCGCGCTGAAGGCGCAGGTCGGCAAGGATGTGAAACTGAAAACGACCGTCGATGAAAGCCTCATCGGCGGTCTCGTCGTCAAGCTGGGCTCGACCATGATCGACACTTCGGTCAAGGCAAAGCTCGCAGCCCTGCAAAATGCAATGAAAGAGGTTGGGTGATGGGAATCCAGGCTGCTGAGATCTCTGCGATCCTGAAGGAGCAGATCAAGAACTTCGGTCAGGATGCCGAAGTCGCCGAAGTCGGCCGGGTGCTGTCGGTCGGCGACGGGATTGCCCGCGTCCACGGGCTGGACAACATCCAGGCCGGCGAGATGGTGGAATTCCCCGGCGGTGTCCGTGGCATGGCGCTGAACCTCGAGGTCGATAACGTCGGTATCGTGATCTTCGGGTCGGACCAGGACATCAAGGAAGGCGATACCGTCAAGCGCACCAAGTCCATCGTGGACGTGCCCGCGGGCAACGCCCTGCTGGGCCGCGTGGTCGACGGTCTGGGCAACCCGATCGACGGCAAGGGCCCGATCGCGGCCACCGAGCGCCGCATCGCCGACGTGAAGGCCCCCGGCATCATCCCGCGCAAATCGGTGCATGAACCGATGGCGACCGGCCTCAAGGCCATCGACGCGATGATCCCCGTCGGCCGCGGCCAGCGCGAGCTGATCATCGGCGACCGCCAGACCGGCAAGACCGCCGTGGCGCTGGACACCATCCTGAACCAGAAGGCCTATAACGAGGCTGCCGGTTCGGATGAATCGAAGAAACTCTACTGCATCTATGTCGCCATCGGGCAAAAGCGCTCGACCGTGGCGCAGCTGGTGAAGAAACTGGAAGAGACCGGCGCCATCGACTACACGATCGTCGTGGCCGCCACCGCCTCGGACCCCGCTCCGATGCAGTTCCTGGCGCCCTATGCCGCGACCGCGATGGCGGAATTCTTCCGCGACAACGGCCGCCACGCGCTGATCATCTATGATGACCTGTCGAAACAGGCCGTCGCCTATCGCCAGATGTCGCTGCTGCTGCGCCGTCCGCCGGGGCGTGAAGCCTATCCGGGCGACGTGTTCTACCTGCACTCGCGCCTGCTGGAGCGTTCGGCCAAGCTGAACGAGGATTTCGGCGCCGGTTCGCTGACCGCCCTGCCGATCATCGAGACCCAGGCGGGCGACGTGTCGGCCTATATCCCGACCAACGTGATCTCGATCACCGACGGCCAGATCTTCCTGGAAACCGAGCTGTTCTATCAGGGCATCCGCCCCGCCGTGAACACGGGTCTGTCGGTGTCGCGCGTCGGTTCCTCGGCCCAGACCAACTCGATGAAGACCGTGGCCGGTCCGGTGAAACTGTCGCTGGCCCAGTATCGCGAGATGGCGGCCTTTGCGCAGTTCGGTTCCGACCTTGACGCCTCGACCCAGGCGCTGCTGAACCGTGGCGCGCGCCTGACCGAGCTGATGAAACAGCCGCAATACTCGCCGCTGACCAACGCCGAAATCGTGGCGGTGATCTATGCGGGGACCTCGGGCTTCCTCGACAAGATCGCGGTCAAGGACGTGGGCCGGTTCGAGGCCGGGCTGGTCCAGTTCCTGCGCACCAAGCGCAAGGACATCCTGGACTGGATCACCACCGCCGACCCGAAGATCAAAGGCGCCGACGAGCAAAAGCTGAAAGACGCGATCGCGGAATTCGCCAAAGACTTCGCTTGAGCGGCCTGAAAGGACAGGGACATGCCCAGCCTTAAGGACCTTAAAAACCGGATCCAAAGCGTCAAGAACACGCGGAAGATCACCAAGGCGATGCAGATGGTCGCCGCCGCCAAACTGCGCCGCGCGCAAGAGGCGGCCGAGGCCGCACGCCCCTATGCCGAACGGATGAATGCCGTGATGTCGGGGCTGGCGGGCGGTGCGGCCGGTTCGGAAGGCGCGCCGCGCCTTCTGGCCGGGACCGGGGTGGACAATGTGCATCTGCTGGTCGTCATGACCTCGGAGCGCGGGCTCTGCGGCGGCTTCAACACCACCATCGTCCGGCTGGCCCGGGCGAGGATTGCCGAGCTGCTGGCGGCCGGCAAGACGGTCAAGATCCTGACCGTCGGCAAGAAGGGCCGCGAGCAGATGAAGCGCGACTATGCGCAGTTCTTCATCGGCCACGTGGACCTGAGCGAGGTGAAGAAGCTTGGCTATTCCAACGCCCAGGCCATCGCGCGCGAGATCCTGACCCGGTTCGACGCGGGTGAGTTCGACGTGGCGACGCTGTTCTACAACCGCTTCCAGTCGGTGATCAGCCAGATCCCGACCGCGAAACAGGTGATCCCGGCGGCCTTCGAGGCGGCGGGCGACAGCGCCTCGGCGCTTTATGACTACGAGCCGGGCGAGGAGGAGATCCTGACCGATCTTCTGCCGCGCGGCGTGGCCACGCAGGTCTTTACCGCCCTTCTGGAAAACGGCGCCTCGGAACAGGGCGCGCGGATGTCCGCCATGGACAACGCGACGCGCAACGCGGGCGACATGATCAACAAGCTGACGATCCAGTACAACCGGAGCCGTCAGGCCGCGATCACCAAAGAGCTTATTGAAATCATCTCGGGCGCCGAGGCGCTCTGACGGAACCGGAGACAGGACACATGGCACAAGGCAAAGTCACGCAGGTGATCGGCGCCGTCGTCGACGTGCAGTTCGAAGGCGCGCTTCCCGCGATCCTGAACGCGCTCGAAACGACCAACAACGGCAAGAAACTGGTGCTGGAAGTGGCGCAGCACCTGGGCGAGAACACCGTCCGCACCATCGCCATGGACGCGACCGAAGGTCTGGTCCGCGGCGCGGGCGTCTCGGACCTGGGTGCGCCGATCTCGGTGCCGGTGGGCGACGCGACGCTGGGCCGCATCCTGAACGTCATCGGCGAGCCGGTGGACGAAAAAGGCCCGGTCAACGCGACCGAGAAGCGCGCGATCCACCAGCCCGCCCCCGATTTCGCCGCGCAATCGACGGAATCGCAGGTGCTGGTCACCGGCATCAAGGTGATCGACCTGCTGGCCCCCTATGCCAAGGGCGGCAAGATCGGCCTGTTCGGCGGTGCCGGCGTGGGCAAGACGGTTCTGATCATGGAACTGATCAACAACATCGCCAAGGTGCACTCGGGCTATTCCGTCTTCGCCGGCGTGGGCGAGCGCACGCGTGAGGGCAACGACCTTTACCACGAAATGATCGAATCGGGCGTCATCAAGATCGACGATCTGTCGGCCTCGAAAGTGGCGCTGGTCTATGGCCAGATGAACGAACCGCCGGGGGCGCGTGCCCGCGTGGCGCTGACCGGCCTGACGCTGGCCGAACAGTTCCGCGACCAGTCCGGCACCGACGTTCTGTTCTTCGTCGACAACATCTTCCGCTTTACCCAAGCTGGGTCGGAAGTGTCGGCGCTGCTGGGCCGTATCCCTTCGGCCGTGGGCTATCAGCCGACGCTGGCGACCGACATGGGCGCCCTGCAAGAGCGGATCACCTCTACCAAGAACGGCTCGATCACCTCGGTTCAGGCCATCTACGTTCCGGCCGACGACCTGACCGACCCGGCGCCCGCCACCTCGTTCGCGCACCTTGACGCCACGACGGTTCTGTCGCGCGCCATCTCGGAGCTGGGGATCTATCCGGCGGTGGACCCGCTCGACTCGACCTCGCGCCTGCTGGACCCGGCCGTGATTGGCGAGGAACACTATAACGTCGCGCGTCAGGTGCAGGGTATCCTGCAACGCTACAAGTCGCTGCAAGACATCATCGCCATCCTCGGGATGGACGAATTGTCCGAAGAGGACAAGCTGACCGTGGCCCGCGCCCGGAAGATCCAGCGCTTCCTGTCGCAGCCCTTCGACGTGGCCAAGGTCTTCACCGGCTCGGACGGGGTGCAGGTTCCGCTGGAAAAAACCATCGCCTCGTTCAAGGCGGTTGTGGCTGGCGAATACGACCACCTGCCGGAAGCGGCCTTCTACATGGTCGGCGACATCGAGGAAGTGAAAGCCAAGGCCCAGAAACTCGCCGCGGCTGCGGCGTAAGGGGGCATAGATGGCCAACACCCTGCAATTCGACCTTGTGTCGCCCGAACGCAGGCTCGCCTCCGTTCCCGCGACCGAGGTGATGATTCCGGGGGCCGACGGCGACCTGACGGCGATGGAGGGGCACGCCCCCACCATCACCACGCTGCGCCCCGGCCTGCTGCGGGCCGTCACGCCTTCGGGTGTGCAGTCCTACATCGTCACCGGCGGCTTTGCCGAGATTTCGCAGGCCAGCGTTTCCGTTCTGGCCGAACGCGCGATCCCGGTCGAGGAAGCCACGGGCACCCTGCTGGACGAGATGGTGGAAGAAGCCCGCTCGCTGGCCGCGCTCGCCCTGCCCGAGGATCGGGACGGTGCCGAAAAGACGGTGCAGGACATCCTTGCGCTGAAGAACGCGGTTCTGACGCACCACTAAGGCGAAGATCGCCGCACAGAAAAGGCCCCTGCCCTGCGGCGGGGGCCTTTCGCGTTGAAACGACCGCGATTTTCCCTAGTTTTGCCGTGATGGCTGCATAACGAGTGCGAAGAGAAAAGGTGATCTGGCGATGAAGCGGGTTTCAACCGGGAAACTGGGCATCCAGCAGGGATCGAAGATCCTGTTTTCCGATTTCGCCGATGGCGGGCCGATGTGGGCCGGCAGCGGCCCGCGCGAAAGCCGTCATGCGGTGGACTTCGACGAACGCTTTACCGAGGCCCCCACGGTGATGGTGGCGATCTCGATGTGGGATGCCGACAGCAAATCCAACCTGCGCGCCGATCTTTCCGCCGAAAAGGTGACGCGCAAGGGATTCCAGCTGGTGTTCCGCACCTGGGGCGACACCCGCATCGCCCGCATCCGCGCGGATTGGACGGCGATTGGCGGGTTGATGGGGGAAGATGACTGGGACGTGGACGGGCGGGAGTATTGAGCGGAAATCAGTCGAGCGGCTCCGGTGAGCCCTTTGCAGACTTTCGATAAATCGGCAATGATCTCGCGGGCAATCAGGACGTCACGGAGATCTAGGTTATTGATCAAGCACAACGAAACAGCTCGGCGTCGGATGGCAACATACCGGTTGGGGGATTTGCGGCACTCGTGCCCGAACTGGACGTTACCGACCTTGATGTGAGTTTGCAGTTCTGGTGCGAGCTCCTGGGGTTCAACGTCGCCTACTCCCGTCCGGCTGCGCGGTTCGCGTATCTTCAGCGCGAAAATATCCAAATCATGCTGTGTCAGATAAACGGTGAATGGGTAACGGGCCAGCTTGAAGCACCGTTCGGGCGAGGTATCAATTTTCAGATGACGGTCGCCGACATCGACCATGTGGTGGCAACGTTGGAGAAGCATGCATGGCCGCTGTTTCGGCCAGCGCAAGAAAAAACCTATAAAGTGGGAGGTAGATTGTCGATGTCCCGCGAGTTTCTGGTCCAAGACCCCGACGGGTATCTGATCCGGTTCGCTCAAAACTGCTGACTAATTCTACGAAGGCCGCTGATCGGCGAATGTCCGCTTCGTCCCGCAAAGCAGACAGCCCCTCACAAGCCAGCTGTCCTACCCCTCGACACCCCCGTCCCCCCGCTCCGCCGCCCTGAACCAGCGCACGATCGCCTCGCGCTCGGCCGGTTCCATGTATGACAGGTTCGCGGGCGGCATGGCGTGGGTGATCCCGGCCTGCATGTAGATCCGCCCGGCCTCGTGCGCGATCTGGGCGGGGGTTTCCAGCACCACGTCCTTCGGCGGCCAGTGCAGCCCGTCCCAGGCCGGTTCCGCCGCATGGCACATGGAACAACGGCCCTGCACGATTTCAGCCACCTTGTCGAACCCCGGCGCGCTGGCATAGCGCAGCGCGGCGCCCTGCAACTGCGCCTCTTGCGGGACATGGCGCATCGGCGCAGTGGACAACCAGGCGATGATCAGGAACAGCAGCGCCGTCACAGCCCATGTCCAATGCGGATTGCCTTTGCGCGCGTGTTTGGTGTTGAACCAGTGCCGGATCGTCACCCCCATCAGGAAGACGAGACTGGCGATCAGCCAGTTCCACTGCGTCGCGAACACCAGCGGATAGTGGTTGGACAACATCAAAAATAGAACCGGCAGCGTCAGATAGTTGTTATGTGTGCTGCGCTGTTTTGCGATTTTCCCATATTTGGGGTCGGCCGCCCGCCCGGCCTTCAGATCCTCGACCACGATCTTCTGGTTGGGGATGATGATCATGAAGACATTCGCGCTCATGATCGTGGCGGTGAATGCGCCCAGGTGCAAAAGCGCCGCCCGCCCGGAAAAGACATGAGTGTAGAACAGGCTCATCCCCACCAGCACGGCGAACAGCGCCACCATCACCAGCGTCTGGTTCGACCGGACAAAGACCTTGCAGATCGTGTCATAGGCCAGCCAGCCAAAGGCCAGGGACGCCAGCGAGATCAGGATCGCCTGCCAGGGCGCGATGTCCAGAACCTGCGGATCGACCAGGAAGAACTCGGCCCCCAGATAATAGACCAGCACCAGCATGGCGAAACCCGAAAGCCAGGTGGCATAGCTTTCCCATTTGAACCAGGTCAGATGCTCGGGCAGCCGCTCGGGCGCGACCAGATATTTGGTGATGTGGTAGAAGCCGCCGCCATGGACCTGCCATTCCTCGCCATGGGCCAGCGCCGGCATCCCCTCGGCTTTCCTCAGCCCAAGGTCCAGCGCGATGAAATAAAAGGAAGATCCGATCCAGGCGATGGCGGTGATCACATGCGTCCAGCGCGCGGCGATCTCGACCCAGGCCCACAGAACGGCGGCATCATACATGGCTGGCTCTCCCTTGGCTTGGACCCAAGCTATACCGAGCGTCACCTTTCTGTTAATTCATCAAATGCCCCAGCACTTTCAAACGTGCCACGAAAATCGCAGGCTGCCCGAATGTCATACGTCAACAACCTGCGCATGTTCGTCCGTGTCTATGAATTGGGCAGCATGAGCGCCGCAGCCCGGGATCAGCGCACCTCGCCCGCCGTCGCATCGGCCCGCGTGTCCGAACTGGAAAAGCATCTGGGCATCCGGCTGTTCAACCGCACCACCCGCAGCCTGCAACCCACCGAGAACGGCCGCCTCTTCTATGACGGTGCCCGCAAGGTGCTGGAGGCGATAGACGAGGCCGAGGCCGCGGTGATGGATGTGGCGCAGAACCCGCGCGGCACCGTCTTTGTCGCCGCCCCTCTGGGCGTCGGGCGGCGCTTCATCGCCCCCCATGTGCCGGCGTTCAAGGACGAATGGCCGCAGATCGACGTGCGCCTGCGCTTGTCCGATCGCAACATCGACATGACGGCCGAAGGGCTGGATGTGGCCTTTCATCTGGGCGTGCTTGAAGATTCCGCACTCAAGGTCCGTCTGGTGGCCGATTGCCCGCGGGTGCTCTGCGCCTCGCCCGCCTATGTGGCGCGCCGGGGGATGCCGGTGGATGGCGCGGGACTGGTGGCCGACCGGCACGACTGTCTGAACCTGCGCTTTCCCGGCGCGCGGGAATTCCAGTGGGCCTTGCAGACCCCCGAGGGCACGCGGCGCTATGACATCTCGGGCCCGTTCGAGAGCGACGATGGCGATGTGCTGACCGGCTGGGCGCTGGACGGGCGCGGCATCGTGATGAAGCCGATCTTCGAGGTGGCTGACCATCTGCGCGACGGCCGGTTGATTCCCGTCGCCCGCGCCACGCCGCCGACCGCCACACAACTGGCCTGCCTGACCCCGCACCGCCGCCTGCGCGACCCGAAGATCCGGCTGTTCACCGATTTCGTCATCGCTCGCTGCCGGGCCGACATGGCGCGTCAGGTTGAGGGCCTGAACCTGGATCAGCTGCCCCGATAGGTCGAATAGGCGAAGGGAGAGATCAGCAGCGGCACATGGTAATGCGCCTCCGCATCCGGCACGCCAAAGCGGATGGGAATCTGGTCCAGAAACAGCACCTCGCCCGCCGCCTGCCCGGTCTCGCGCAGATAGTCGCCCGCGAAGAACACCAGTTCATAGCTGCCGGGCCGCAGCGCCTCGCCCGCCAGCATCGGCGCATCGGTGCGCCCGTCTGCATTCGTCACCGTCTCGGCGATCTTGCGGTGGCTTTGCCCGCTGATCCGGTAAAGGGCGATCCTGACGCCCGCGGCGGGTTTCCCCCGCGCGGTGTCCAGAACATGCGTCGTCAGCCTGCCAGCCATGGTTCCCCTCCTGCACGGTCTTGCCGCCACCATAGCCGCAAAACCAGGCAAAGGACGACCGGGCGGCTGCTTGAAAGCTCTTTCGCGGATTTTTTGAAAAACTTCCCGCGAAAAGCTGCCTATTCTTCACCCGCAGGATGAAAGCGAAGGCAAAGATGAACCGTTACCCCCGCGATTTCCGTGGCCACGGCCCGACCCCGCCCGATGCCCGCTGGCCCGGCGGGGCCAAGGTCGCGGTCAGCCTGGTGCTGAACTATGAGGAAGGCGGCGAGAACAACATCCTGCACGGCGATGCCCAATCCGAGGCCTTCCTGTCCGACATCGCCGGGGCCGCGCCCTGGCCGGGGATGCGGCACTGGAACATGGAATCGATCTACGACTACGGCGCCCGCGCCGGGTTCTGGCGGCTGCATCGCCTGTTCACCGGCATGGGTCTGCCCATCACGATCTATGGGGTCGCCACCGCCCTCGCCCGCGCGCCTGAACAGGTTGCGGCGATGAAGGCGGCAGGCTGGGAAATCGCCAGCCACGGGTTGAAATGGGTCGACCACCGCGACATGCCCGAGGACGAGGAACGCCGCCAGATCGCCGAGGCGATCCGCCTGCATACCGAGGTTGTCGGCACCCCCCCGCGCGGCTGGTATACCGGGCGCTGTTCGGTCAACACCGTGCGGCTGACCGCGGAACAGGGGTTCGACTGGATCTCCGACACTTATGACGACGACCTGCCCTATTGGCTGCGTGCCAAGGACAAGACGGGCGGCGGCCGCGACCAGTTGGTCATCCCCTATACGCTGGAGGCGAACGATATGCGCTTCGCCACCGCGCCCGGTTACATCACCGGCGGGCAGTTCGAGGATTACCTGCGCGACACGCTGGATACGCTGGTCGCGGAAGGCGAGGCCGGATCGCCCAAGATGTTCTCGATCGGCCTGCACTGCCGCCTGATCGGCCGGCCGGGCAAGATCGCCGGGTTGAAACGCTTCCTCGACTACGCCCGCTCGATCCCCGGCGTCTGGTTCGCCACCCGCGGCGAAATCGCGGCGCATTGGGCGCACGAACACCCGCCCGTCCACCGCGACCGCCCGTCGCGGATGGATCGCGACACCTTCATCGCCCGCTTCGGCGGCATCTTTGAACATTCGCCCTGGATCGCCGACCGGGCCTGGGCGCTGGAACTCGGCCCCGCGCATGACTCGGCGGCGGGCCTGCACAACGCCTTGGCCCGCATGTTCCGCTCGGCCATCCCTGACGAACGGCTGGCCGTGCTGAAGGCCCACCCCGACCTTGCCGGAAAGCTGGCGCAGGCCAAACGGCTGACCGCGGAATCGACCAGCGAACAGGCATCCGTCGGCCTTGACGCCCTGACCGATGCAGAACGCGAGACCTTTACCCGGCTGAACGCCGAATACGTTGCCCGCCACGGTTTCCCCTTCATCATCGCGGTTCGTGACAACACGAAAGACTCGATCCTGAAGGCGTTCCACACCCGCATCGCCAATGACAGCGCCACCGAATTCACCACCGCCTGCGCACAGGTGGAACGGATCGCGGAACTGCGCCTGAAGGATATGTTGCCATGACCAATTATTACGCCCCCAAGGGCGGCCTCGCCCCGCAAACCAGCCTGATGACCGGCCGCGCGGTGTTCACCGACGCCTATGCCTTCATTCCCAAAGGCGTCTTTTCCGACATCGTGACCAGCTTCCTGCCAGGGTGGGAAAAAACCCGCCTCTGGATGATCGCCCGCCCGATGACCGGATTCTCCGAAACCTTCAGCCAATATGTGATGGAGGTGCAGCCCGGCGGCGGCTCGGACGCCCCCGATGACGACCCGGCGGCGCAACACGCGCTTTTCGTCACCGAAGGCGCGATCTCGCTGACCATCGGCGAACGGAACCACGACCTCGAACCGGGCAGCTTCGCCTGGATCCCCCCCGGCACCCACTGGGCGCTCCGCGCCGAAGGCCACACCCCCGCCCGCTTCCACTGGATCCGCAAACGCTGGCAACCGGCCCCCGGCATCGACCCCGCCCCCGCCTTCATCACCAACGAACGCGAGATCGCCCCGACCGCGATGCCCGATACCGAAGGTCGCTGGGCCACCACCCGCTTCGTTGACCCGGCTGACCTGCGCCACGACATGCACGTCACCATCGTGACCTTCCAGCCCGGCGGCGTGATCCCGTTCGAGGAAACCCATGTGATGGAACACGGCCTCTACGTCCTCGAAGGCAAGGCCGTCTACAAGCTGAACCAGGACTGGGTCGAGGTCGAGGCCGGCGATTTCATGTGGCTGCGCGCCTATTGCCCGCAGGCCTGCTATGCCGGCGGCCCCGGCCCGTTCCGCTACCTGCTCTACAAGGACGTGAACCGCCACGCCCGCCTGGGCGGCAGCTTCGGGCCGCGCGGATGACTTACCCCCCGATCCCCCCATCCTCTCTGCGAAAATATCCTCGGAGGGAATCGCCGCAGGCGATGGGGGGCAGACAGCCCCCCGCCCCGGCCGCAATCGGACCCGCCGCCGCATGACCCGCACGATCCATACCGAACCGCTGACCGCCGCCGCCTTTGCCCCCTTTGGCGATGTGCTGGATACCGGCCGCGGCCCCGACCGGATGATCAACGCCGGTCTCTGCGGCCGCCACCACGACCGCGCGACTCTGGACTTCGGCCCCGAGGGCCGCGCCGGCATCTCGATCTTCGACGCCGTGCCGCGCGCCCTGCCCTATGACCTCGACCTGATCGAGCGTCATCCCGACGGAAGCCAGGCCTTCATCCCGATGACGCAGAACCCCTTCCTCGTCATCGTCGCCCTGTCGCCCGAGGTTCCGCCGCGCGCCTTTATGACCGCGCCGGGTCAGGCGATCAACCTGCACCGCGGCACCTGGCACGGGGTGCTGACGCCGCTTCATGCCCCCGGCCTTTTCGCCGTGGTCGACCGGATCGGCCCCACGGCGAACCTTCAGGAACATCATTACGCTGCCCCATGGCGGGTTCTGGGCCCGTAACCTTGCCAGCCGGGCCACCTGCGGGGCGGCGGTCCGGTGCCAGACACACGCCCCGCAAACAGGGAAAACAAGATGACAATCCATCCGGTAGACGAACGGCTGCCTGTTCCAAAGCTGTTCACCCTCGGCCTGCAACATGTGCTGGTGATGTATGCCGGTGCCGTCGCGGTTCCGCTGATCATCGGCCGCGCGCTGAAGCTCGCCCCCGAGGATGTGGCCTTCCTGATCTCGGCCGACCTCTTTGCCTGCGGGATCGTCACGCTGATCCAGTCGCTTGGCGCGACGCAATGGTTCGGGATCAGGCTGCCGGTGATGATGGGCGTCACCTTTGCCGCCGTCGGGCCGATGGTGGCCCTGGGCAGCGCGACGCCGGGGTCGGAGGGCGCGCGGCTGATCTTCGGCTCGATCATCGCGGCGGGCATCCTCTCGATCCTGATCGCGCCGCTGATGGGGCGGCTCCTGCGGTTCTTTCCGCCGGTGGTGACGGGGACGATCATCCTTGTGATCGGGGTCAGCCTGATGCGGATCGGCATCAACTGGATCTTCGGCAACCCCGTCGGCCCCACCGCGCCGATGATCGTCAACCCCGACCACGCGGCCTGGCTGAAAACCGTGGCCGAGGCCGCCTCCGCCACAGGTTCTGTCCTGCCGCCGATGCCCGTGGGCCTGGCGGCGGCGGCCAGCGTGCCGAACCCCGCCTATGCGACCCCCGGCAATATCGCCATTTCGGTGGTGGTTCTGGTCGCGGTCCTGCTGATCGCCCGCTTCGGCAAGGGGTTCGTCGCGAATATCTCGGTCCTGCTGGGCATTGTCGCGGGGGGCGTGCTCGCCGCACTGGTCGGCAAGATGAGTTTTGAAAAGGTCGGCCAGGCCGCCTGGTTCGATCTGGTCACGCCCTTTCACTTCGGAATGCCGGTGTTCCAGTTGGTGCCGATCGTCACCATGACGCTGGTGATGATCGTGGTCATGATCGAATCCATGGGCATGTTCCTTGCCTTGGGAGAGATGACGAACCGCCGCGTCACGCCGCAGATGATGTCGGCCGGTCTGCGGACCGATGGTCTGGGCACGCTGATCGGCGGGATCTTCAACACCTTTCCCTATACCTCGTTCTCGCAAAACGTGGGGCTGGTCGGCGTCACCGGCGTGCGGTCGCGCTATGTCTGTGTGGCGGGGGGCGTGATCCTGATCGTCCTTGGCCTTTTGCCCAAGATGGCGGCGCTGGTCGAAAGCCTGCCGACCTCGGTTCTGGGCGGGGCGGGGATGGTGATGTTCGGCATGGTCGCGGCCACCGGCATCCGCATCCTCTCGGCGGTCGATTTCACCACCAGCCGCAACAACCTGTTCGTCGTAGCCGTCAGCCTTGGCTTCGGAATGATCCCGCTGGTCGCGCCGAACTTCAAGCAGTGGATGCCGCATGGGATTCACCCGCTGATCGAATCGGGCATCCTGCTGGCCACGCTGTCTGCGGTGGCGTTGAACGCCTTCTTCAACGGCGCGAAAGGCACCGAAGAGGATCTGCGCGCCGCCGCCAAGACCGCTGATCACTGAACAGGCGGGACATTTGCCCGGCGCACCCTTAGTGTCGCGGGCAAATGCCGGAGAATATCATGCCCCTGATCCGCCCGCCCCAGACAGCCGACCGCCCCGAATGGGAGCGGCTGTATGAAGGCTATGCCAACTTCTACAAGGTTGCCCAGACGCACGAGATGCGGGCGCGGGTCTGGGGCTGGCTGCAAGACCCCGCGCATGAGGTGACGGGGCTGGTGGCCGAACAGGACGGGCGGCTGATCGGCCTGGCGCATTTCCGCCCCTTTGCCCGTCCGCTTTCGGCGACGACGGGCGGCTTTCTCGACGATCTGTTCGTCGATCCGCAGGCGCGCGGGGCGGGGGCGGCCGATGCGCTTCTGACCGCGATAAAGCAGGAAGGCAGCCGCCGCGGCTGGTCGGTCATCCGCTGGATCACGGCCGAGGACAATTATCGCGCCCGCGCCGTCTATGACCGGCTGGCCGACCGGACGCGGTGGGTCACATACGACATCCGCCTTCCGGGCTGATCGGTCGCCTGTTCCCCCTGTCGGGTCGGTGGCGTCAGCCGATCACGGCGGCGGCGGCCACGAGGAACAGCGTGGCCCCTGCGGCCATCATGGCAAAGCCCGGCAGACCCGGCGGCGATTTCTGCGGATCATCCAGCAGCCGCACCTTGCCGCCCCGGCGCCTTGGCCTTGCCACGGCGATCTCGGGGATGCTGACGACCGGCCGCAGGCCAAGCTCGCGCTCCATCTGGTCGGCGGTGCGGACGACCGGGTGCAGCCATTCGATCAGAAAGGCAAGAACCGCCCCCGCGATCAGGCTGCCAAGAACCCCGGCCATCACGATCTTCTTGCCGCCGCTGCTGGACGCCACATCGGGGGTCACAGCACGTTCCAGCAGGGTGATGCGTTCGGCCTGCCGCCGGTCGGTCAGCCGGCTGGAGGCATCGGCCTCGGCCAGACGGCGGCTTGCCACCTCGTATTGCGCCTGCAACTGCTGCGCGCGCCGGTCATAGCCGCTCAGCACGCGGTCGACCTCGGCGACGCTGGAAAGCGATTGCTGGATCGCCTCCCGGCGCGAGGCGAGCGCATCGCGCTGCGCCTCTGCCACCGAGATCTGGGCGTTCAGCTCGTCCAGCCGGCGCTGATCGGTAAATCGGGTCGTGCCCTGCCGTTCCGCCACAGCCTTTTCGCCATTCAGCCCTGCCAGATCACGCTCGACCGCGCGCAGGTCCGTATCAATTCCGGTCAATTCCTCTTGGCGGGCATCGCGGACGGCAGGCAGGCTGTCGGCATGGGCGGCGCGATAGGCCGCAACCTCGCTATCAAGGGCGGCCATATCGGCCTCGATCCGCCGCGCATCCTCCTGATAGAAGGCCAGCGTTTCGCGCGCCCGCGCCGTTTGGCTGGCGGTGCCCTCATCCAGCAGGCTCTGCGCGAAATCGTTCGCCACCCGCGCGGCCTGTTCCGCATCGCCCGAGCGGGCAGAGATGATCATGGCCGAAACCTGCGCCGGGGCGCCAAAGGCGGCGGCACCGGCGCTCGCCACGCTCTGGAACGTGACCGACTGGCGCAGAAGCGCGATCTTCTGATCCGCCGTCAGCCCCGGCAGATCGGCGAACAGCCTGTGGCGTTCGATCACCGCCATCATGTTCTCGCGCGAGGTCAGGCGCTGTTCGACCGCTTGCAGCAGATCCGCCGTCGATCGCCCCGTGGGTGCGCCCGGATCGGCAACCTGACCGACGGCGGGTGCCTCGATCTGGATAACGGCCGCCGCCTCATAGCTGTCGGGACGCATCTTCGCCACGGCGACCGACAGCGCCGCGCCGATCAGCGCAATGGCCAGAATCAGCCACTTGCGGCGCAGGAAAAAGGCGATCAGTTCGTCAAAGGTCTGGATGTGGCCCATCTTCCGCCCCTAGTTTCGGCCATAGCGATAGCGGCCCAGCTTGCGATCCTGCGCGCGGTTCAGCACCACGCCCATCAGCGGCAGGCGCCCCTCGAACAGGCGCTCGCAGGCCCTTATGTCCTCGGGGCTGGTGCGGGTGCCGTCCGTCACCAGCAGAACCGCGTCGATCTGTCCCGCCATCGCGATCAGGTCGTCGCAGACCAGCGCGGGCGGCGTGTCGTAGATCACCACCTGCGGGTCCAGCTGTTCCTGCATCGCCTGCAGCGCATCCACCGTTTCCGCATCATGCAGCAGTTCGGCCGCCGCGGGCACCGGCTGGCCATTCAGACCCAGGGCCAGGGTGCGGCCAAAACGACGGAAATGCGATTCCAGCGGCTGCTCTCCGGTCAGGAATTCCTTCAGCGGCGGAATGTCCGCCAGCCCCAGAAGATCGGCCAGCGCGGGGCGCCGCAGGTCCATGTCGACCAGCACCGCCCGCCCCTGCCGATGCCGCCCCAGGCTGAGCGCGAGGTTCGCCGCGACAAAGGATTTGCCACAACCGTGGGTTGGAGAGGTCACCGCGATGCGCGACCATCCCCGCTCGGCCAGCCCCTGCAAAAGCCGTGTGCGCAACATGTCGAAAGCGGCTGCGGCCGGGTCCGTCGCCCCGGCGGGAAACAGACCGTTTCCGGCAAGGTGGTCGGCATCCAGCGACACCGCCGTCAGCGATTCCCACACCCGCGCCGGGCTGGTGCGGCGCAGATCCATCGGCCCGCCGAAGATCTCGCGCCCCTTTTGCAGGTCCAGCGCCACCGAAGGCAGGGTTGCCACACGGTTGCGCCGGAACAGCGAGACATGGCCGCCATGTCTGGTGTCATCACGGTCCGAGCGGGCATCGTTCATTTGCACAAGCTCCATTCAGGCCCCGGAATGCGGGTTCGGCATCGGCAATCGGGATACGGGCATCCGATGATCAGGCTCCTGCACAGCCGCGCTCCGATGGTGGCACGACCTGTTGACATCATGAACCCGACTTGCGGCGGGCCTGCCCGGTTCTCTTCCCGCTGCGCCGCGGCACCGCACCGATGCACCGCGCCAGGGAATCGTCCGGGCCCCCGCCCAGTCCCCCGAGCAATAGCAGGACAGCCCCAGGAAAGAAAGCCGCGCGCCCCTTGGCATGTCCCCCCAAGGCCGCCTAAAGTGCCGTGGAAGTCAATGCTTTGCCGGACACTTGCCCGATGCCGACCGCTCCACATCCCAAGGTTGATGCCGTGGTGATCGGCCGCAACGAAGGCGCCCGCCTGATCGCCTGCCTGGCCTCGCTGACGGGCAGGGTGCGGCGGCTGGTCTATGTCGACAGCGGGTCCACCGACGGCTCGGTCCAGGCGGCACAGGCCGCGGGGGCCGAGGTGGTCTCGCTGGACATGGCGCTGCCCTTCACCGCCGCACGCGCCCGGAATGCGGGCCTTGCGCGACTGGCCGCGGACCCGCCGGATCTCGTGCAGATGGTCGACGGCGATTGCACGGTCGATCCCGGCTGGCTTGCCGCCGCGATGGATGCCTTTTCGGCCCACCCCGGCGCAGTGGTCGTCTGTGGGCGCCGGCGCGAGATGTTTCCCGATGCCTCGGTCTGGAATGCGCTGATCGACCGGGAATGGGATACGCCGGTCGGCCTTGCCCGCGCCTGCGGGGGCGATGCGCTGATGCGGTATGAGGCGCTGCACGCCGCCGGCGGCTATCGCGACAGCCTGATCGCCGGGGAGGAGCCGGAGCTTTGCCTGCGGCTGGCGCGCGCGGGCGGGCAGATATGGCGCATCGACGCCGGGATGACGCATCACGATGCGGCGATGAAACGCTTTGGCCAGTGGTGGCGCCGGTCGGTCCGCGCCGGCCATGCCTTTGCCGAGGGCGCGGCGCTGCACGGTGCCCCGCCCGAACGGCACTGGGTCGCCGAAACGCGGCGCGCCCTGGTCTGGGGTGCGGGCCTCCCGGCCCTGACCGTCGTGGCGGGGCTGGTCCATCCGGCCGGATGGCTGGTGCTGCTGGTCTATCCGGCCCAGTTCGTGCGGCTGTCCCTGCGCGACGGCTGGCGCGCGGCCCTGTTCGGCATGGTCGGAAAATTCGCCGAGGCGCGCGGCGCATTCGGTTATTTCGCGAACCGCCTGCGGGGGCGGCGCGGCGGCCTGATCGAATACAAGTGATCCGATCACGGCGGGCGCGCGCTCACTCGACAAGACGAAGCTTCACTGCCCGCCACATCTCGGAGGGCAGAATGGCGAAACAGGCCAGATAGCGCGGGATCAGCCGCCGGGGACTGGACAGCGCCCGCCACAGCCATTCCATCGCGATGCGGCGCATCCACGACGGGGCGCGGACCTGGCTGCCCGCCAGAAAGTCGAGCCCGGCGCCCACCGAGACGAAGCCGGTTTCAGGTGCGATCCGCCGCCCGCGCGCGGCAAGGATTTCCTGCTTGGGCGCGCCGAAGGCCAGAAAGCAAAGCTGGGCGCCGCTGTCGCGCACCTGGGCCAGCACATCCGCCGCGGCATCGCTTTCGGGGTCGAAACCAAAGGCCGGCGACAGTTGCAGAACCACACGCAGGCCCGGCGTCCGCGCCGCCATCTCCTGGGCCGCGGCGCTCAGCACGGCCGGTGTGCTGCCCACCAGCGCGACCGTGGCCCCGCTGGCGGCCGCCTCACCGGCCAGCGGCAGGACGAGATCCGATCCCGTCACCAGCGAGACCGGACGGCCCGCCAGCCGCGACAGCCAGACGATGGGGTTGCCATCGGCCACCACGATATCCTGCCGCGCATAGGCCATGCGAAAGGCTGGCGTCAGATGCAGCTTGACCAGATGATCCAGATTGATGGTCGCCAGCGCAAAGCCCTGACGTGCGGCCAGCCGCTGCCGCACTGCGGCGATAAGCTCTCTCCGGCTGGGATGGGTTACGGTAATGACGGAACTGGCGATACGGAACTTCACTGGCGGCATCCAACATGGGCGTGCGCAGCCTTAGCACGGAACCGCCGACAATTTGACAAAATGTAGCCACGATCATTGCAACATTTTGTTTCCATCGAGCGGCCAAACATCGCTTGCCGCGCCGCATGATCCGCCTTTATCGCTTTTGCATGACGAAACCCGACCAAGCTTTCCGTCACCAGGCTGTCGAGCTGGGGCGTTTCGCCGCGGCTTTTGGAATCGTCATGGCCCATGCCATGCCTCTGACCTTGGGTCGGGCGGGGCAGTTGTCGCTGTCCTTCTTCGTGATTCTGACCGCGTTCCTGTCGGGACAATCCCTCGTTAGGGCGCCGGGCCGCTATCACTGGTGGCCGCGCGCCGTCCGGCTGCTGCTTCCCTGGCTTGCGTGCTGCGCCCTGTTCCGACTGGTCGAGTGGAAGATCAGCGATCCTCCCCTCGGCTTTTGGGAAATCCGCGATCCCTGGTCGCTGCTGGCAGGCCCGGAATACCATCTGTGGTTCCTGCCCTTCCTGATCCTTGCCACCGCGACGGTTCGGCCGGTCGGACGATTCGCAATGACGGGACGGGGGCTGGAGCTGGCTTTCTCCCTGATCGCGGTCCTCGCCCTGCCCGCGTTCACGGCGCATCACCGCGGCCTTCTGCCCGTTCCGCTGTCGCAATGGGCGGCGATCCTGCCGACCTATCTGTGGGGTCTGCTGTGCGGAATCGCCGTCGCGCAGGGGCGGGGGAACGTGGCGGCGCTCGGCCTGGCGGGCGTGACGGCCGCCGGGGTGATCGCGACCGGGGGGCAGGCCTTCTGGCCCTTGTCCATTCCGCTGGCCGCCGCGCTGTTGTGGGCGCTTTGGAAGACGCCGCTGGTGGGCAACTGGAAAATGCTGGGGGATGCCGCCTTCGGGATTTACCTTTTGCATCCTCTCATGCTGTTTGTCGGCTACAAGCTGTTCGGTGCATCCGCAAACAGGCTGATGCTGGGGTTTTTCGCCTTTGCGCTGTCCTGTGTGACGGTTTTCGCTATGCAGCGCCTGCCGCTGGCGCGGCGCCTGATCTGAACAGACCGGAACCAAAGGAGCCCCTGTCCCGTGCCGCAGCCGAATATCCTTGCCTATGTGATGCTGGCGGTCTGGCCGCTGGTCACATGGCAATTGTGGCGGCGGATGGATACGGGCCGCGCGCTGGTCTGGACGATTCTGGGCGGCTATCTGGTGCTGCCGCCGCTGGCGGCGCTGGACCTGCCCGCGGTGCCGGACCTGAACAAGGTCACGATCCCGAACCTGGCGGCCTTTGCCTTTGCCGTCTTCGTGCTGAAGGACCGGATTTCCTTTCTGCCCGCCTCGGTCACGGGCAAGGGGCTGATGGTGCTGTTCGTGCTGTCGCCCTTTGCCACGGTGCTGACCAATACCCATCCCGTCCATGTGGCGGGCGGCCCCCTGCCCGGCACCAGCCTTTACGATTCCTTCGCTTCGGTCGCGAACCAGGGAATCGTGCTGCTGCCTTATTTCATGGCCCGCCGCTATCTGGCCGGACCCGAGGCGCCGCGCGCGGCTCTTGCCGCGCTGGTGGCGGCGGGGCTTGCCTATTCGCTGCCGATGCTGGTCGAGGCGCGGCTGTCGCCCCAGATCAACGTCTGGGTCTATGGCTTTTTCCAGCACGATTTCTTTCAGACGATCCGCTTTGGCGGCTATCGCCCGGTCGTGTTTCTGCCCCATGGGCTGTGGGTCGCCTTCTTCGCCTTCATGGCGGCGATGGCGGCGCTGTTGCCCGTCAGGGAGCGGCCGGGAACCGAGCGTCCGAAACATCTGATGATCGCGCTTTATCTGCTGGCCATGATCATCGTGTGCAAAAGCGCGGGGGCGGCGATCTATGCGCTGGCCTCGGCCCCGCTGATCCTGTTCGCGCCGGCACGGATACAGATTCTGGTGGCGGGGGGGCTGGCGGGAATCGTCATCCTTTACCCGATGCTGCGCGGCCTGCATCTGGTGCCTGTCGACTGGGTGGTGTCGGTTGCCCGATCTTTCGATGCGGATCGCGCCTATTCCCTGGCCTTCCGCATCAACAACGAAGAACTGCTGCTGGCCCATGCGGCGGAAAAGCCGCTGTTTGGCTGGGGCGGCTATGGGCGGAACCTTTTGCATGATCCCGTGTCGGGCAAGGTGGAAACCATCGCCGATGGCGCCTGGATCATCGTTCTGGGGATCTACGGCTGGCTGGGCTATCTGGCCGAATTCGGGCTTCTGGTGCTGCCGCTACTGCTGCTGGCGCGCGAGGTGCTGGGGCGTGGCGCCAGACGGGTGACGCTGGCCACCGCAACGCTGGCGCTGATCCTGGCGATGAACCTTGCGGACCTGATCCCGAACGCGACCGAGATTCCCTTCACCTGGCTGATGGCGGGTGCGGTGCTGGGCCAGGCCGAGCGTCTGCGCGCGACGCGGAAACACGAGGAACGCGCCCCGCGTTCCGTTCTAGTCCACCGGACGGTGATCTGAATGCTGAGGGTCGATATCGGCGTCTTTGCGCATGACGAGGCGGACGGCATCGCCGCAATGATCGCCGGTCTGGCGCGACAGGACATCCTGACCGATGCCGGCATCGACGCGCGGGTGCTGCTGCTGGCCAACGGCTGCACCGACGACACTGCAACGCTTGCTCGGGCGGCCGCCTTTCCCGCCCTGCATGTCGAGGAGCTGCCACAGGGCGGCAAGTCGCGCACATGGAACAGGTTCGTGCACGACCTGTCGCGCCAGGATGCGGATCTTCTGGTCTTTTGCGATGCGGACATCGCCCTGCCGCAACCGGATGCGCTGTCGCGACTGGTCCGGGGTCTGGCGCACCGCCCGGCATTGCAGGTGCTGAACAGCCGCCCCGTCAAGGACATCGCCTATCGCCCCGAAGGGCTGTCGTTCACCGACCGGCTGATCTCGGCCGGGGGCGGCGGGCTGGATGACTGGAAGACCGCGATCTGCGGGCAGCTTTACGCCATGCCCGCCGCAGCGGCGCGCCGGTTCCACCTGCCCGTCGGCCTGCCGGTCGAGGATGGGTTCCTGCGCGCCATGGTCCTGACCGATGCGCTGACCGAGGAGGGGGAATCCCTTGGCCGCATCGACGGGCTGGACGATCTGTTCCATGTCTATGCCTCCGAACGCAGCATTCGCGCGCTGATTCGCCACCAGACGCGGATCGTCGTCGGCTCTGCCGTCAATGCCGCCTGTTTCGCCCACCTTCGCCGCCTGCCCGCAAACCGGCGGCACGCAGAGCTGGAGCGCGCGGCCCGGGATGCCGACTGGCTGTCCCGCGTGCTACGGGCCGAGCTTCCGCGCGCGCCTTTCGGCTATGTTCCGCTGCACTTTCTGACCAAGCGCGTGGTCCGCGCCGCCGAAGCCCCCCGCGAAAGCCTGCGGCCAAAGCGCGCAATGACGGTGCTGCTGGGTGCCGGATTCGACCTGATTGTTTACCTAGCCGCGCAAATCCGCATGGCGCGCGGCACCGGCGCAGGTTTCTGGTAGCTGCCTTGCGCCATTTCACCGGGCAGAGGCGGGTCAAACGTGGCGGAATTGTGGCATTGTCACGCATCCGTGCATGATCCGTTGACGCCTCGCCGCAGGGTATTTCTGCGGTTGCATTTACGCTAGATTGCACGGGCCGATCCGCAAGGGTCGCGAAAAAGGTGCTGGTATGAGTCTCGACGAAGAACTGTCCCGCGTGGGCGAAAACGACATCGCGATTGTCGGGATGGCTGCCCATCTGCCCGGCGCGCCCGACATTTCCGCCTATTGGGCAAACCTGGCCGCCGGTGTGGAATCCATCCGCACCCTGACGCGCGAGGAATTGCTGGCCGCAGGCGAAAGCCCGGCGCGGATGGCGAAGCCTAACTATGTCCCCGCCGCCGCCGTTCTGGACGGCTTCACCGGCTTTGACGCCGATTTCTTCGGCTTTTCTCCGAAAGAGGCCGCGATTCTCGACCCCCAGCACCGCCACTTTCTGGAAGTCGCGTGGGAGGCGCTGGAAAATGCCGGCCACCCGCCCGAAACCTTTCCGGGGTCCATCGGCGTCTATGCCGGCTGCGGCATGGGGTCGTATTTCTATTTCAACCTCTGCTCGAACCCCGATCTGGTCGATGGCACCGGCATGTTCCTGCTGCGCCACACCGGCAACGACAAGGATTTCCTGTCCACCCGCGTGTCCCACGTCTTTGACCTGAAAGGCCCGTCGATCAACGTGCAGACGGCCTGTTCCACATCGCTGGTCGCCGTGCATTTCGGGGTGCAGGCACTGTTGAACGGCGAATGCGACATGGCGCTGTGCGGGGGTGTGACCATCGAGCTGCCCCATGCCCGCGGCTACCTGTATACCGAGGGCGAGATCCTGTCGCCCGACGGCCATTGCCATGCCTTCGACCACCGGGCGCAGGGCACCGTCTTTGGCTCGGGCGCGGGCTGCGTGGTGCTGCGCCGGGCGCGCGATGCGATCCGCGACGGCGACCACATCTGGGCCATCGTCAAGGGCACCGCCGTCAACAACGATGGCGCGGCCAAGGCCGGGTATCTGGCGCCCTCGGTCGACGGACAGGCCCGCTGCATCGCCGAGGCGCAGGCGATTGCGGGCGTCACCGGCGATGACGTGACCTATGTGGAATGCCACGGCACCGGCACCTATCTGGGCGACCCGATCGAGGTCGCCGCCCTGACCGAGGCCTTCCGCCAGACCACCGAAGCGGTCGGCACCTGCCGCCTCGGCTCGGTGAAAACCAACATCGGCCATCTGGACACCGCCGCCGGGGTGGCGTCGCTGATCAAGGTGGCGCTGTCGCTGCACCACCGGCAACTGCCCCCGTCGCTGGGGTATGAGGCGCCGAACCCCGCCATCGACTTTGAGACCAGTCCCTTCCGCGTCAACGACCGGCTGACCGACTGGCAGGCGCCCACCTTGCGCGCGGGCGTCAACAGCCTGGGCGTCGGCGGCACCAATGCCCATGCGGTGATCGAACAGGCCCCCGCCCGCGCGCCCTCGGGCGACAGCGACTGGCCGTTCCAGCCCATCGTGCTGTCGGCGAAATCCAAGGGCGCGCTGGACGGGGCCGCCGCCCGCCTCGCCGCCCACCTGCGCGCCCATCCCGAACAGCCGCTGGCCGATGTGGCCTGGACGCTGAAGGAAGGCCGCCGCGCCTTTGAAAAGCGCCGCGTGCTGGTGGCCGAAAGCCACGCCCAGGCGGCCGACCTGCTGGAAGGGTCGAACCGCCGGCTGGTCTTCGATCACGACCATCTGGGCGACGCGCCCGATGTGGTGTTCATGTTCCCCGGCGGCGGTGCGCAATATGCGGGCATGGCGCGCGACCTGTATGAGACCGAGCCGGTCTTTGCCGACTGGATGGACCGCGGTCTGGCCGTCCTGCAACCGAAGCTCGACTATGACATCCGCGCGCTGTGGCTGCCCGAGGCGGGGGCCGAGGCGGCGGCGGACGAAAGGCTGAAGCGGCCTTCGGTGCAGTTGCCGCTGATCATGATCACCGAATATGCGCTGGCGCAGCTGTTCCTGTCCTGGGGCGTGACGCCTTCGGCGCTGATCGGCCATTCGATGGGCGAGAATACCGCCGCCTGTCTGGCCGGCGTGATCGGGTTTGACGATTGCATCGGCCTGATCCACCTGCGCGGCACCCTGTTCGACACGGTGCCCGCCGGGGGGATGCTGTCCGTCCCGATGGCCGAGGGCGACCTGCGCCCCTTCCTCACCGGCGATCTGGATCTGGCCTCGGTCAACGCGCCCGCGCTTTGCGTCGTGTCCGGCCCCGATGCGGCGCTGGCGGCCCTTGCCGAAACGCTGGCCGCGCGCGAGGTCGAAACGCAGCGCATCGCCATCGACATCGCCGCGCATTCCCGGATGCTGGAGCCGATCCTTGGCCGGTTCGGCGACTATCTGCGCTCGATCCGCCTTAACTCACCGCAATTGCCGGTGATCTCGAACCGCACGGGGCAACCGCTGACGACGGAACAGGCGACCAGCCCCGACTACTGGGTCGCGCATCTGCGCAATACGGTGCTGTTTGCCGAGGGGATGAAAACCCTGACCGCCGAAGGCCCACGCGTCTATATGGAGATGGGTCCGGGCCG
>JASGFG010000054.1:0-27110 GCA_047605605.1 Paracoccaceae bacterium | reverse complement strand
GCCCCCTTTCACCGTTCCCCGCCACGGCCCGTCGCAGCGGCGCGGCGCTGACCGAGCTTTCCGACCTTGCGCGCGAAGGACTGATCCCTGCCGAGGCCGAGGACGAGTTGCGCAGCGTGGCGGACGCCTTTCGCATCCGCGTGACCCCGGCCATGCAGAGGGCGATCCAGACACCGGACGATCCGGTTGCGCGGCAGTTCGTGCCCACGCGGGCCGAGGCGGTGGTGAACGACACCGACCTGCACGACCCGATCGGCGACAGAGTGCATCTGGCCGCACCCGGCCTGACGCACCGCTACCCCGACCGGGTGATCCTGGCGCTGACCCAGACCTGCGACGTCTATTGCCGCTTCTGCTTTCGGCGCGAGACGGTGGGCGCCTCGGGCACGCTGTCCGCGGACGAACTGGACCAGGCGCTGGACTATCTGGCCCGCACCCCCGCGGTGCGCGAGGTGGTGATGACCGGGGGCGATCCGCTGACGCTTTCGCCGCGGCGCATCGGTGCCGTGCTGGACCGGCTGGCGGCCATTCCGCATATCGAGCATGTCCGCTTTCACAGCCGGGTGCCGGTGGTGGCCCCCGACCGGATCGACCCGCAGATGGTGCAGGCGCTTGGCCGCCATCCGGTCGTCTGGGTGGTGGTGCATACCAACCACGCCCAGGAACTGACCGAGGCGGCGCGGGCGGCTCTAGCGCGGCTGACCGCGGCGGGGATTCCGCTGCTGTCGCAGACGGTGCTGCTGAAAGGGGTGAACGACAGCGCGGCCACGCTGGCCGACCTGTTCCGCGCGCTGGTGCGGCTGAAGGTCAAACCCTATTACCTGCACCATTGCGACCTTGCCCGCGGCGCGGGGCATTTCCGCACCACCATCGCCCAGGGTCGCGCCATCATGGCCGAGCTGCGGGGCATGATCTCGGGCCTGTGCATCCCGACCTATGTGCTGGATACGCCCGGCGGCTTTGGCAAGGTGCCCCTGACCCAGGCCTATGTGACCGAAACCGCCCCCGGCCATTGGTCGGTGCGCGACCATGCCGGGCGGCTGCACGACTACCGCGATCCGGCTTGATGGCCGCTTGCCGTGCGGGCGGGGGCTTCCTATAAGGCGCCAACGTCCAGCCCGAAGGAGCCGCCCATGACCTTCCGCGCCCGCCATCTGCTTGGCATCGACCATCTGGCCCCGGACGAGATCCTGACTGTCCTCGACCTTGCCGACCGCTATGTCGAGCTGAACCGCCGCACGGTGAAACAGTCCGACGCGCTGGCCGGGATGACGCAGATCAACATGTTCTTCGAGAACTCGACCCGCACGCAGTCCAGCTTCGAGATCGCGGGCAAGCGTCTGGGCGCGGATGTGATGAACATGAACGTCGCCAGTTCCAGCGTGAAGAAGGGCGAGACGCTGATCGACACCGCGCTGACGCTGAACGCGATGCACCCCGACCTGCTGGTGGTGCGGCACAATGCCAGCGGGGCGGTCAACCTGCTGGCCTCCAAGGTGAATTGCGCCGTGCTGAACGCGGGCGACGGCCGGCATGAACATCCGACGCAGGCGCTGCTGGACGCGCTGACCATCCGGCGGGCCAAGGGACGGATCAACCGGCTGACGGTGGCGATCTGCGGCGACATCGCGCATTCCCGCGTGGCGCGGTCGAACCTGATCCTGCTGGGCAAGATGGAAAACCGCATCCGCCTGATCGGGCCGCCAACGCTGATGCCGCCCGGCGTGGCCGATTTCGGCTGTGAGGTCTTCGACGACATGGCCGAAGGGCTGAAGGGCGCCGATGTGGTGATGATGCTGCGCCTTCAGCGCGAGCGGATGGACGGCGGCTTCATCCCCTCGGAACGGGAATATTTCCACCGCTATGGCCTCGACGCCGAGAAACTGGCCATCGCCGCGCCCGACGCCATCGTCATGCACCCCGGCCCGATGAACCGGGGGGTCGAGATCGACGGCACCATCGCCGACGACATCAACCGCAGCGTCATTCAGGAACAGGTGGAGATGGGCGTCGCGGTGCGCATGGCCTGCATGGACCTGCTGGCGCGCAACCTGCGGGCCGAACGCGGGCGCGCGGCGGCGGGGGTGATGGCGTGACGGTACTGCCCCGCGATTCCGTCTGGGCCGACCGCCCTCACCCCGATCCGGGTGAGGAAGTTCTGGCCGAATTTCCGGCCGATCCCGCGGCCTACTGGCGCGGGCATCTGAGGCTGGCCGTCCTTGGGGGAGCGGCGGCAGGACTGGGGCTGATGGCCATCGGCAATCCCCACCCCTGGGTCGGGCCGGTCGCTACCCTGCCCGCCATTCTGGGCCGCGCGGCCTTTCTGAAATCCGAGGCCTTGGCCGGCCACTGGATCCTGACCCGGCAGCGGCTGCTCGGCCCAGGCGGCCGGGTGGTGCCACTGACGGCAATCCGGTCGATCCGCCCGTTCTTCGGCGATGCGATGATCGTGACGATCACCGGCGACAAGCACCTGATGAAATACATGGCCTATCCCTCCGCCGTCATCGCCACCATCGAAAGGGCGCGGCCATGACGCCCGACCCCGACCGCAAGCCGACAAAGGCCGAGATGCGCGCGGGCGGCATGGTCGCCATGGCCGCTCTGGTCGTGCTGGCGCTTGTCACCGTCGTCATGGTCCTGCTGGGATAAGGAAATCCGATGATCACCTTCCTTGAAAACGCCCGGCTGATCGACCCCGAGGCTGGGACCGAATCCCACGGCAATGTCATCATGGACGAAGGACTGATCGCCGCCATCGGCCAGATGTCCGCCCCGAAACATGCGCAGGTCATCGACTGCGGCGGCAAGTGCCTGGCCCCCGGCATCGTCGACATCGGCGTGAAGATCGGCGAGCCGGGCGAAAGGCACCGCGAATCCTTCCGCTCGGCCGGGCTGGCGGCGGCGGCGGGGGGTGTGACCACCATCGTCGCGCGCCCCGACACGCATCCGGCCATCGACACGCCCGAGCTGCTGGAATTCGTCACCCGCCGCGCGGCGGAGGCCAGCCCCGTGCGCATCCGCCACATGGCCGCCCTGACCAAGGGCCGCGAGGGGCGCGAGATGACGGAAATCGGCTTCCTTCTGGATGCGGGCGCCATCGCCTTCACCGATGCCGATGCGGTCTCGACCTCGACCAAGGCGCTTTATCGTGCCTTTTCCTATGCCCGCAGCCTTGGCGCGCTGGTCATCACCCATGTGCAGGAGCCGGGCCTGTCCCTCGGCACGGCGGCGACCAGCGGCAAGTTCGCCTCGCTTTACGGCCTGCCCGCCGTGTCGCCCATGGCCGAGCGCATGGGGCTGGAGCGTGACATTGCGCTGGTGGAAATGTCCGGCGTGCGCTGGCACGCCGACCAGATCACCACCGCCCGCGCCCTGCCCGCGCTGGAACGCGCCAAGGCGGCGGGGCTGGACGTGACGGCGGGCACCTCGATCCACCACCTGACGCTGAACGATCTGGACGTGGGGGACTATCGCACCTTCTTCAAGATGACGCCCCCCTTGCGGTCCGAAGAGGACCGGCTGGCGATGATCGAGGCGGTGGGATCGGGGCTGATCGACGTGATTTCCTCGATGCACACGCCGGCCGACGAGGAATCGAAACGCCTGCCCTTCGAGGAGGCGGCAGCGGGCGCCGTCGCGCTGCAAACCCTGCTGCCGGCCGCGATGCGGCTTTACCATGCCGGGCATCTGGATCTGCCGCAGATCTTTCGGGCGCTGGCCTTCAACCCTGCCCGCCGCCTTGGCCTGCCGCAGGGCCGTCTGGCCGAAGGCGCGCCCGCCGATCTGGTGCTGTTCGACCCCGACGCACCGTTTGTCCTGGACCGTTTCAAACTGCTGTCGAAATCGAAGAACACGCCCTTTGACGGCCAGCGGATGGAGGGTAAGGTGCTGAAAACCTTTGTCGCCGGGCGGCAGGTTTTCGGCTGAGGGGGGGCAAGATGCCGGTCATCACCAGCGCGCCATTGGCGCTGATCCTTGTCGCGGCGCTGTCCTATCTGCTGGGATCGATTCCGTTCGGCGTGATCGTGACACGGGCGATGGGTCTGGGCGACCTACGCAGCATCGGGTCCGGCAATATCGGCGCGACGAACGTGCTGCGCACCGGCAACAAGGGTGCGGCGCTGGCCACGCTGATCCTCGACGCGGCCAAAGGGGCGGTTGCCGTGCTGATCGCCCGCGCAAGCGTGGGCGAGGATGCGGCGCAGGTGGCGGGGCTGTTTTCGTTCCTGGGCCATCTGTTCCCGGTCTGGCTGGGATTCAAGGGCGGCAAGGGGGTGGCGACTTTCCTTGGCACGCTGCTGGCGCTGGCCTGGCCCGTGGGGCTGGCGGCCTGTGCGACATGGGCGGTGACGGCGGCAGCCAGCCGCATCTCGTCGCTTTCGGCGCTGGTGGCGGCGGCGCTTGCGGCGGTCTGGGCCTGGGCCTTCGGCTATTCGGCAATGATCCTGCTGATCCTGCTGCTGGCCGTGCTGATCTTCTGGCGGCACCGGCCGAATATCGAGCGGTTGCTGGCGGGGACCGAGCCGAGGATCGGCCGGAAATAGGCCGTCCGCCGGCGGCGGCCCGCGCCTTACTTCAGCGCCAGCCGTTCCAGCAGGTCGGCCGACCGCTTGGTGTTCTGGTAGATCCCCAGCCCCAGGAACATCGCCCCGCCCATCAGCACGACATAAAGCGCGCCAAAGATCAGCACGGCCAGAAACGCCAGGAACCCCTGCTGGAACAGCGCGGCTATGGCGGCAACCACCACCCCGATCGCGGCAACGACGACGATGACGGAAACGACCTTCTCGAACCATTCGATGAAGAAATCACGCATTGCATTCCACCCCATGCTGGCCTGTGACGGCCCATAGTGGGGTGGCCGCGCCGCTGCGGCAAGCGTTCTGTCAAAGCGAGGTCGCCGCATATTCCGGGGTCAGGCTTTCGCCCCATGCCCCGCGATAGGCGGCCAGCAGGTCATCGGCCTGCACCCGGCCGCTGTCCACATGGGCCTGCACCACGTCCAGCAGGCTTTCCTCGTCCAGGCCCCGCGCGACCAGCCCCGCACGGGAAAGCTCCACCGCCCGGCGCGCCAGATCGGCCAGCAGCACCCCGCCCGCCTCGCCCTGCAAGGCGGAAACCGAGGCCGCGACCCGCAGCCCCTCGCGCGTTTCGGCATCGAAGCCCTTGACCAGATCCCAGGCCGCATCCAGCGCGGATGCGTCATACATCAGCCCCACCCAGAAGGTGGGCAGCGCCACAAGATGGGCGCGCGACCCGGCATCGGCGCCGCGCATCTCGATGTATTTCTTGACCCGCGCCTCGGGGAACACCGTGGTCATGTGGTCGGCCCAGTCCGAAAGCGTGGGCTTTTCGCCGGGCAGCGCGGGCAGTTGCCCTTTCAGGAAATCCCGGAACGACTGGCCAAGCGCGTTGATGTATACTCCGTCGCGATAGACGAAATACATCGGCACATCCAGAACCCAGTCGACATAACGCTGGAACCCCATGCCGTGCTCGAACGCAAAGGGCAGCATCCCGGTGCGGCTGTCGTCCAGCCCCCGCCAGATGCGCGAGCGCCAGCTTTTGTGGCCGTTGGGCTTGCCCTCGAAGAACGGGGACGAGGCGAAAAGCGCCGTCGCCACCGGCTGCAAGGCCAAGGCGACCCGCAGCTTTTTCACCATGTCGGCCTCGGACCCATAGTCCAGGTTCACCTGCACGGTCGAGGTGCGATACATCATCTGTGTGCCATGGGTGCCGACGCGGCCCATGTAGTCGGTCATCAGCCGATAGCGCCCCTTGGGCATCACCGGCATCTGGTCGTGGCGCCACTCCGGCGCGGCGCCGACGCTCATGAACCGGATGCCCAGCGGATCGGCGATCCCCGCCACCTCGGCAAAATGCTGGTCCAGCTCGCCCTTGGTCTCGTGCAGGCTGGCGAAGGGCGCGCCCGAAAGCTCGAACTGGCCGCCGGGTTCAAGGCTGATGTTGGCCATGCCGCGGGTCAGGCCGATGATGTTGTCGCCCTCGCGCACCGCGGTCCAGCCGTGGCGGTCGATCAGCCCGGCGAACAGCGCGCTGATCGAACGGTCGCCCGCATAGGGCAGCGGCAGGCGCGTATCGGTCAGCCAGCCGAATTTTTCATGCTCGGTCCCGATGCGCCAGTCGGCGGCGGGCTTGCAGCCGGATTCCATATAGGCCGCCAGTTGCGAGAAATCCTCGATTGGGCCGCCGCCGGACTGGGGAATGGACATGGGGGCGCTCCGATCTTTCGCTAGGCTTCCGGGGCAAACAGGTGGCGGGCGGCGGCGTCCGAGTCAAGACCAGCCGCGCGGGGGCGCCGGGCGGTCATCCGAAGGTTGCAGATCGGGCGCGATGGCCCGCAGCCCGCGCGACCAGATCAGCCGGCTTTCCTGCGCCAGCGTCAGCGCAGAGCCGTCGCCACCGGGGGCGGCATCCAGCGCCGCCGCCGCCGCGCCCATGTCGATGCCCGGCAGGCTGGCAAAGGCGTCGTAAAGCCGTTCCGCCCCCGCCGCATCCACCGGCACCAGCAGCGCCTGCCCGTCGGCCTGCTTCAGCCGCCACAACCGGCGGCCGTTGATTGTCAGCAGGCGCAGTTCCGCCAGGTCGGCCAGCGCGACGAAGCCGCCGAAGGTCGGGCCAAGATAGCCGATCTGGCCTTCGTCCACCTCGACCATGCCCGGCGCATGGACCTCGCGCTGGAACCGCAGGCGGCGCAGGGCGCTGACGATCCAGCCAAGGCCAAGTGCGACCAGCGCCAGCCCCAGCGGAATCAGGATCAGCCCGCCCAGCGAGATCAGCCACACACCCGCCGCCCCGACCGCGACGGCATAGAAAACCTCGCGCCAGCGGTTCAGTTTCTGCTGCACCTCGGGGCGGATCATGGCGTCACCGTCACGGGTTGGGCCAGTTCGACGATCCCCATGCTGCCCTCGCGCACAAAGCCGATGGCGCGATAGGCCGCCGCCGCCGCATCATTGGCGGCGAACAGCACCGCGCGGGTCACGCCCTGCCCGCGCGCCTGATCCAGATGCAGCGCGACCATCCGGCGGGCAAGGCCCTGCCCCCGCGCCTCTGGCGGAGTCCAGACGCCGCCGATCTGCACCACGCCGGGAATGCGCGCGTTGAAGCCCGACAGCGCCACGGGGTCGTCGCCCCGCATCAGCAGGCGGTGGCTGTCTGCGGCGACCCAGCGGGCCACGTCATCGGCGGCGCGCTGTTCGGCCTCGGCCCCGGTGACGCCGAAGATCTCGCCCAGATAGGCGCCGCGCCAGCGCCGCACCAGCGGCAGGTGACGATCCAGCGGGGCAAGGCTGAACCCCGTTACATCCGGCATCCGCAGGTCGCGCAGGTCCAGAACGAAGCCCGGCTCCTCGTCGCGGTGGCGGATGGGCGCATCGGCAAGGCCCAGTGCCGCCAGCGGATCCCCGGCCTGACCGTCGGGCACGATCACCGTCGCCACGCGGCGCCCCGCCAGATGCGGGCGCAAGTCGCGCCAGGCCGCCCCCGGCCAGAAGGGCATCAGATGCCCGCCGCCCGACAGGCCCAGAAAACCCTCGATCCGGCCCGCCTCCTCGACCAGCCAGCCGTGCATTTCGCCCGGTCCGTCCAGCGGGGTTTCCGGCGGCATCAGCCCGCCGCCATGCAGGGCCGACAGCGGGAACATCGCCGCGCGTTCGCGGCCCGCCAGAAACGCCCGCAGCGCCGGGGCATCGCCGGGCCTTGCCGCGCGGATCATGCCCAGTCCCCCAGCACCGCCTGCCACAGTGTCAGCGCCGCCACCGCCGCCGTATCCGCCCGCAGGATGCGGGGGCCAAGCGCCACCGGAACCACCTGTTCCATCGCGCGCAGGCGGCGGCGTTCGTCGTCGGAAAACCCGCCCTCCGGCCCGATCAGGATGGCCCATGGCCCGCGCGGCTGGCCCGCCAGCGTCTCGCGCGCGCCGGCAAGGGATTCGTCCGCCCAAAGGATGCGGCGATCGGCGGGCCATGCCGCCAGCAGGCGGTCCAGAGGCGCCAGATCGGCGACCTCGGGCACCACGGTCGCGCCGCATTGCTCGGCCGCCTCGACCGCATGGGCCTGAAGCCGATCGGCGCGCACACGCTCGGAATTGGTGTGGCGGGTCTGGACCGGCACGATCCGCGCCGCCCCCATCTCGACAGCCTTTTCCACGATGAAATCGGTGCGCGCCTTCTTGATCGGCGCGAACAGCAGCCACAGGTCGGGCGGCAAGCGAAGGGGCGCGGTCTGGTGGTCGCAGCGCAGCACGCCCGCGCGCTTGCCCGCCTGTTCCACCACGGCGCGCCATTCGCCGTCCCGTCCGTTGAACAGCAGCACCGCATCCCCCGCCGCCAGCCGCATCACCCCGAACAGGTAATGCGCCTGATCGGGGGACAGGGCCACGGCTTGCCCCTGGGCCAGAGGCTGATCTACAAACAGGCGGATTTTCGCATCGGACATGAAAGGCAGCCTATGACCCAGCCGCAGGGAATGCCAGAGGCGGGCATCGTCGCCGATGCCGTGCGCGGAAACTGGGTGGACCGGATCGCGCCGCCCTGGTCGCGGCCCTGGCTGCGGCTGTCGCGCGCCGACCGGCCTGCGGGCACATGGCTGCTGCTGATCCCCTGTTATTGGGGGATCGCGCTGGCCGCCAATGCGGACGGGTTCCGCTGGCATGACCTGTGGCTGTTCCTGGGCTGTTCGGCCGGGGCGTTCCTGATGCGCGGCGCGGGCTGCACCTGGAACGACTTCACCGACCGCGCCTTCGACGCGCAGGTGGCCCGGACGAAAAGCCGCCCCCTGCCCTCGGGCCAGGTCACGCCGAAGGGGGCGCTAGCGTGGATGGCGGTGCAGGCGCTGGCGGCCTTTGGCATCCTGCTGACCTTTCCGGCGGCGGCGATCTGGCTGGGGGTGCTGTCGCTGCTGCCGGTGGCGGTCTATCCCTTTGCCAAGCGGTTCACCTGGTGGCCGCAGGTGTTTCTGGGCATCGCCTTCAACTGGGGGGCGCTGCTGGCCTGGGCCGCCCATGCGGGGGGGATCGGCCTTGCGCCGGTGCTGATGTATCTGGCGGGCATTTCCTGGACGCTGTTCTACGACACGATCTATGCCCATCAGGACAAGGAGGATGACGCACTGATCGGCGTCAAATCCACCGCGCGGCTGTTTGCGGAAAACACCCACCGCTGGCTGCGCGGGTTCATGATCCTGTCGGTGCTGCTGATGGCGGCGGCGGTTCTGGTGGCGCTGCTGCCGGCGGGGGCGGGCCTTCTGCAACTGACGCTGGCGCTGATCGGCGTCTGGGGCTGGGGCTGGCACATGGGCTGGCAATTGCTGCGGCTGGACATCGACGACCCCGACATCTGCCTGCGGCTGTTCCGGTCGAACCGCGATGCGGGGCTGATCCCTGCGCTGTTTTTCGCCGCAGCCGCGCTGGTCTGATTGATCCCGGCCGCCCGCGGGCCTAGGAGTCGCCGCCGAAAACCGTCCGCATGGGACCGATTCCCCTTGAAAGAACCGATGCTTCGCAAGGCGACTTCCGCGCTGAACCCGCTTTCCCTTCGTCCCGGCACCGCGCTGCTGGCCATCGCGGCCTTTGTCGTCGCCAGCCTTGTGGCCACGCTGATCGCCTGGGGCGCCGCCGTGGTGATCGAGAACCGGTCCGCCAAGGCGGTGTCCGACCGGCTGGGTCAGGAAGGCTTTGCCTGGGCCGCGGTCGGGACGGACGGGCTTCAGGTCCGGCTGACCGGCACCGCCCCGAACGAGGCGTCGCGGTTCCGGGCCGTGAACCTTGCCGGAACCATGGTGGATGCGTCGCGCATCGTGGACGACATGGAGGTGGCCCCCGCCCGCGCCATCGAGGCCCCGAAATTCTCGGTCGAGATGCTGCGCAATGACGATGGCATCCAGCTGATCGGCCTGCTGCCCGCGGGCGAGGAGGAACAGCAGCTGACCGATACCGCTGCGGCGCTGATGCCCGGCACGCCCCTGGCCGAAATGATCGAGACGGCGACCTATCCGGCCGCGGAAACCTGGACGGCGGCCTTCGATTACGGGGTGGCGGCGCTGAAACTGCTGCCCCGGTCCAAGATCTCGGTCGATGCGGATCGCGTCCACATCACCGCCATCGCCGCGTCGGACGCCGAAAAGCGCCAGTTCGAGGCACAGCTTGGCCGCTCGAAACCCGAAGGCGTCGATGTGACGATCGACATTTCGGCGCCGCGCCCCGTGCTGACGCCCTTTACCCTGCGCTTTGTCAAGGATGCCGAAGGCGCGCGATTCGATGCCTGCTCTGCCGATACCGAGGCGGCGCGCGACCGCATCCTGTCTGCCGCCATAGCCGCCGGGGTCGAGGGGCGCCCCACCTGCACCATCGGCCTTGGCGTGCCAACCCCCAGCTGGGCCGCCGCGGCCGAGGCCGGGATTCGCGCCGTCAGCGAACTGGGCGCCGGGACAGTGACCTTTTCGGATGCCGATGTGACGCTGCTTGCATCCGAGGACACGCCGCAGGCGACCTTTGACCGGGTGGTGGGCGAATTGCAGAATGCCCTGCCGGGCGTCTTTTCGCTGGATGCGACGCTGCCGAAAAAGGAAATCACCGCGCCCGCCGGGCCGGCCGAATTCACCGCCAGCCTGAATGGCGAGACGGGCCGCGTCGAACTGCGCGGCCGCCTGACGGACGAAATGCAGCGCAATGCCGTCAACAGCTTTGCCCGCGCGCGGTTCGGCTCGGACAAGGTTTATGTCGCGACGCGCTTTGACCCCGAACTGCCGGGCGGCTGGCCGGTGCGGGTTCTGGCGGCGCTGGAATCGCTGGCCGAACTGCACGAAGGGACTGCGCTGGTGCGCGCCGATCTGGTCGAGGTCAAGGGCGTGACCGGATCGCAACAGGGTCGTGCGCGCATCTCGCAGATCCTGTCGGGCAAGCTGGGACAGGGCCAGACCTTCCGCGTCGACGTGCGCTATGACGAGGCTTTCGATCCGCTGGCCGCCCTGCCCACCCCGCAGGAATGCCACGACATGATCGCGGCGCTTTTCGCGAAACAGAAGATCACCTTCGCCCCCGGTTCGGCCGAGATCGACGCCCAGTCCGGTCCGCTGATGGGCAAGCTGGCCGACATCCTGCGGAAATGCGAAGGCGTGCGCATGGAAATCGGCGGCCATACCGATGCCCAGGGGTCGGAAGAAGGCAACCGCGCGCTGAGCCAGGCCCGGGCCGAGGCGGTGCTGATGGCGCTTCAGGGCCGGCGGGTCGACATCTCGTATCTCAAGGCCGTGGGCTATGGCGAGGCCAATCCCATCGCCGACAATGGCACCGAGGCCGGACGCGAGGCGAACCGCCGGATCGAGTTCACCCTGACCGACAAGCCGAAGACGCCCGCGCCGCAGACCCCGGCAGCGCAGGCCGGGGAAACGCCGCCACCCGCGAACCAGCCGAATGCAGAGGGCGGCGAGGATGCAGGTGACGAAAATGCAGGCGACGGTGGCGACGCGGCGGCTCTGGCCGTGCAGTGCCGCAATTCCATCGTGGAAATCCTGGACCGGCAGAAGATTTCATTCGACCCCGGCTCTGCCCGCATTGCCGCCGCCGCGAACGGCGTGGTGGCGGCGATCGCGGACCGTCTGAAAGCCTGCCCCGGCGTGCCGATGGAAATCGGCGGCTATACCGACTCGCAAGGGTCCGAACGCGGCAACCAGCGGCTGAGCCAGGATCGTGCCAACGAGGTCATGGCCGCCCTTGTTCGCCGCGGGGTGGACCCCACCGTGCTGAAGGCCACGGGCTATGGCGAGGTCGATCCCATCGCCGACAATGGCACCGAGGAAGGGCGCGAGGCGAACCGCCGCATCGCCTTTGCCCTGATCGGCCAGCCCGAAGGGGATGATGCGGGCACCGATGCCGACATGGACATGGAGGGCACGTCGGACGCCCCCGCCATGGACGCGCCCGATGCCGAGCAGCCCGCCGCGGCACCCGATGCGCCTGCGGCTGGGGACGGGCCGGATTTCTCGGGCGACGACAGCCCGTCAGTCGCGCCGCAGGTAAAGACGCAACAGCCCCGGCCCCGCCCGGCGCAGGACGGTTGACCCCGCCCCTGCCCCGGTGCAGGAAGACCGGGTGACCGCAGCATTCCGGCAGGCCCGCATGAACCGCACCGAATTCATCGTCGTCACCGCGATCATCCTGATGCTGGCCTTTGCAGCGGGCTGGTTCACCTATTGGGTCCTGCACCGCTTTACCCGCGTGGCGGGCGGCGACATGGGCGAGATGGACCGCCTGGCCCAATCGCTGCACGAGGCCGAGGAGATGCGGGATCAGGCGATCCTCTACATGGAAAACCGTGAGGAGGAATTGCAGAACCAGCTTGCCCAGACCGAGGCGGAACTGCGCGCCGCGATGGAGGGCCTGCGCGACGCCCGGCAAGAGGCAGAGGAGATGCGCGACTATATCGAAAAGCTGAACGCCGACCGCTGAGACGGATCTGGCTGCCCGCGGGCCGATTCCGGATGGGGCCGCCGGGCCATCTTGCGCCATGGCGGGGGCGAGCGAACTGGACATTCCCCCTTGGCCCGTGCTTTTGATCATCATCCGGCAAAACAGGAGGGCAAGATGCTCGATACCGTGACCGACCTTTCGTCGCTTCTGAAAGATCCGTCGCTTCTGGCGCAAAAGGCCTATGTGGCGGGGCAATGGGTGGATGCGGCCGACGGCGCCACCTTCGAGGTGACGAACCCCGCCCGCGGCGACGTGATCGCCCGCGTCCCGAACCTGTCCCGCGCCGAGGTGGCGCGCGCCATCGACGCCGCCCATGCCGCGCAAAAGGACTGGGCCGCCCGCACCGGCAAGGAACGCGCCGCCGTGCTGCGCAAGTGGTTCGACCTGATGATGGCCAATCAGGACGACCTGGGCACCATCCTGACCGCCGAAATGGGCAAGCCGCTGGCCGAGGCCAAGGGCGAGATCGCCTATGGCGCCTCCTTCATCGAATGGTTCGGAGAGGAGGCCAAGCGCATCTATGGCGAGACGATCCCCGGCCACATGCGCGACAAGCGCATCACCGTGATCAAGCAGCCGGTCGGGGTCGTAGGCTCGATCACGCCGTGGAACTTTCCCAACGCCATGATAGCGCGCAAGGTGGCGCCCGCACTGGCCGCCGGCTGCGGCTTTGTCGCACGCCCCGCGTCGGAAACGCCGCTGTCGGCGCTGGCCATGGCGGTGCTGGCCGAACGCGCCGGGGTGCCGGCGGGGCTGTTCTCGGTCGTGACCTCGGCCCGCGCGTCCGAGATCGGGAAGGAGTTCTGCGAGAACCCCAAGGTCCGCAAGCTGACCTTTACCGGATCGACCGAGGTGGGGCGCATCCTGCTGCGTCAGGCGGCGGATCAGGTGATGAAATGTTCCATGGAACTGGGCGGCAATGCGCCCTTCATCGTCTTCGACGACGCCGATCTGGATGCGGCGGTGGCGGGTGCGATGGCGTCGAAGTTCCGCAACAACGGCCAGACCTGCGTCTGCGCCAACCGCATCTATGTGCAGGCCGGGGTCTATGACGCATTCGCCGACAAACTGGCGGCGGCGCTGGCGAAAACCAAGGTCGGCGACGGGCTGTCCGGCAGCGTCGATTTCGGCCCGCTGATCAACGAGGATGCGGTCGAAAAGGTCGAGGAGCACATCGCGGATGCAGTGAAAAAGGGCGGCAAGGTCGTCGCAGGCGGGCATCGGCACGAGCTGGGCGGCACCTTCTTTGAACCGACCATCGTGACCGGCATCACCCAACAGATGGCCGTGGCGCAAGAGGAAACCTTTGGCCCCGTCGCCCCCCTGTTCCGGTTCGAGACCGAGGAACAGGCGATCGCCTATGCCAATGACACGATCTTTGGCCTTGCCGCCTATTTCTTCGCCCGCGACGTGGGCCGCGTGACCCGCGTGCAAGAGGCACTGGAATACGGCATCGTCGGCGTGAACACCGGCCTGATCTCGACCGAGGTCGCGCCCTTCGGCGGCGTCAAGCAATCCGGCCTTGGCCGCGAGGGCAGCCACCACGGGATCGAGGACTTCCTGGAGATGAAATACATCTGCCTCAGCGTCTGAGACGCCACCTGAAAGTCCAAAGGGGGCGCGATTTCCGCGCCCCCTTTCGTTTTGCGACTTATCCCCCGTTTTCGGACTGTCGCCCCCCACTGGGCAGGGAACCGGCGCGATCTGGCCCAAAAGGCCCGCGGCTCCCGGCCGAAAGTTGCGCAAAATCCCCCCGTGCGACGCTGCTATCTCATAGCAGCGCGTCGATTTTGCCTAGCCGGCGTTGGCTTGCCATCTCTGTTCCTATCAACCGCCGCGGCCCGACCTGCTCGCCGGGGGCGGCCAGAGAAAGGAAGGACCACCATGCTGCCGAACATCAAGACGCTCCGCACCACAGCCGTCGCCGGGATCGCCGCGCTCGGGATCGCCGCCTCGCTGGCCGCCCCCGCGCAGGCCTTTGGCGACAAGGACCGCGCCTTCGTGCAAGGGATCGCCACCGCAGTGATCGTCGACAAGCTGATCGAACAGGGCCGCACGCCGCGCTATCGCCCGGCGCCGCAGCCTTATGCCTATGCTCAACCCTATGGCTATGCGCCGCAGCCGGTTTATGTGCAGCCGCGCTACAGCATCTATAGCACGCCCGCGGCACGCGCCTTTGCCGAATACGCCCCCTCGACCCGCCGGGCCATTCAGGCGAACCTTGCCGATTACGGCTATTACCGCGGGGGGATCGACGGGCAATGGGGACCGGGCACCTATCGCGCGGTCGAGGCCTATGCCCGCGGCGAAGGGCGCGGCAACCTGCTGGACAGCCGCGACGGGGCGGTGCGGCTTTATAACGGGCTGCTGCGCCGGTATTGATCCGGGCCAGATCGACATCGCCGACCCCTGAGGCGGCACGACACAGGCGGCCGGGCGGGAAATTTCCCGCCTGGCCCTTTCTTTTTGCCGCAATACCCGTCATTCAGAACGGGTCCCCGCCTGACGGGGTCCTGCCCGAGGCTCCTCCCCCCGTGATCGTCGAGATCCTGATCGTCGTCCTGCTGATCGTCCTGAACGGCTCTCTTTCCATGTCTGAACTGGCGGTGGTGTCCGCCCGCCCCGCCCGGTTGAAGACCATGGCGGATCAGGGCAGCAAGGGCGCCGCCGCCGCGATCCGGCTGGCCGAAAATCCGGGCCGGTTCCTGTCCACCGTGCAGATCGGCATCACGCTGGTCGGCGTGCTGTCGGGCGCCTTTTCCGGGGCGACCTTGGGCGCGCGGCTGACCAGCTGGCTGTCGGCACAGGGGGTGGCTGCCGACTGGGCCAGCACGCTGGGCGTTGGCGGGGTGGTCGTGCTGCTGACCTATCTGTCGCTGATCGTGGGGGAACTGGTCCCCAAGCAGATCGCGCTGAAGGATGCCGAGGCGGTGGCCGTGCGGGTGGCCCCGGCCATGATCATGCTGTCGCGCATCGCCGCGCCAGTGGTGTGGTTTCTGGATTTCTCGGGCCGGTTCGTGCTGTGGCTCTTGCGGGTGAAAGAGGAATCCGGGTCGCGCGTGACCGAGGAAGAGGTGCGCACCATCCTGGCCGAGGCCCATGTCGAAGGCGTGATCGAGACGGAAGAGCAGGAGATGCTGACCGGCGTGATGCGGCTGGCCGACCGCTCGGCACGCGCGCTGATGACGCCGCGCCGCGATGTCGAGATGGTGGATCTGGACGATCCCCAGACGCGCATCCTGTCGGAAATCCGCCGCATCGCCCGCCCGCGCATCCCGGTGCGCCGGGGCGATGACGTGCTGGGGGTCCTGTATCTGACCGACGCCTTTGCCGCCATGGCGGGGGGCAAGCCGCTGGACATCGCCGCGCTGATCCGCGAGGTGCCGGTGGTGTCAGAACATGCCGACGCCATCGACGTGATCGAGATCCTGCGCGCCTCGCCCAATCACATGGCGCTGGTCTATGACGAATACGGCTCGTTCGAGGGGATCATCACCACGGGCGACATCCTGGAGGCGATCACCGGCACCTTCCGCGAAACCATCACCGAGGAACCCGCCCTGGTCGAACGCGAGGACGGGTCCATGCTGGTATCGGGCTGGATGCCGGCCGATGAATTCTGCGACCGCCTGTCGATCCCCCGTGCCGAGGCCGGGGATTACGAAACCGTCGCCGGACTGGTGCTGAACCAGTTGCGCCAGATCCCCAGGCTGGGCGACCATGTGACGGTCGCGGGCTGGCGCATCGAGGTGATCGACCTGGACGACCGGCGGATCGACAAGCTGCTGGTGCAGAAGATCGCCTGACCGTCCTGCCTGCCGTTCTTGGCCGCCGTCCCTGGCCGACGATGCAGACCGACCTGCGGGGGCGCCGCGTTGCGGGCCGGGGACCTCGGATTTCCGCACCGGATATTGCCCCGGCCGTCCCCTGACTGCGCACCGCCAGACAGCCCCGCCGATCCCGAACCCGTCATCGCAGCCGCCTTCACGGCGGCGCCTGCCCGATCAATTGCGGGTGGCGTTGTTCAGCGGAACCGTGATCAGGCTGGGCGTCATCTGGTCGATCACGCGGTTCCAGCGGGTGATCGGCTGTTCGGCCACAAAGATCACGTCGTCGGGCCGCAGTTCCAGCCGCGTCGCCAGCATCAGCCCCGCCGCCGATCCGCCATCGACATGCCATGCCGTCAGCCCGCCGAATTCGCGCGGATCGGGCGAGCCGCGCAGGACATAGACCTGCCGCGGATTGCCGGTCTTTACCGTGACGCCGCCGCCGTCATAAAGCGCGTCGGCCAGCGTTGCCTTCTGTTCATAGGGCAGCGCCCAGCGACCCTGATCCTTCACCTCGCCGCTGAGATAGACGTAATCGCGTTTTTCCGCGCCCAGTTCCAGCCTGCGGTCAAAGGTGGTGCGCTGCTCCTCCAGCTCGGCCCGGCGCAGCGAAACCTCGTCCGACAGCGCCTGCATCGCCTGCGTGCGGTTGCTGCTGCGGAACTCGGCCAGGCGGATCTGTTCCTGGAAATAGGCCTCGGCCTTTTCCAGATCGTATTCGGTATCGACAAAGACGGAATCACCGTCCAGCAGCCGGATCTTTTGATACTGCGGATTGGTCAGAAAGGCTTCGACCGGGATCTGATACAGCGCGCCGTTGCGGTAGATGCGGATCACCGCCGACTTGCGGTCCGCCGCACGGATGCCGCCCACCGTTGCCAGCGCATTGTCCAGCGTCAGCGGCGTCAGCGTGATCGGCGCGACGCCGGGGGTGACAACCGCGCCGCCGATCGAAACCTTGCGCGCGTTGAACGCCGCGATCTCCAGGCTGAAGGACGGGTCGATCTGGCGCTCCAGCAGGCGCTGGAACAGCACCTGCTCGGCCTCCTCCAGCGTCATCTCGGCGATGCGGACCCGGCCCACGTCGGGAATGGCGATGGCGCCATCGTCCTGCACGGTATAGCCCTGCCGCCGGTTGGCCGCCGCCAGCAGGCCCGAAAGCTCGGACACCGTATCGGCGGCCGTCTTGGTCGCCAGAAGAACCACGTCGCCGACGCCGATCCTGTAGGCCTGGGGCGCGGGCTGGGGCGGCAGGCGGGTCTCGATCCCCGCCGGACGGGGTTCGGGCTGATAGGCGGGTTCCGGCAGGGCGCCGGTGCCATACCCTGCCCCGCCGCTTCCGGCCGAGGCGCGAAACGCCGCCGGCAGGGTGCGCGGACTGTAGGGCTGGCTGTTGGCGGCCAGCACGGTTTCGGGCGTAACCTCGACCACCCGCACCTTGGTGCCGTCCACGACTCCTTCGCGGATCATCGTGCTCTGATACGCCGAACCGCAGCCGTGAACGAACAGGGTCAGGCCAAGAAGGGTCAGGTATCGCATGGGCACTCCGGGGCGGGCGGGCATCGTCATGGCAGGAAGATCAGCTGGGCGCGGCCAACGCCGTCGCCGATGAACTGGCGGGTCTGGACAAGACGGCCATCGCGCAGCCAGTAGGCGTTGCGGAAATCCCCGCCGGGGCTGTGGCAGATCTCGTTCACGCGCAGGGCCTGCACCGAGGGTTTGTCGGGGATGCGGACGGTTTCGGTTCCCGCAGGTTCGATATCGCAGACATAGGACCGGATGACGATCCGCCCCTCGCCGTTCAGATGGCGATGGACGCGGGTGATCTGCCCCGGCCGGGCCGTGCGGATCAGCCCCGCAGCGCCGCCGGTGTCGGCGGTCATCAGGTCGAACCCCAGACCGCGCGTGCCGATGATCAGCCCGTCGCGCAGATAGAACTGCACGTTGTCGGCGCTGCGCCACCGGGCAACGCCGGCCCGTTCGCCCGCCTTGACCATCAGCACCGATCCGCCGCGATCGACCATATAGGCCGCCAGACGCGGGGCATTGCCGGTGATCAGGCGCTGCGCCTCGGCCGTGTCGACGCCCGGCGCCTTGGGCAGAACCCGCGCCGCCACCGCCTTGGTGATCCCGCCGCCCCGGGAACCGTCCGTCTGCCCGCCACAACCGGCCACAGCCGCCAGGGCCAGACCGCAGGCAAGCGCTATGGAAAGACGCCTCGCGCTCATCTCCAGAACCTCCCCCAGTCGATGGACAGGCGGTCCTGCCGGTCGCGGGCGGTCAGGTCATACAGGCGGTTGCGCACGGAAAGCCGCGCGCCGCCGTCGCGCTGGATCGGCCGGATCGTCAGGCCGCCTTCGGCCTGGGTCGGCTGGCCGGTCAGCCAGGCCATGGGCAGGGACAGAAAGATCCCCTTGTCGAACGAGCCTTCGCCGAAATCCTCGAAACTGACATCGGTCAGGGTGAAGAAGGCCCCGACCTCGACCCCGTTGCCGAACCGGCGGGTCAGGGTGAAGGTGCTGCCCCAGTCCCCCGCCAGATAGCGGCCGACATCAACCTGGCCCAGATAGCCGCCGCCGATGTCGTAATAGGCCGAGGCATGTCCGGTCACGACATCATAGTCCAGAAAGCCGAAGCCGCCGTCATAGTCGCGCTGGCGGGCATAGTTGACCTCGACCCCCAGGGCCAGGCGGCTGTCGGGCGGCGCCCAGAGCAGTTCGCCCGATGCCCCGCCATACATCCGCTCCAGCAGACCAAAGCTCAGCCGGCCATAAAGATCGTCCCCCGGACGCCAGAAGTATTCTGCGGTCAGATAGGGAATGACCGGCCCGTCGGCCTTGGCATACATCCAGGCGTCCGACCTGACATGCGGCAGGACCGAGGTGGACTCGCGCGAGGATTCGTCGAGGTTGCCCGCAATCTTCTGCCGCAGCGCACCCGAGAGATAGAACCCCGGCGCCGGCGACCATTCGCCCCGCAACTCCACCCCCGCATCCACGCGCAGCGGATTGTCCGGGTCGAACAGCGCCTGGCTGACATAGGGACGCAGCTTGAAGGACAGGCTGGCGTCGCGATTCTCGCGCGGGTCGGGCACGCGCGCGGCATCGGAAATCCCGGCACGGACATAGGACTGCCACGCGCCGTCGGGGGCGTATTCCAGGTCCTCCAGATCGCGGCGCGTCACAGTCACCTCGGTGACGGGAATGCCCTTTACATGTCCGATCATGCGAAAGGTGGTGACGCTGGCGGGCAATTGCGCGCTCAGCACACGCGCGGTCCGGCCATAGGCCTGCGGGGCGGCGGGCCAGCGGCTGTTGGTGATGGAAACGGTCGCCGTGTCGCCGTCGACGCGAACACCCTCCAGCGTGATGCCCTGATCCTTCAGCGCGGCTTCAAGGCGGGTCTTGCGGGCCTGATCGGGCAGCGGCCCCCAGCTTGCCGCAGCCTCGGCCGATCCCGGCGCGACGGCGGGGGGCGCAGGTTCGTTGCCCGAAGGAATGGGCGAATCATGAAGGTTCACCGCCATGCTGTAGCCAAGCGCCACGGCCGAACCGTTCAGGATCGCGATGCCCAACGTGCCGCCATGGTCAAAGCGGTATTGCGCCCCGACATTGATGGGCGTGCGGTGGTCATAGCCCATCCGCCGCACCTCCTCGGTCATGGCGTCCGAGGAATATTCGACCGACAGCCGCAGCCGTTCCGTCACCTGCCAGTCAAGGCCAAAGAACAGCGCGGCATCGCCGCGGAAAAACCGGTCGGTGGCGACCCGGCCGGTTTCGGTTATGTCCTTGATCCCCGGCCGGGTATCGAATTTGTCCGAAATGATGGAAAGCGGGTTGCGAAAGCTGCCATAGCTGCCGAACCGGCCCCAGCCCAATCCCGCGGTCGCCGTGACGGACGGGCCGAACTGCTTGGAGGCCACAAGGTATTCCGCCCCAAATACGCCCGTGCCGCCAAAATCCTGCAAACCGACGGAAACCGCAGGAATCCAGCCCTCTGCATCTTCGCGCAAGATCAGATAGCGCAGGTCGAAACTGCGGTCGTAGAGCGATCCGGTGTTGTTGTAATCGCGGAAATAGGAATACCGGAACACGCCCGTCAGCCGCGGCGTGATCTGGAAAACCAGGTTCCCGCGCCTGACATCGCCTGCCACGTCGTTCACCGACAGCGCCAGCGTCCCGTCAGGCAGGGCATAGGCAGAAGGCATCTCCACATAGCCGGGCACGCCGTAATGCGACAGGCCGGGCGCCTCTTGCGCGCTAACAGGAACCAGCGCCGCCCCCCATGCGAGCAGCGAAAGCCGCGCCGAACGCGACACCGTTTCAGCTCGATTGAGTCGTCGTGACCGCATCGCCCCCGCCCTTGCAACCCTGTCGTGAGTATCGGCTCAACCGGACTGCGTAAAGCAGGAACCTCCCGCCGCGGACGGGTTCAGGCGGAAATGCGACGCCCCTGCCCGAAGGGTCAGGGGACGGCGGCAAGGGTCACGCGCTCCGTCTCGGGCAAGGACGGGTCGATCAGCGCATAGCTCAGCATCCCGGTCGCATAGGCCCCGGTATCCAGCGCGATCCTGCCCTGCCGTGCAAAGGCCTTTTCGACGATGACATGGCCATGCGCGACCCACAGACCATCCGGTCGCGGCTTGCGACCGAAATCGCGATGGCCCCAGAGCATCGGCTGTTCGTCCTGCGCCTCGGGCGGAAGCGCCGGGTCCAGCGCGGCGTGAACCGCGACCAGATTGCCGCTTTGCCAGAAACGCGGCAGGTTGCGCAGCCAGTCCTCGGTCACGGCGCCCATTGCCGCGCGCAGGGCGTCCCGCGCCGCCTCGCGCGCTGCGCCATCCTGCGGCACGCCGCGCAGGCCAAAGCTTGCCAGCGTGTCCAGCCCGCCATGCGCCAGCCAGCGGCGCCCCTGATCCCCGGCCGGATCGTCCATGAACTGCAACAGCATGGCTTCGTGGTTTCCGGCAAGGCAGAGCGTCGACGGTTCCCGCGCCTGCTGGGCGCGCAGCAGATCCAGAACGCCCGCACTGTCGTGGCCCCGATCCACGGCATCGCCAAGAAAGACGATCCGATGGCCGGGGAAATGATGGTCACGCAAGCTCAGGAACCGTTTCAGAAGGTCCGAGCGCCCATGCAGGTCGCCCACGAGGCACAAGGGTTCGGCAGGTGCGATACCCGGCATGGACCACGCAGTTCCAGCGGGCGTCGGATCTGCGGGTGGTTGCCTGAAGCGGCGGAACAGGTTGAACGCCCTCATTCAGGCCACATCCCTCATGGTCATTAGAATCAAGGCGCTCCCCTAGTGTCGCGGGGGAAATTCTAACGGCTCGAGCCCGAAACAGCCAGCGGGCCGGGAAAATGCGGCCGATCACAATATCCTTCGCCGCATTGCAGCGCGAAACCCGCGGAAGCCCCCGGCGAGACCTTGAATGTGCGTCCCGCGCCCCTTTCAGCCCGCATTTGGGCGCCCGGACCGGTCAGGCACACTGCCTTGTTTCCGCCACAGGTCTTAACGAACAGGGTGACACCCGGAATATTGAATATTTTCAATGCATTGTGTACGTCCATCACCGTGGGTGGCGCGCAGCCGCCACAACAGCTTGTCCAAATCATGGGCGACGGGCGAAAATCTGCTCATATCACACCCGCGCGAGTTGTCTCGCGCTTGCAGTAAAGGAACGTGATCGTTACCAAAAATAGAGGGCGAATCGTCGGCCAAGGACCTACTGGCATCCATTCCAAGGGACATTTGGACAATGAGTTTTGATGGAAAACCATCCACCAACCTCGACCTTGCCAATGCTCCTGTCCAGCATTCCCGTGCCCGTCATCCTGTTGCCTCGCCGCAGCCGCGCGCCTATTTCAACCTGCCGAAGCGGGCGTTCGACATCGCCTTTGCGCTGTTCCTGCTGCCGGTGGTCCTGCCCTTCATCGCCTTTCTCTGGCTGTTGGTGAAACTGGACGGCGGACCCGGATTTTTTGGCCATGTGCGGGTGGGGCGCGGCGGGCATACGTTCCGGTGCTACAAACTGCGCACGATGGTTCCCGATGCGGAAATCCGGCTGAAGGCCCATCTGTCGCAGAACCCCCAGGCCGCCGCCGCCTGGGCGCAGAACTTCAAGCTGGAGCCGGACCCCCGCGTTACCCGGATCGGACGGGTCCTGCGCAAGACCTCGCTGGATGAACTGCCGCAGATCTGGAATGTGCTGAAGGGCGAGATGAGCTTTGTCGGCCCCCGCCCCGTCACCGCGCCGGAACTGCTGCTTTATGGCGCCCGCGCCGGATTCTATAAATCGCTGCGGCCGGGGATCACCGGGCTTTGGCAGGTTTCGGGCCGGAATGCCGTGTCCTATGAACGCCGGGTAGAGATGGACGAGGAATATTTCCACACCGGATCGCTGTTGACGGATGTGGGCATCATCGCGCGCACCGGCTCGGCCGTTTTCGGCATGACGGGCAACTGACCGACGGGTCGTCCAGCGGCTGCCCGCACCCGCTGGGATTGCCCGGCGCCGGTCAGCGCCAGTCGAAAAACCCCTTTGGCGCCTTCGCCAGCAGCCTCGCGGCCAGATCGGTCCCCATCGCCCCGGCATCGGCGGCCGCACCCCGCACCTCGCCCCGGATTGCTTCGGACCCGTCGGGACGCAGGATCTCGCCCCGCAGCCACAGATCGCCGCCATCCAGCACGGCCAGCCCGGCGATCGGCGTCTCGCAAGACCCGTCAAGCCGCGCAAGGAAGGCCCGCTCCGCCGCCAGACGCAAGCCCGTGGGATCATCGTGGATGGCGGCCAGAAGATCCGCCGTCCCCGCATCATTCGCCCGCCGCTCCACCCCGATGGCGCCCTGGGCCACGGCGGGCAGCATGTCCTCGGGCGCAATGGCGGATCGCGCGACATGTGCCATGCCCAGCCGGTTCAACCCCGCCATGGCAAGGAATGTCGCCTCGGCCACGCCATCCTCCAGCTTCTTCAGCCGGGTCTGCACATTGCCGCGAAATTCGGCCACCGCCAGATCCGGGCGCCGGTTCAGAAGCTGCGCCCGCCGGCGCAGGGATGACGAGCCGACCACCGCCCCCTGCGGCAAGGCCGCAAGGCTGCCGTGACGCAGGGAAACGAAGGCATCCCGCACATCCTCGCGCGGGAGGTGGCAGTCCAGCACCAGCCCCTCGGGCTGGAAGGTCGGCATGTCCTTCATGGAATGCACGGCGATGTCGATCCCGCCGGAAAGCAGCGCCTCTTCGATCTCGCGCGTGAACAGTCCCTTGCCGCCGATTTCCTTCAGCGGGCGATCCTGCACCCTGTCGCCGGTCGTCTTGATCACGATGATCGCAAAGGCTGCTTCGGGCAGGTCATGGGCCGCCATCAGGCGGTCGCGCGTCTCATGCGCCTGCGCCAGTGCCAGTGGAGAGCCGCGGGTGCCGATCTTCAGCGGATGGTCGAGTGTGGGCCGGTTTTTCATGGCCCGAAGACTTACCCGCGCCACGACCGGCTTTCAACTGCGACCGATTGCGCGGGGCGGATCAGGATTGGGGGCGCAAGGGGCCTTATACGGGTCGTCGCAGCCCGGCTTTCGGCCTTTGGGCGATCAGTCCTGACGGATCGGCCCCCGGCCGGGGTCGAGGGGGTCCGCTTTCCCGCCGCGGCCATCGTGATCGGGAACATCGGGCCGTTCCGACCGGCAGGCAGGTCCGACACAGGCCGGGACAACCTGCCGCGCTTGACTTCACCGCGCCGCAGGGCAAGTCAGGGCCAAGGCCCGAGGAGATCCAGACCATGACCAAGACCATCCTGCGCGCTCTGCGGGGCGAGACGCTGCCCACCCCCCCCATCTGGATGATGCGGCAGGCGGGGCGCTATCTGCCCGAATACCGCGCCACGCGGGAAAAGGCGGGCGACTTCCTGTCGCTTTGCTATACGCCCGATCTTGCGGCCGAAGTGACGTTGCAGCCGATCCGCCGTTATGACTTTGACGCGGCGATCCTGTTCGCCGACATCCTGCTGGTGCCGCAGGCGCTTGGCGCCGATCTGTGGTTCGCCGCCGGCGAAGGCCCGCGCCTTTCGACCATCACCACCGCCGCTGATCTGGCCGCGCTGAAACCGCGCGAGGCGATCCACGACACGCTGGCGCCCGTCTATGAAACGGTCCGCATCCTGGCCCGCGAACTGCCGCGCGAGACCACGCTGATCGGCTTTGCCGGGGCGCCCTGGACGGTCGCGACCTATATGATCGCCGGGCGCGGCACGCCCGATCAGGGACCGGCCCATGCGCTGAAATCGGCGGACCGCGCGACCTTTGCCGCGCTGATCGACCTGCTGACCGAGGCGACGATCGACTATCTGTCGGAACAGGCAAGGGCCGGGGCCGAGGTGATCAAGCTGTTCGACAGTTGGGCCGGGTCACTGAAAGGGCAGGATTTCGACGATTTCGCGCTGAAACCTGCGGCGCGGATCGTGGCGGCGCTGAAGGCGCGCTTTCCCGGCCTGCCCGTCATCGCCTTCCCGCGCGAGGCGGGCCCCCGCGCCGCCGGCTTTGCGCGGGCAACCGGCGCCGATTGCATAGCGCTGGACAATTCGGTCGACCCCGCCTGGGCGGCGGCGCATGTGCAGATCGACGGCTGCGTCCAGGGCAACCTTGCGCCCCATTTCCTCGTCACCGGGGGGCCTGCGCTGACCGAGGCGACGAAATCCGTCGTCCGCGCCTTTCGCGGCGGCCCGCATATCTTCAACCTGGGCCACGGCATCACCCCCGATGCCAGCCCCGACAACGTGTCGCGCATGGTCGAGGCGGTCCGGGGCTGACCGTGGGCCCCCCATGCCGAAGGAAAATGCAGGGGGCGGTGAAATGCCCCCCGTTCCGCCCGGGTGACAAGGCGCCGAACACAACGCCCCGCATCGGACGCAGCAGCTTGTGACGATTCCGGGGTGGCAGGGTGAGAGGCTGGACAACTCACGTATATATGTTTTTTCAATGGCTTACATGCGTCTCTGGCACGACAATGTGCACTCATTCTGGCACCGGTTAGATGCTCAAAGACCAGTATCATCAGAGCACAGGGATAGATGATCAAATGATCAAACACTATTTGGTGCTGTGCCGATGCTTGGGAACGGCTATCGCCTGTGCCGCAGTAACACCGACCGCCTGGTCGAGGGTCAGGCGCATAAGCAGGGCCGGATCAACCTCCAGCGCCTTTGCAAGTGACGGCACGCGGTCGAGGGGCACCTTGTTGCGGCCGCTCTTGAGAAAGCTGATGAAATTCGCGTTCGGAAAGCCGGCCTCGGTGGCGATCTCGATCTGGGACTTGCGGTGCGACAGATCACGAACGCGGTCGGTGATCAGTTTCGCGGTCGGCGAGTTCTGGAAGGGGTTGGTCATGACGTCACTGCTGTTGTTGGTGATGTCACTTACTTACCGCGTCGCTGCAGCGCGGTCGGATGGGACTTTCTATGTGAGCGTCGAACGAGCGAAGTCCTAGGAAAATCATGGTTAGGTGATGGGGGTTCAGCCTGTGCCGCCGTTCGGGGGCGGCTGAACCCTCCGGGTTGGGCGACCTCGCTATTCGCGTCTTTACGGGTCTAAGATAAGGACGCCCAACCAACCGCAGCGGGTCAGGGGCCGGGTCATTCGCTAGCTGAACGCGCCCCATCCACCCGCGGCGCCGACCACTTCATCTCTGACGACGCGGGCGTAGTAATCGCGTTCTTCAAGACCGAAGTCGACACCGAGCGCGTCCTCCACCACGCGCGCTTGGGCATGAAGTCCATCGACCAGATCCTTGGGGGCACGGCCGACTGAGAGATCGGAGATCCTCTTCGCGAGCTGCTGGATCTGCTTCATCGTCCGGGCGATGGGCGGCGTGCCAAAGCCGAGATCTAACAGCAGCCCGTGCAGCGCATCGACATCAAAGTCCTCGGCGAAGCGCGCATCCCCATGCCTGAATGCGAACTCGTGCGTCACGCGCCTGTCCATGAACACCGGCACCACATCGTAAAGCGGTGCCAGAACGGCCGTCCGCCCGCGGTAGAGAAGCGAGCTGTTCTTGCCGTGGTTGTCTGTGTTGCCAACAAGCAGGTTAAAGATCGTCTGCGCCAGAAAGTCCCTTCTCACCAGGGCCGGGACCGTCGTCTGCGCTGCGATCGCATCGACGCCGGCGGCAGAGAAACGGCGATGCGGATCCACGGCATCGCGCTCGTATTTGAGACTTGGCGGCAGACCGAGCGCCTGGCAGAGGTCTTCGGCGTGACGGCGCCGAATTGTTCCCGCTCCATCCGCGATCTCTATGTCCCGGTCGAACCGTGTTGACAGGAGCGCGTTGACGCGCATCCCCTCGACTTCAAAAGCAAGAGTCCGCGTCTCGGCGGCGTCGATCCCGATCTCGGCCGCGATCTGGAGCAGCACCGCCTCCTGGCGCGTGATGTCGGGGGCGAAGTTCGGAGATACTTTCAGAATATGCGTCGTGGGCGCGCGCGAGCCGTCCTTGGGCAGCCAGACCGCGCCATCGACCATGATACAGGCGATCTTGCCCTGGACGCCCGCGACGGGTGAAGGGTTGCGCTCGCCCTCGGGCATACGGCGGTGCTGATGCAGCGACAGGACGATTTGGCTGAGCCGGACATCCGACAGCCGTTCGTAATCCTCGGGGAACCTTCCTGGCATCTTGCCGGGACCAGTGCCCTCAGGCGTGACAGAGATCGCGCCTGGACAGTCCGCCCCGAGATGCCACAAGAGCGCACCGATGTCGCCGCGATCAAGACCGAAGCCGTCGAGCACGCGGTCGAGTTGCGGCCC
>JASGFG010000053.1:0-27276 GCA_047605605.1 Paracoccaceae bacterium | reverse complement strand
GCGCCCGCCTCGCGCGCGGGGCAGAGGGGCCTGAGGCAAGCATTGTGCCGTCAATACTCACCCCACCTCGCACGGCAGACGGGTTTTCAACCGGCCTATGCGCGATCACATCATTGCGCCTGCCCTACCCCGGCAATGAAAGAAGCCACCCTGACCGTCGTTTACGATGGAAGCCCCCACGCGCGGTCCAGGTCGTCGAGACCTGGGAGTGTGCAGCGCGCACCACGCCAACCCCGAGAGGCGGGATTATTCCACCGCCTCGACCACGACCAGATCGCGGACCGAGGCACCCTTGGCATGGGCCAGCGCCTCCTGATATTCGGGCGAGTTATAGGCCGCAACCGCCGCCTCCAGCGAGGGAAAGCGGGCAACGACATTGCGGCTGCGCGCGTTCCCCTCCAGCTGGACATAGCGTCCGCCGCGGGCCAGAAACTCGCCCCCATGCTTTTGCAGCGCCGGTCCGGCCAGCTTGGCATAACGGCCATAGCCGTCGGCATCGGACACTTCGACATGGGCGATCCAGAAGGCGGATGGCATCAGTTCTCTCCTTATCCTGCGATGACGGCTTCGGCGGCGGCGATGGCCTTGTCGGCCGCCGCGATGTCGGCGCCCCCGGCTTGCGCCATGTCGGGGCGGCCGCCGCCGCCCTTGCCGCCCATGGCCTCGGCCGCGGCCTTGACCAGCGCGACGGCCGACAGTTTCGCGGTCAGATCGGTGGTGACACCCGCCGCCACCGCCGGTTTCGCCCCGGTATCGGCGATCAGCAACACCGCGCCCGATCCGATCCGGCCCTTGATCTCGTCGATCAGCGCCGGCAGATCCTTGCCCGACACGCCGGTCAGAACCTGTGCAACGAACTTGACGCCGGCCACCTCCTTCGCCTCGGGACCCGCGCCCTTGCCGCCCATGGCCAGATCGCGGCGCAACTGCGCCACCTCGTTCTGAAGCGCGCGGCGTTCCTCGACCAGCGCCTTGACCCTTTCCGCCACATCGGCGGGCGAGGCCTTCAGCGCCGCCGCCACATCAGCCAGCCGCTGGTCCTGCTGGCGCAGATGGTCCAGTGCCGCCTGTCCGGTCAGTGCCTCCACCCGCCGCACGCCGGCCGAGGACGCGGCATCGCCCAGCACGACAAAGGCCCCGATCTCGCCCAGGCGGCCGACATGGGTGCCGCCGCACAGCTCCAGACTGTAGGTCTGCTTGTCGGTGCCCTTGCCCGATCCGGGCTGGGTGCCCATGGACACGACCCGCACCTCGTCGCCGTATTTCTCGCCGAACAGGGCCTGCGCCCCCAGGCCGCGCGCATCGTCGGGCGTCATGATCCGCGTCTCGACCGGGCCGTTCTGGCGGATGAAGCCGTTCACCTCGGCCTCGACCTGCGCGATTTCGGCCGGGCTCAGCGCCTGACCGTGGCTGAAGTCGAACCGCAGCCGGTCGGGCGCGTTCAGGCTGCCCCGCTGCGCGACATGATCGCCAAGCGCGCGCCGCAACGCCTCGTTCAGCAGGTGGGTCGCCGAATGGTTGGCCCGGATCGCACCGCGGCGGGCGTGATCGACCTCCAGCTCGGCCCCCTGCCCGCGCTGGATCTCGCCCAAAGTCACCTCGGCCATGTGGATGACCAGACCCTGCGATTTCTTGGTGTCGGTGATCCGCGCCGCACCCGTTTCGGTCTTCAGCAGGCCCTGATCGCCGACCTGCCCGCCGCTTTCGGCATAGAACGGCGTCTGGTTCAGCACGATCTGCACCTGATCGCCCAGAACGGCCTTGTCCGCCGCCGCCCCGGATTTCACCAGCGCGACGATCTGGCCTTCGGCCTTTTCGGTGTCATAGCCCAGGAACTCGGATGCGCCATGCGCCTCGGCCAGGTCGAACCAGATGGCGGCATCCTTGGTTTCACCCGATCCGGCCCAGGAGGCGCGCGCCTTGGCCTTCTGCTCGGCCATCGCCGCCTCGAAGCCCGCGACATCGACCGTCCGGCCCTGTTCGCGCAAGGCATCCTGCGTCAGGTCCAGCGGGAAGCCATAGGTGTCATAGAGCTTGAACGCCGCCTCGCCCGGCAGGGCCGACCCCTCGGGGATCTTCGCCAGCTCGTCGTCCAGCAGTCGCAGGCCGCGGTCCAGCGTCTGGCGGAAGCGCGTCTCTTCCAGCCGCAGCGTTTCCTCGACCAGCGCCTGCGCGCGCGTCAGTTCGGGATAGGCCGCGCCCATCTGCCGGACCAGCGCGGGAACCAGCCGGTGCATCAGCGGATCGGTCACGCCCAGCTGATGCGCGTGCCGCATCGCCCGCCGCATGATCCGCCGCAGCACATAGCCGCGCCCCTCGTTCGAGGGCATGACACCATCGGCGATCAGGAACGAGGTCGAACGCAGGTGGTCGGCGATCACCCGGTGATGCACCTTGCCGGGGCCGTCCGGGTCGGTGGACGAGGCATTGGCCGAGGCCTCGATCAGGCTGCGCATCAGATCGGTGTCATAGTTGTCGTGCTTGCCCTGCAACAGCGCGCCGATCCGTTCCAGCCCCATGCCGGTGTCGATCGACTTGGCTTCGAGGTCGCGGCGGCTGCCGTCCTCGAACTGCTCGAACTGCATGAAGACGTTGTTCCAGATCTCGATATAGCGGTCGCCATCCTCGTCCGCGCTGCCGGGCGGGCCGCCCCAGATCGAGGGGCCGTGGTCATAAAAGATCTCGGTGCAGGGACCGCAGGGGCCGGTCGGGCCCATCATCCAGAAGTTGTCGTTGGTGGCGATGCGGATGATCCGGTCGTCGGACAGGCCCGCGACCTTCTTCCAGATCGCCGCCGCCTCGTCATCGGTGTGATAGACGGTGACCAGCAGCCGCTTGCCGTCGATGCCGAATTCCTTGGTCAGAAGCTCCCACGCCAGGGGTATGGCGGTTTCCTTGAAATAGTCGCCAAAGCTGAAATTCCCCAGCATTTCAAAGAAGGTATGGTGCCGCGCGGTATAGCCCACATTGTCGAGGTCGTTGTGCTTGCCACCCGCGCGGACGCATTTCTGCGCCGTGGTCGCCCGTTTGTAGTCCCGCGTCTCGACCCCGGTGAACAGGTTCTTGAACTGCACCATGCCCGAGTTGGTGAACATCAACGTCGGGTCGTTGCGCGGCACCAGGGGCGAGCTTTCCACCTTGCGGTGGCCATTCTTCGCGAAGAAGTCGAGATAGGTGGTGCGAATATCGTTCAGCGACGGCATGGCGGCCCCTTGGCACGGGAATGTTCGGCGCTTCGTTTAGACCCGCGCGCGGAGGCTGTAAACCGCAACGTCCAACACGGCCCCGGACGAGGCCGCGGCGGCAAGCCGGGGATCACTCCTCGGTCAGATCCTCGCCCTCATGCGACATGTGAAAGTCAAGGCCGTTGGCCGCGCGGATCTTGTCCTCGATCTCGGCCGCGACGCTGGTGTTCTGTTTCAGGAACAGCTTGGCATTTTCACGCCCCTGCCCGATGCGCTCATCCCCATAGGAATACCAGGAGCCGGATTTCTCCACCACGCCGGCCTTAACGCCGATGTCGATCAGCTCGCCGGTCTTCGAGATGCCCTCGCCATACATGATGTCAAATTCGACCTGCTTGAAGGGCGGCGCGACCTTGTTCTTGACCACCTTCACGCGGGTGGTGTTGCCCACCACCTCGTCCTTTTCCTTGATCGCGCCGATGCGGCGGATGTCCAGACGGACGGAGGCATAGAACTTCAGCGCATTGCCGCCCGTCGTCGTCTCGGGGCTGCCGAACATCACGCCGATCTTCATGCGGATCTGGTTGATGAAGATCACCATGCAGTTCGACCGGCCGATCGAGGCGGTCAGCTTGCGCATCGCCTGGCTCATCAGCCGGGCCTGCGCGCCGACCGTGGCATCGCCCATGTCGCCCTCAAGCTCGGCCTTGGGGGTCAGCGCCGCGACCGAATCGACCACGATCAGGCTGACCGCGCCCGACCGCACCAGCGTATCGACGATCTCCAGCGCCTGTTCGCCGGTGTCGGGCTGGGAAATCAGCAGTTCGTCCAGGTTCACGCCCAGCTTGCGCGCATATTGCGGATCCAGCGCATGTTCGGCATCGACAAAGGCGCAGACTCCGCCCTTCTTCTGCTCCTCGGCCACCACATGCAGCGTCAGCGTCGTCTTGCCCGAGCTTTCCGGCCCGTAGATCTCGACGATGCGTCCCTTGGGCAGGCCACCGATGCCAAGCGCGATGTCGAGCCCGAGGCTGCCGGTCGAGGTCGCCTCGATCTCCATCGCCGGGTTGTTGGCCCCCAGCTTCATGATCGACCCCTTGCCGAACTGCCGCTCGATCTGCGCCAGAGCGCTTTCCAGCGCCTTCTGCTTGTCCATCTGCCCTTTGTCCTTCAGCTCGAAAAGGTTCGCCACCGTCATGTCCCGCTCCGTTATCCCACAGCCGCGCGAGGGCGGCAATTGTGCCATTCGTTCCCGATCCGTTCGCAGCAATATTGGAACAAAACAGGATCAGATCAAGCCAATTCTCGTAAAATCAGCTTTTTCCCAAAATCGTTAAGGGATAGTTTACGCCGATCCGGCAAAGACCGGAGATCGCGAAAATCGTTGGGGGCAGGCACGGATGCTGGTGTTCTGGGAGCAGCGGCTCGTCATTCTGGCGACGCCCAAGACGGGGTCGACCGCCATTCAGGCCGCGCTCGAATCGCTTTCGGCCGTCGCCATCCAGCGCCCGCCTGTCCTGAAACATACGACGCTCCAGCGGTTTCATCGCTTTGTCGGGCCTTATCTGGAGGTATCGTCGGGGCACCGTTTTACCGTCGTGGCGCTGATGCGCGAGCCGCGGGACTGGCTGGGCAGCTGGTATCGCTATCGCCGCCGCGACGACATCACCGATCCTGCGCGCAGCACGTTGGGGCACAGTTTCGACGACTTCGTGAACGGCTGGTGCGACGATCCCCAGCCGGAGTTCGCGGCGGTCGGATCGCAGGCAAAATTCCTGCAACCGCGCGGGGAACGGGGCCTGGACCACCTGTTTCGCTATGAGGAAATCGGCGCTTTCGTCGATTTTCTGGAAGATCGCCTGGGCTGCGAAATCATTCTGCCGCGGCTGAATGTGTCGCCCCCTGGATCGCTGGACTTGGCGCCGGCCACCGAAGCCAGGCTCCGCATCGCCGCCGCGCGCGACTATGAGCTGTACGAGACGCTCATGCCCGCCACGCGGTGATCGGCGGAAACCCCGTCATGCGGCGGTTTCCCTTCTCGGGGATGTGGCGAGAAATCCCGCCCGCGACTCGCGCACCCGCTTTGCGCCATTGCTCCACATGGCGATGTCAGTGCAGTTGCCCCTGAACCGTCTCTGCCAAATCGGAAAGCGAGAAGGGTTTCGGCAGGAAAACCGAATTGGGTATCCGCGCCTGGTTCTCCTGCAAGCAATCTTCGGCATAGCCCGAGACGAAAATCACCCTCACATTCGGCCGATCCACCAGCGCCTGTCGCACCCAGGACGGGCCATCCATTCCCGGCATCACGACATCCGTCACGAAAATGTCGACCTCCAGCCGCGGGTCGCGCAGGGCTTCCAGCGCCTGTTCGGCATTCTCGGCCTCGATCACCGTGTAGCCGCGCATCCGCAGCGCGCGGGAGGCAAAGGCCCGGACGGGCGCCTCGTCCTCGACCAGCAGCACGACGCCCTCTCCCTGGCGCAGCATGATGCGGCGCGGGGCGGAGGCGGCCACCTGATCGGGAGGGCCGGAATGGATCGGGAAAATCAACGTGAATTCAGTGCCCTCACCTTGCTGCGATTCCACGAAGATGAACCCGCCGGACTGTTTGACGATGCCATAGGCCGTCGAAAGGCCCAGACCCGTGCCCTCGCCGGCGCGCTTGGTGGTGTAGAAAGGCTCGAAAATCTTTTCCAGCCGGTCGGGCGGAATGCCGACGCCGCTGTCGGTGACGCGAATGACGGCGTATTCCCCCGCCGGAATGACGGCAGCCTCGCGCGTAATTTCCTCGGCCAGCGTCAGGCGTTCGGTTGATAGCCGGACCGTGCCGCCCGCAGGCATGGCGTCACGGGCATTCACGACAAGGTTCATGATCACCTGTTCCAGCTGTCGCTTGTCGGCGCGGATCGTTCCCACGTCGCCCGAATGGGCAAGCTGCAACCGCACCCTTTCCCCCACCAGCCGCTTGAGCAGATGGATCAGGTCGGCCAGAACTTCATGCAGGTCCAACCGCTCGGGCTTGAGGGTCTGTTTGCGCGAAAATGCCAGAAGCTGTCCGACAAGCGCCGCCGCACGGTTGGCATTGTCATGGATCTGAGCAAGGTCGGGATAGTCGGGATCGTCGCGATCGTGATTAAGCAGAAGCAGATCGCAATGGCCCGAAATCGCGGTCAGCAGATTATTGAAATCATGGGCGATTCCCCCTGCCAGCTGGCCGATCGCATGCATCTTCTGGCTTTGCGCGAACTGCGCCTCCAGCGTCTTGAGCGCGGTCGCATCCTGCAAGACGGCCAGAACGCCTGGCCGGCCGGCCTCGACCATCCGGCGCAGGGTCACCTGCATGAAACTCTCCCCCTCGCCCCCGCGCAGGCAAAGGATTTCCGTGCCGCCGGGACTCCGCTCGTCCGCCACATCGGCCAGCCAGTCGGTGACAGGACGACCCAGCCCTTCAAACAGGTCGTGCATCATCGGGACATCCGTGGGCTGCAAACCCGCGATTTCCCGTGCCGCCCGATTGGCGGCACGCAGCGTTCCGTCGGATGAAAAACGCATCAGCGCGACGGGAACATGTTCAAAATCGGCCAGAACGGCATCCTCGTCGCCCCGGTCGGCGACGGGCAGCAGATAGATCTCGCGCCGCTCGCCCACCCCTTCCACCTCGGCCAGAATGGCACGGACGGGACCGGCCGCGGCGGCAACTTCCACCTCCTCGCCCGAATGGAGCACCGGATTGGCAAACACGCGGTCCAGCCGCTTTGGCCGGCCGCCCAGCAGGCGGCGCATGGCCTCATTGGTGAAAAGCACCACGCCGGCCTTGTTCGCCACCAGCATCGGCAGGCTCAAGGTCTCGGCCCCGCGCCCCTGTCCGCCGCGGTCATGAAACTCCTCCATCCGCCAGAGGAAGCGGCCCGCGGCAACACGATGCGCGGACAGGCGCAGGTGGCCGCGGCGCGTCACCACATCCTCTCGCGCCGAGCCTTGGGTTCCGGCGCGGGTCTGGAGGCGGTAAAGCACGGCCGAAGGGCTGGCGAAATGGTCCTGCATCGCCGACACCAGCGTCGAGGCGGTCAGTCCGAACCGCGCCTCGGCCGCGGAGTTCCGATACCTGATCTGCCCCATCCCGTCGGTGGTGAAACAGGGAGATGCGTCAAAGGCGGTCAACAGCGCAAGGCCCCTTGCCCTGCGTCGGTCACGCCAGCGGTCGAACAGCCGCCCCATCCGCAATGCAGCAATCATGGCGAGAAACGTCACCGTTCCGGCAAGAAAGCCCAACCGCGACGGTTCGGTCGCAGACAGCAGCGAGGCCATCGTGCAGGCCAGCGCCATGGCCAGAAGTATCCGGCTTTGCGCCGAAAGAATCCGCGCCTTGCCAAAGATCTCAGACAGGTCCGTCAAGGTTTCCATCCGCCATGAAGCGATTCCCCAGCCTTCATAGGGCGGGGAAATTCTTAATCCCCTCTTAACTCACACCGGGAAACTGGCGAAAACATCTCCAGGTTGTGGCGCGAATGGATCAATTTCTTCGTAACAGGGCAAGAAAGAATCCGTCGCCGCCCGTCAGCGGCGTAAACCGGTGCTGCGCCGCCAGCGTCCAGCCTGGCGTGCGGGACTGGAACGCCTTGATCTGAGAGGCATTTTCCACATCCAGCAGAGAACATGTCGCATAGCCGAGCCAGCCCCCGGGGGCGACCATCGGTCCGATCCGGTCCAGTATTCCGGCCTGAATCGTCGTCAGTTCGGCAACACGCGCCGGGGTCAGCGCCCATTTGCCTTGCGGATCGCGGCGCCAGCTGCCCGAGCCGGAACAGGGGGCATCCGCCAAAATCAGATCGTAAGGCGCTGACCTGTCAGGATTTTCGCAAAGCGTGACCCGCGCCCCGGCCCGCGTCGCGCGGGCGGGAAGATCGCGCATCCGCCCCGGCGCGGCATCATGGGCGAAAAGCCGCAGCCTGGCGCGGGCGGCCATGGCCAAAGTCTTGCCGCCGCCCCCGGCGCAATAATCCAGAACCTTCATCCCGTCGGACAGCGGCAAACCCTCGACCACCGCCTGCGAGGCCGCATCCTGAAGCTCCACCAGACCATCGGCATAGGCACGGGAGGATTGTATCTTCCTTGCGTTTTCAGTGACTTCCAGCGCGAAGTTCACGCCGGAAACCGGGCGTGTTGAAATTCCGTCGGCTGCGAGGGCAGCGCCCGCCTCTGCGACCCCGCAGCGCGCGGCGTTCACGCGCAGAAACACCGGGGCGCGGTGGCGCATGGCGCGAAGGACGGGCGCGAAATCCTCGCCCAGCGAGGCAGCCAGAGGCGGGACCAGCCAGTCGGGGCAATCCAGCGCCTCGTTGCCCTCGGGCGGATGCCCCCCCTCATCCGGCGCAACGGGAGGGGGCGCATGGCCCTCGCCCGTGAACAGGGCAGAGACATCCGCCCCGGCCTCGCGCAAGCCGCCAAGGATCAGTCCCCGCCCGGTCAATCCGCCACCAAGCGCCGCGAAACTGCGCCGGCAGCGCAGTGCGTCGAACACCAGATCGCGGACCGCCGCCCGGTCGCCCGATCCGGCAAAGCGGCTGGCCCGGCCCCAGCCGGTCAGGGCCTGTTCGGCCCCCTCGCCCGCAAGGATGCGGTCCAGCACCGCGATGGCGGCGGACAGGCGCGCGGCCGGCGTCATCGGCGGTCAGCCCGCCCGGTAGTTCGGGCTTTCGCGGGTGATCTGCACGTCATGGACGTGGGATTCCTTCAACCCCGCCCCGGTGATGCGCACGAATTCGCAGTTTTCGCGCATCTCGGCCACGGTGCGGTTGCCGGTATAGCCCATGGCGGCGCGCAGGCCGCCGACCATCTGGTGCAGCACGGTCGCCACGGGGCCCTTGTAGGGCACCTGACCCTCGATCCCCTCGGGCACCAGCTTGTCCGAGGCGGCGTCCTTCTGGAAATAGCGGTCGGCCGAGCCGCGGGCCATGGCACCCAGCGAGCCCATGCCGCGATAGGCCTTGAACGACCGGCCATTCCACAGGATCACCTCGCCGGGGGATTCCTCGGTGCCGGCGATGGCGCTGCCGACCATGGCGCAGGAGGCGCCCGCGGCAATGGCCTTGGCGAAATCGCCGGAATATTTGATGCCGCCGTCGGCGATGACCGGCACGTCGCCCGCCGCGCCCGCCGCATCCATGATCGCGGTCAGCTGCGGCACGCCGACGCCCGCGACGATGCGCGTGGTGCAGATCGAGCCCGGACCGATCCCGACCTTGACCGCATCGGCGCCCGCGTCGATCAGCGCCCGCGTGGCCGAGGCGGTGGCGACGTTGCCCGCCACCACCTGCACTTTGTTCGACAGCTTCTTGATGCGTTCCACCGCGCGGGCCACGCCTTCGGAATGGCCATGGGCGGTGTCGATCACCACCAAATCCACCCCCGCCTCGATCAGCGCGGCGCTGCGTTCAAACCCCGCATCGCCCACGGTCGAGGCGGCGGCGACCCGCAGCCGCCCCATCTCGTCCTTGCAGGCCTGCGGGTTCAGCACCGATTTCTCGGTGTCCTTCAGCGTCAGAAGGCCGGTCAGCTTGCCGCGGCCATCCGTCACCAGCAGCTTTTCGATCCGCCGCGCCTTCATCAGGCTGATCGCCTGATCGCGGTCCACCGGCTCTTTCAGCAGGGCGAGGTTGTCCGAGGTCATCATCACCGAAACCGGCGTCTTGTCGTCGGAGGCAAAGCGCATGTCGCGGTTCGTCACGATGCCGACGACGCGGTTGTCGCCGTCCACCACCGGAAAGCCCGTGATATTATACCGCTCCATCAGCTCCTTGGCATCGGCCAGGGTCTGGTCGGCGCGCAGGGTGATCGGCGCATAGACGACGCCCGATTCGAACCGCTTCACGCGGGAAACCTCGCGCGCCTGCGCCTCGGTGTCGAGGTTGCGGTGGATGACGCCGATCCCGCCCGCCTGAGCCATGGCGATGGCCATGCGCCCTTCGGTCACGGTATCCATGGCGCTGGACAGAAGCGGGATGTTCATCCGCACCGATTTCGTCACGAATGTCGAGGTATCGGCATCGGACGGCAGGACGCTGGAGGCCGCAGGAACCAGCAGAACGTCATCGAAGGTAAGAGCCTCGCGAATCTCCATGGGAGCCTCCTGAATGGGCGGACGGGGGAGTGATCGTTTGGCGGTTCCCTGTTTCACGGGCGGCGCAGGAGCGCAAGGGGGAAAGTGCGGCGCGAGGCGGCCTGCGTTGCGCGGGGGCTGTCTGCCCCCGCACCCCCGAGGATATTTATGCAAAGAGGATGAAGCAACCGGAAGGCGGGGGGCCAAGGCTAGGGGCCAGGGCGATGCGTCAGAGCGCGGGGCCGGGCACGATCGGGCTGCCATCCGAAAAGCGGGCAAAGCGGAAGCGGCTCAGGTCATGGCCGGGGGCCCTGCCCATCACCAGATCGGCGGTGACGCGGCCCATGCCGGGGCCGATGCCAAAGCCGTGGCCCGCCATGCCGGTCGCAATGGTCAGGCCGGGGATCGGCGCATGATCCACGACCGGCACCACATCGGGCATCGTGTCGATCATCCCGGCCCAGGTGGTTTCCAGCCGCGGCTTGCCCGCCTGCGGGAAAGCCCTGGCGAAGGCCGCGGCGGCGAGGTCCAGCGTGCGCAGGTTCGGCGCGGGGTTCAGGATGCGGATCGCCTCGAACGGGGACGGCGTGTCGAGCGACCAGCGGCGCGGGGTGCCCCAGGCATCGGGATAGCCCCTGGGCGCCATCGGCCGGAACTGGCTGCCGCGTTCGTGCTTCAGCACCGGAAGGTATTTGAAGAAATGCCGGAAGGCATCGGGACCGATGAAGAACCCGTGGCTCGCCCCCGCCAGCGACAGCCCGCCATCGGCGCGGCGGCGGTAGGAAAAGCCCGCGTCGGACAGCCCTCCCTCGTAGGCCATGTCCATCGGTGCGGTGCGGGCGACCGAGGACAGGACCGACAGCTGCGGGATCATCACCCCGTGCGCGCGCAGCAGCAGCGAGGTCCAGGCGCCCCCTGCGACGACCACCCTGTCGGCGCGGATGCGACCCTGTTCGGTGATCACCCCGGCAACCCGCCCCGCCGCAATGTCCAGCGCCCGGACGGCGCAATTCTCGCGGATGGCCACCCGGTCGGACAGCAGCCCTGCAAGGGCGGGAACCGTCACCCAGGGTTCTGCCATCGCATCCGACGGGGTGTAAAGCGCGCCTTTCCAGACGGTCGCGCCGGTCAGTTCCGCCGTCTCTGCCCCCGAAAGCATCCGGCTGTCGACGCCAAAGGGCCTGGCGCCTGCCAGCCAGTCCTCGCGCGCGGCGATTTCCTTTTCGTCGTTGCAGGGGTAAAGCACCCCCCGCCGGCGAAAGCCGATCTGCGGCAGGCGCTGTGCCAGACCCTCCCAGATGCGCAACGCCTCCATCACGATGGGCAGTTCGCCGTAGTCGCGGCCTTGCTGGCGGATCCAGCCCCAGTTGCGCGACGATTGTTCGCCCGCAATCCGGCCCTTTTCGCAAAGGGTGACGCGCTGACCCTGTTCGGCCAGAAACCACGCGGTCATCACCCCGATGATGCCGCCGCCCACCACCACCACGTCGCAGGCATCGGGCAAGGCACCCGCGAACCGGACGGGAGAGGCTTCGGTGATGGGGAAGGTCATGCCGCAAGCTCCGCGATCAGATTTTCCATGAAGCGCCAGCCCTGTTCAAACTGGGCGACGGCGATCCATTCGTCGGGCTGGTGGGCCTGGGCGATGTCGCCGGGGCCGCAGACCGCGGCGGAATAGCCCTCGGCCTGGAACTGGCCGGCCTCGGTGCCGTAACTCACCACCATGCGGCCGTTGTCGCCGATCAGCCGGCGGATCAGCGCCTCGGCCGCGCCGTTTTCCTCGGGCACCAGCGGGGGGACGTGAAAGACAATCTCGCGCGCGACGCCGGCTTCGGGGCGGATGGCCTTGGCCTCGGCGTCCAGACGGGCGATCTCGGCCTCGGCGCGGGCCAGCCAGTCGGTGTCCCTTTCGCCCGGCACGACGCGGAAGCCGAAGTCGAAGGTGCAATGCCCGGCGGTGATGTTGCCGGCCGTGCCGCCGCGGATGGTGCCGACATGGGCGGTGGTCCAGGACGGATCGAACAGACCGGCCAAGGGCGTCACCGGCTTGGCCCGGTTCTCGGCATTCACCCGGTTGGCCCAGTCGATCAGTTTCGCCCCCAGCATGATCGCATTGACGCCGGTATGCATCAGCGAGGAATGGACCTCGTATCCGGTCACGTCGATGCGCAACCCGTGGCCGCCCTTGTGGCCGTTGACCAGCCGCATACTCGACGGCTCGCCCACCACCACGGCGGCGGCTTTCGGCAGGGTCCGCGCCATTTCGGCGATCATCGGGGGCGCGCCCGTGCAGCCCAGTTCCTCGTCATAGGACAGCGCGATCTGAAGCGGGCGCTTCACCCCGGCCTTCAGCGCCAGCGGCACGGCGGCAAGCGCCAGCGCGTCGAACCCCTTCATGTCGGCGCAGCCCCGCCCGTAGAGCCGCCCCTCGCGTTCGGTCACGGTCCAGGGGTCCGAACTCCAGGCCTGCCCGTCCACCGGAACCACGTCCGTATGACCGGAAAGAACAACGCCACCAGCCACTTGTGGACCGATATTCGCGTAAAGCGCCGCCTTGGTCCGGTCGGCGTTCCAGACCCGGTGCGCGGTTACGCCAAAGCCGTTCAGATAATCCTGAACCCAATCCACCAGATCGAGGTTGGAATCGCGCGACACGGTGCGGAACCCGACCAGACGGTCCAGGATCTCGCGGGGGGAAAGGGTCATGTCTCAGTCCTGAAGAACGTAGTGGCCGGAAGAGATTTCGGTATAGGCCGAGGCTTTCGGCTCATACCCGACAGGGTGGATGGGCGAGGAAATGGGCTTGTGCGCGATCTCGCCCCGCAGACGCCTTTTCCGCGGATCGGCGATCGGCACCGCGGACAGAAGCGAGCGGGTATAGGGATGCGTCGGATTGGCGAAGATCGCCGCGCGCGGGCCGATTTCCACGATGCGCCCCAGATACATGACGCCGACATGGTGGCTGACCCGTTCGACCACCGCCATGTCATGGCTGATGAACAAAAGCGAGATGCCGAGGTCGCCTTGCAGTTCCAGCAGCAGGTTCAGCACCTGCGCCCGGACCGAGACATCCAGCGCCGAAACCGCCTCGTCCGCGACGACCAGTTTCGGGTTCAGCGCCAGGGCGCGGGCGATGGCGACGCGCTGCCGCTGGCCGCCCGACATCTCGTGCGGGAAACGGTTCAGGAAGGACCGCGGCAGTTCCACCCGGTCGAACAGGCGCGCGACCTTTTCCTCCACGTCGCCGATCCCGTAATTCCAAAGCGGTTCAGCCACCTGGTCGGCCAGCTTCATCCGGGGGTTGAGGCTGGCGAAAGGGTCCTGAAAGATCATCTGCATCTGCCGCCGCGCGGCGCGCAGCCCGGCTTCGTCCAGCGCCGTCACCTCGGCGCCGTCCAGCCAGACCTTGCCCCGCGTCGGCTCCACCAGCCGCAGGATCGACCGCCCGCAAGAGGATTTGCCGCAGCCGGATTCCCCCACGAGGCTGAGCGTCTCACCCGCCATGATGCGGAAGGACACGTCCTCCACCGCGTGGACATTGGCCACATGCTTGCGGAACAGGCCGGCGCGCACGGGAAAGCGCGTGGTCAGGTGCTGCACGTCCAGCAGCACCCTGGTCTCCGCCTCGGCCCGCGGGCGGATGTCGGGCACCGGGATTTCCGTGCCGTCGCGCGACAAGAGCTTCATCGGCTCCGGGCAAGGCTTGTCCTTCATCTCTCCCAGACGCGGGACGGCAGCGATCAGCGCCCTGGTATAGGGATGCTGCGGCGCCTCGAAGATCTGTTCGGCCGTCCCTTCCTCCACCTTGTGGCCGCGGAACATGACGACCACGCGGTCGGCCATCTGCGCGACCACCGCCATGTCATGGGTGATGAACAGCACCGCCGCGCCCTGTTCGCGCTTCAACTCGTCGATCAGCGCCAGGATCTCGGCCTGGATGGTCACGTCCAGCGCGGTCGTCGGCTCGTCGCAGATCAGCAGCCGCGGTTCGCAGGCGAGCGCGATGGCGATCACCACCCGCTGCCGCATCCCGCCCGACAGTTCATGCGGATACTGGCCAAGCCGCCGTTCGGGTTCGGACAGTTTCACCATCCGCAGCAATTCCAGTGCCCGCGCCCGCGCCGCGTCGCGCGACAGGCCGCGGTGGACGCGCAGCCCCTCCATCACCTGTTCGCCGATGGTGAACACCGGGTTCAGCGCCGTCATCGGTTCCTGAAAGATCATCCCGATCTCGTTGCCGCGGATGTCGCGCATTTCGGCGGCATCGGCGCGGGTCAGATCCTCGGTCCCGCCCGATTTCCGCTGGAACAGGATGCGCCCGCCCGCGATCTCTCCCCCGCCGTATTCGACCAGCCGCATCACCGACAGCGACGAGACCGACTTTCCCGACCCGGATTCCCCCACCACCGCCACGCATTCGCCGGGGTTGATGGCAAAGGACACATCCTCGACCCCCGCGACGGTGCCCGCCTGCGTGTGGAACTCCACCCGAAGGTTTTCGATTCGGAGCAGCGGCGTGTCGAGCATGGTCCGGCCCTTCGCTTGGGGTCTGTTGCGCGGCCAAGGCTGCGACGGCGGCGGGGGGATTGTCAAACCCGGCATCGGCGGGGTGCCGGATATTCGTGCAGCGGGGGAAAAACCGCCCTCTTTGTCACCGTTACAATAGTCTTGCGTTTTCGATGCAGTTGCGCCGATGCTGGATGCAGGTCGAACATGACCCAACAACGATGCACCGAAATCCTGAAACAGGACAGCGCACCCTGACACCCGTTTCCGCCAAAGCCCGTCGAGACAGGCCCTGCGGCAGAACCGGGCATCCCTTGGGGTGCGACAGCATTATCCAGCAAGGAGAGACCCATGAAACTCAAGACGGCGCTTCTTGGCGCGGGCGCGGCCATGGCATTCGCGTCGGCCGCCCAGGCCGACCGCGGCGCGGACGGGCAGCTGAACATTATCTATTATCAGGCGCCCTCGATCATGAACCCCTATCTGTCGGCGGGCACCAAGGACGTGGAATCCTCCTCCCTGGTGCTGGAGCCGCTGGCGGGCTTCGATGAAAAGGGCACCGTTTTTCCGCGTCTGGTGACGGAAATCCCGACGCTGGAAAACGGCGGCATCTCGGCGGATCTGACCTCGATCACCTGGAAGCTGAAGCCCGACCTGAAATGGTCCGACGGCAGCCCGCTGACCGCCGATGACGTGGTGTTCACCAAGGATTACTGCACCCATCCCGAAGGCGGCTGCGCCCAAGCCGCGCGGTTCGAGGGGGTGAAATCGGTCGAGGCGGTCGATCCGCTGACCATCAAGGTCACGTTCGAGGCGCCCAAGCCCAACCCCTATATGGCCTTTGTCGGCAGCCAGTCGCCGATCCTGCAAAAGGCGCAGTTCAAGGACTGCCTGGGCGCCAAGGCCCCCGAATGCACCGAGGCCAACTTTCACCCCGTCGGCACCGGGCCGTTCAAGGTGGTGGATTTCAAGGTCAACGACGTGATCCAGCTGGAGGCCAACCCGAATTACCGCGACCCGGCCAAGCCCGCCTTTGCCACCGTCACGCTGAAGGGCGGCGGCGATGCGGCGGCGGCGGCGCGGTCGGTGATGGAAACGGGCGAGTTCGACTATGCCTGGAACACCCAGATCCCGCCCGATCTGCAAACCTCGATGGCGGCGGGCGGCAAGGGCGAGTTCGTCAATGCCTTCGGCACGCTGGTCGAGCGGCTGGAGATGAACATGACCGATCCCTCGCCCGACCTGCCCGAGGGCGAGCGGGCGACGGCCAAGCACCCCCACCCGATCCTGTCCGACATCAGGGTGCGCCAGGCGCTGTCGATGGCCATCGACCGCAATGTGCTGGTCGAGATCGGCTATGGCTCGGCCGCGCGGCCCACCTGCAACCTGGTGCCCGCGCCCGAGATGTTTGCCTCCGACAACACCGGCTGTCTGACGCAGGACATGGAGGGCGCGAAAAAGCTGCTGGACGAGGCTGGCTGGAAGGTCGGCGCCGACGGAATCCGCGAGAAGGACGGCAAGAAGCTGAAGCTCTTGTATCAGACCTCGGTCAACACCATCCGGCAGGATTTCCAGGCGCTGATCAAGGGCTGGTGGAACGAGCTGGGGGTCGAGGTCGAACTGAAGACCGTCGATGCCTCGGTCTATTTCGGCGGCGACCCCGGCTCGCCCGACACGTTCCAGAAGTTCTATGCCGACGTGGAGATGTATGCCAACAACTTCGACGGCACCGACCCCGAGCCCTATCTGGCGCAATACACCTGCGACAAGGCGCCCAAGCCCGAAAGCCAGTGGCAGGGTGAGAACATCAACCGCTTCTGCGACCCGAACTATGACGCGCTGATCAAGGAACTGGGCGCGACCGGCGACATGGCCAAGCGCGCCGATCTGGCGAAAAAGCTGAACGACATGCTGACCAAGGACAGCTTCGTCGTCGTGCCGCTGGCCGACCGGGGCCGGTTCTCGGCCAAGGCCAAGACGCTGGGCGGCGTGGTGCTGAACACCTGGGATTCCGAATTGTGGAACGCCTCGGACTGGTATCGCGTGAAGTGATGTGAAAGCGGGGCGCCCCCGGCGGGCGCCCCCCTGCCCCTTTCCGTCACGGAGCAAGGCCCGATGCTGACCTATACCATCCGTCGGTTGCTAATCGCCATTCCGACGGTCCTGTTCATCTCTCTGGTGATCTTCCTGCTGCTGGACCTCGCCCCCGGCGACCCGATGAGCCAGGTTCCCCTGACCGTCCCGCCCGAGGTCAAGGAAAAGATGCGGATCGCGCTTGGTGCCGACCAGCCGATGATCCTGCGCTATGTGCTGTGGCTGAAGCAGTTCCTGTGGGTGGAGCCGCTGCATGTCGTGAACAACCTGTTCGGCACCGATTTCGCCCATGGCCAGCAGCGCATCCTGTCCTGGCAATCGCGCAGCCCGGTGGCCGATGTGATCGCGCAGCGCCTGCCGCAGACGCTGACCGTGATCGGCTGCGCCTATCTGCTGGGCGTGCTGATCGCGCTGCCCATCGGCATCTATTCGGCCTATCGCAAGTATTCGTGGTTCGACCAGCTGGGCACCTTCGTTTCCATGGTGGGGTTTTCGGTTCCGACCTTCTTTACCGGGCTGGTGCTGATCCTGGTGTTTTCGGTCAAACTGGGGTGGTTCCCGTCGATCTATGACACGACGCTGCGCATCACCGACTGGGCGAGCCTGTGGAAGCAGGTGCGCCAGATGGCCATGCCGGTGACGGTGCTGGCGCTGTATAACGCCGCGCAGATCAGCCGCTACATGCGGTCGTCGATGCTGGAGAACTTGGGCCAGGATTACGTCCGCACCGCCCGCGCCAAGGGGCTGAGCGAGCGGATCGTGGTGCTGAAACACGTCCTGCGGAACTCGCTGATTCCGGTGGTGACGGTGATCGCGCTTGGCATCCCCACGATCTTTGGCGGCGCGATCATCACCGAGCAGGTGTTCAAGGTGAACGGCCTGGGCCAGTTGCTGATCACCGCCATCAACGGCAACGACATTCCGATGGTGCAGACGCTGACCTTTATCTTTGCCGTGCTGATCGTGCTGTTCAACCTGATCGCCGACATCCTGTATGGCATTCTTGACCCGAGGATCCGCTATGACTGACGCCGTGGTGATGTCCCGCCCGCGCAGCCAGTGGCGTGATGTCTGGGTGCAGTTCCGCCGCCACAGGGGCGCGGTCGCCGGGGCGGCGGTGTTCCTGCTGCTGATCGCGGCGGTGGTGCTGGGGCCCCAACTCTGGCGGATCAGCCCGACATGGATCGACCCCGATCCGGTCAAGATGATCAAGGGCCGCAATCTCGGCCCCAGTCTGGCGCATCCCCTGGGCACCGACCAGCTGGGACGCGACACGCTGGCCCGGATGATCGCGGGGGGCAAGGTGTCGATCGCGGTGGGACTGGTCGCCATGCTGATCTCGATCTTCATCGGAACCGCGGTGGGGGTGCTGGCCGGCTATTTCCGCCGGCTGGACGGGCCGCTGATGCGGCTGACCGACCTGTTCCTGGCGCTGCCGCTGCTGCCGCTGCTGCTGGTCATGGTCATGCTGTTCCGCGAAACCCTGTCCGGCCTGCTGGGGCCGGAGTTCGGGACATTTCTGCTGATCGTGCTGGCCATCGGCGTGACCAGCTGGATGCAGGCGGCCCGGATCGTGCGGGGCGAGGTTCTGGCCCTGAAGGAACGCGAGTTCATGCTGGCCGCCCGGTCCATCGGCACCCCGCCGTTCCGCATGATCCTGCGCCATGTGCTGCCCAATATCGTCTCGCCCATCATGGTGGCCGCGACGCTGGGGATCGCCAATGCCATCATCACGGAATCGGCGCTGTCGTTCCTGGGGCTGGGGTTCCCGCCGGATTTCCCGACCTGGGGGCGGCTGCTGTATGAAGGGATCGACTATCTGCAACAATATCCGGGCCGGGTGATCTGGCCGGGGATCGCGATTTCGCTGACGGTGCTGTCGGTCAACTATATCGGCGACGGGCTGCGCGACGCGCTGGATCCGCGGGCGCGCGGGCGGTAGGCGAAGAAGGGGGGCTGTCTGCCCCCCTCTTGGGCTGCGCCCAATTCACCCCCCGAGGATATTTTCGCAAAGAGGATGAAGGGATCAGTGCATGGACCGCCGGATGCGCCGGATCATGACCCAGACGCTGCCGACCACCAGCGGGACAAGGGCGGCGATCAGCACCGATTTCGGCCAGTGCAGCCGTTCGGCCACCGGAAGAAGAAGGTATCCGGCCAGGCTGACGGCGTAATAGCTGATCGCCACGACCGACAGCCCCTCGACCGTGTGTTGCAGGCGGAGCGCCAGGTCGGCGCGGCGGTCCATGCTTTCCAGCAACCGCTGGTTCTGGGCGCTGCGTTCCACATCCACGCGGGTGCGCAGCAGTTCCGCCGCCCGCGCCGCCCGGTCGGCCATGGTGGCCAACCGCCCCTCGGCCGATTTCACCGTGCGGATCGCGGGGTCATAGCGGCGCATCATGAATTCGCCAAAGGTCTGGCGGCCCTCGATCCGTTCCTCGCGCAGGACGGTGATGCGCTGGTTCACGATGGCCTCGTAAGCCGCGGTCGCGCCGAAGCGGAAGGCATAGCGGGTGGCCAGGCTTTCCAGTTCCGCCGCGATGCGCAAAAGGTCGTGCAGCGCGGTTTCCGCGGGGCGGTCGGGCACGTCCAGCCCCCCCACCAGCGCCGAAAGCGAGGGGTCGAGCGCGTTCAGCCGGGCCGAAAGCTCGCGCGCGCGGATCAAGCCCAGCATCGACATGGCGCGATAGGTCTCGATCTCGCACAGGCGCTGGACGATGCGGCCGACGCGGCGTTCGCCGGTGCCGGGGCGGACAAAGACCGCAAAGCGCATGTGGCCGCCCGCGTCGATGCGGAAGTCGCCCGCGATCACCGCCGCGCCGTCCACCACGCGCGACACGGCCAGGCTTTCGGGCACGAACCAGTCGTCGAGCCGCGCCAGCATCGCCGCATCGTCGGGCATCGGTTCCACCCGGATCAGCAGCCCCGCCAGCCGCTTGCCCGGCGCGGCGGCCAACCAGTCGGCGGGAAAGACCCGCGACTCGGCCGGGTCGAAGGGGCGGGCCGAAATGCCCGGCGAAAAGGCCGAATAGGTCACGAATTCGGTATGGCTTTCCCATTTCAGATCCGCCCGCCCGATGGCGCCCGAGAAATGCGTGGCCCCCGGCTGCGGATGGGCCGACCCGTGCCGGTTCAGCAGCGCCAGCAGATGCGCCGTATCCGCCGCACGGTCGCGGTTGGCAGCATCATCCGGCTCCTTGATCGCCAGAAAGGCCACGGTGGCGGGCACGGGAATGGCGGGAAAGGGCCGCGCGTGAAGTTCGTTCACCAGCGCATAGCGCAGGGGGTGGTCGGGCAGATCGGTCATAGGTCGTGGGTTCCTGAGGTCACGCCCAATGTGCCGCGCCGCGCCCCGCCGGAAACCCGCATTCGCGGGATGCGAGGGTATGCAATGCATCTGTTGCAGAAATGCAAAAGGCCCCGTCTCCGGGGCCTTTCACGGGCGGCTTTGCCTGCGCCGGGATCACTCGATCATCGGCAGCAGCGCGTCGATGGATTTCTTGGCGTCGCCATAGAACATCCGGGTGTTGTCCTTGTAGAACAAGGGGTTCTCGATCCCGGAATAGCCGGTCCCCTGCCCGCGTTTGGACACGAACACCTGTTTGGCCTTCCAGACCTCCAGCACCGGCATCCCGGCGATGGGGCTGTTCGGGTCCTCTTGCGCGGCGGGGTTCACGATGTCGTTCGAGCCGATAACGATGACCACATCCGTATTGGGGAAGTCCTCGTTGATCTCGTCCATCTCCAGCACGATGTCGTAGGGCACCTTGGCCTCGGCCAAGAGCACGTTCATGTGCCCCGGCAGGCGACCGGCGACGGGGTGGATGGCGAAACGCACCTCTTTCCCCTTGGCGCGCAGCTTGCGGGTCAGTTCCGACACGCTTTGCTGGGCCTGCGCCACCGCCATGCCATAGCCCGGCACGATGATGATGCTGTCGGCATCGTTCAGCGCCGCGGCCACGCCTTCGGCGTCGATGGCGATCTGCTCGCCCGTAACCTCCATCGCCGGGCCGGTGGTGCCACCAAAGCCGCCAAGGATCACGCTGACAAAGCTGCGGTTCATCGCCTTGCACATGATGTAGGACAGGATCGCACCGGACGAGCCGACCAGCGCACCGACCACGATCAGCAGGTCGTTCGACAGCGAGAACCCGATCGCCGCCGCCGCCCAGCCGGAATAGCTGTTCAGCATGGAGACCACGACCGGCATGTCCGCCCCGCCGATCCCCATGATCAGGTGATAGCCGATGAACAGCGCCGCGATGGTCATCACGACCAGCGCCAGCGTCGATCCCGATTGCAGGTAGACGACCAGGAAGGCCAGCGAGACGAGGGCCGCAATGGCGTTCAGCACATGCCCGCCCGGCAGCTTTTTCGCCTTGCCGTCGACCTTGCCCGCCAGCTTGCCAAAGGCGATGACCGATCCGGTGAAGGTCACGGCGCCGATGAACACCCCCAGAAAGGTTTCCACCCGCAGGATGGATTGCTCGATGGGCGTCTTGTGCGCCAGCACCGCGGCAAAGCCGGTCAGGGCATGGCGCGCATCCTCGGTCATGGCCAGAACGCGGGCCAGTTCGATATGGGTGTTGAAGCCGATCAGCACGGCGGCGAGGCCCACGAGGCTGTGCATCGCCGCCACCAGTTGCGGCATTTCGGTCATCTGCACGCGGGTGGCGACGACATAGCCGATGGCCCCGCCCGCGATGATCAGCACCAGGCTCAGCAGCCAGTTGCCCGAGCCGGGGCCGTAAAGCGTGGCGGCAACCGCCAGAGCCATGCCCGCGATGCCATACCAAACCGCGCGTTTGGCGCTTTCCTGCCCCGAAAGGCCGCCCAGCGATAGGATGAACAGGATCGCCGCGACGACATAGGCGGCGGTGGTGAAACCGTATTCCATTCCCCGGCCCCCCTTAGGATTTCTGGAACATGGCGAGCATGCGCCGCGTGACAAGGAAGCCGCCGAAGATGTTGATTCCGGCCATGAAAACCGAAACCGCCGCCAGCAGGATCACCAGGAACGACCCCGACCCGATCTGCATCAGCGCGCCCAGGATGATGATCGACGAAATCGCGTTCGTCACCGCCATCAAGGGCGTGTGCAGGCTGTGGCTGACGTTCCAGATGACCTGGAACCCGATGAACACCGACAGGACGAACACGATGAAGTGCTGCATGAAGCTGGCCGGCGCGATCAGCCCCAGACCCAGCAGCAGCGCCCCGCCGATGACCAGCAGGCCGACCTGGCTGCGGGTCTGCGCCTTGAAAGCCGCGACTTCGTTCGCGCGTTTCTCCTCGGGCGTCAGCTCGCGCGCCTTTTCCTTGGGCTTTTGCGCGGCGATGGCGGCGACCTTGGGTGGTGGCGGCGGATAGGTGATCTCTCCGCCCTTGGTCACGGTTGCACCGCGGATCACGTCATCTTCCATGTTGTGGTCGATCACACCGTCTTTCTTCGGTGTAAGATCGGCCAGCATGTGACGGATATTGTTGGAATAAAGCGTAGACGACTGCGTGGCCATCCGGCTGGGGAAGTCGGTATAGCCTACGATGGTCACGCCGTTCGGCGTCACGATCTTCTGGTCCGGCACCGTCAGGTCGCAGTTGCCGCCGCGTTCGGCCGCAAGGTCCACGATGACCGAGCCGGGCTTCATCATCTCGACCATATCCGCCGTCCACAGTTTCGGCGCAGGGCGGCCGGGGATCAGGGCGGTGGTGATCACGATGTCGATGTCGGGCGCGAGTTCGCGGAACTTCTTCAGCTGCGCCTCGCGGAATTCGGGCGAGGACGGGGCCGCATAGCCCCCCGTCGCCGCACCGTCGGTCTGGGTTTCCGAGAAATCCAGATAGACGAATTCCGCCCCCATGGATTCGATCTGCTCGGCCACTTCGGGTCGCACGTCGAAGGCATAGGTGATCGCCCCCAGCGAGGTCGAGGTGCCGATGGCGGCCAGACCCGCCACGCCTGCGCCGACGATCAGCACCTTGGCCGGGGGCACCTTGCCCGCCGCCGTCACCTGCCCGGTGAAGAAGCGGCCAAAGTTGTTCCCGGCCTCGATCACCGCGCGATAGCCGGCGATGTTGGCCATGGACGACAGCGCATCCATCTTTTGCGCGCGGGAAATCCGCGGCACCATGTCCATCGCGACGACGGTGGCGCCACGGGCTTTGGCGGCCTCCAGCAATTCGGGGTTCTGGGCGGGCCAGAAGAAGGAAATCAGCGTCTGGCCAGACCGCAGCAGCGCGACCTCGGACGGTTCCGGCCCGCGGACCTTGACCACCACGTCGGCGGCGGCGAACAGCGCGACCTCATCCGCCACGACCTGCACCCCGGCGCGTGCATAGGCGTCGTCGGTGAACCCCGCCCTTGCCCCTGCGCCCGACTGGACCAGACACTCATGCCCCAGCTTCTGCAACTGCACGGCCGAATCGGGGGTCATCGCCACCCGGTTCTCGCCCTCGAAAATCTCTTTCGGTGCCCCGATCTTCACGCTGTCTCCCCCGTTCGCCCGCCGCAGTGCGGCGCATCAAATGGCATGACACCCCATACCATTGCGCAAGATTATTTCAATGGTATTTCGCCGCCATGCAGCGAAAGTCGCAACCAGCGGCCGGTGTGTCGTTTCCAGCCCTCGTAGTCGGCACCGAAGGCTTCGGCAAGACGCAACTCTTCGGGCAGGATGAATCTTTTGGAGATCACCGCCATGAAAACCGGCACCATCAGCAGCGAAAACGGCGCCCCGAGCCACAGCCCCGCCGCGCCCAGAATCACGGCCATTCCCAGATAGATCGGGTTGCGGCTGACGGCATAAGGCCCGGTCGTGACCAGCCGGACGGGCACCTTGCCGGGCATCACAGGCGTGCGCGCCGCGCGAAGCGTCGCCATCGACCACAGGATCAGCGCCAGCCCGATCAGCCCCAGGACAAGGCCCGCCCCCCGCGTCGCCCCCCCGCCAAGGCCCGCCACGGTCATGCGCGCCAGCGCCCAGGCCGAACCGAGCGCGATCAGCAGCCATACCGGCGGCAGGTCGATCTTCATGCGCATGTCCTCCCCCCGCACTCCCCGCCCCTTCATCACGTTTCCGCGAGGGAATGGCAACGGTTCCGACGTGAAGCGCCGCGAATTTGATCGCGGACCCGGCCTTGCGGACCGGACGGGCGCAAGGCAGGCTGCGCGCAAGATGGGGAGAGACCGATGACCACCGATTTCAACGCCACCCGCGCGCTGTTCGAGCTGCCTGCGGGGATGATCTATCTGGACGGCAACTCGCTGGGTCCGCTGCCGCGTGCGGTGGCGGCGCGGCTGGCGCGGACAGTGACCGAGGAATGGGGCCAGATGGTCATCACCGGCTGGAACCGCGCCGGCTGGATGGAGATGCCTGCCCGGATCGGCGACCGCATCGGCCGGTTGATCGGCGCCGAACCGGGCACTGTGGTGATGGGCGACACGCTGTCGATCAAGGTCTATCAGGCGCTCGCCTCGGCGATGGAGATGAACCCGGCGCGCCGCGTGATCCTGTCGGATACCGGCAATTTCCCGTCCGACCTTTATATGGCGCAGGGGCTGTGCCGGACGCTCGGCCCCGATTTCCACCTTTTGACCGTCGCCCCCGAGGAGGTGGAGGGGGCGCTGGATGAAACCGTGGCCGCGATGATGATCACCGAGGTCGACTATCGCACGGGGCGGCGGCACGATATGGCACGCCTGACCGCCCGCGCCCATCAGGCGGGGGCGCTGGCGATCTGGGACCTGGCGCATTCGGCGGGGGCGCTGCCCGTGCAAGTGGCGGAAGGAAAAGCAGATTTCGCCGTCGGCTGCACCTATAAATATCTGAACTCCGGCCCCGGCGGCCCGGCCTTCATCTATGTCGCCCCCCGCCATGCCGAGGTGGCGCGGCCCGCCCTGTCCGGCTGGCTGGGGCACGAGGCGCCCTTTGCCTTCGACCCCGACTATCGCCCCGGCCGCGGGATCGAGCGGATGCGCGTCGGCACCCCCCCGATCCTGCAACTCGCGGCGCTGGAGGCGGCGCTGGACGTGTGGGACGGGGTGGCGATGGCCGACCTGCGCGCCCGCTCGCTGGAACTGACCGACCGTTTCATCGCGGGGGTCGAGGGGGCTTGCCCGGACCTGGTTCTGGCCACGCCCCGCGACCACAAGGCGCGCGGCAGCCAGGTCAGCTTTCGCCACCCCGAGGGGTATGCGATCATGCAGGCGCTGATCGCGCGGGGGGTCGTCGGCGACTTCCGCGCGCCCGACATCCTGCGGTTCGGCTTTACGCCGCTTTACATCGGGACAGAGGATGTGGATGCGGCGGTGGCGGTCCTGGCCGAGGTGATGCGCAGCCGCGCCTGGGACCGGCCCGAGTATCGCACCCGCGCCCGCGTGACCTGAAATTTCCGGCGGCAGGCAGCCGGGCGCACCGGCGCCCGAGCAAAGCTGAAGGCTTTGCGCAACAGGCCGGGCGACAAGCTGCAAAGCCTCTTGCGGGGCTTTGACGATGGCGGCGCAGTCGTCTAGGTTCGGCCCGGAAACAATCAGGCGCCGCAGTGCGGCGGTGTATACGGGTGCGGACAGGATGAAGTCGGTTTCGGTTAAGTTTGCGGCAGCGGCGCTGCTGATGCTGGGTGTGGCTGCCTGCGTTCCCGCCACCACGCCCACGGTCGAGGCGCCGCCGGTCACGGTGGATGGAACCACCTATGCCGCGCGGTCGGATTCGAACTTTACCGTGCCCGCTTTGCCGGTCGAGCAGATCCCGGAACAGTTCCGGCGCCAGCTGGTGGACTATCCGACAGGCGAGGCGCCCGGCACCGTCATCATCGACCCGGCGCACCGGCTGCTCTACTATGTCTCGGGCAAGAACCAGGCGATCCGCTATGGCATCGCCGTGGGGGCCGAGGGCTTCGGCTGGTCGGGCGTGTCGGATGTGGCGAACAAGCGCCACTGGCCGACCTGGACCCCGCCGAAGGAAATGATCGCCCGCAAACCGGAGCTGGCGAAATGGGCCGATGGCCAGCCGGGCGGCCCGACCAACCCGCTGGGCGCACGCGCGATCTATCTGGAAACCTCGGGCGTGGATTACGGCTATCGTATCCACGGCACACCGGACTGGCGGTCAATCGGGCGCAATGCCTCGTCGGGCTGCTTCCGCATGATCAACCAGGACGTGATGGACCTGTATGAACGGGTGCAGCCTGGTGCGAAAGTGGTGGTGCTGAACCGCGACGGCAGCTATCCGACCAGGCTGACCATCCCGCCGCAGCCGAAAAAGCCCGCGGCCACGCCGAAACCGGCGGCGGTGGTGACGCCTGTGGTCATCGTGCCGACGCCGCTGACCACCATGCCCGCGGCCACCATTCCGGGCCTGACCCCGCCCGCCGCGGTGCCCGCGGCTGCGGTAGAACCGGCCGTCGAACCTGCGGCGGATTCGGCCCCGGCGGCGGCGGCGCCCGCCGTTCCTGCAACCCCCGCCCCCGCCGAGCCCTGCGCGGCCCCGACGGCGGATGGATCTTGCCCTGCGCCGTAAGGGCGGCTGGGGAAAAAGGCCGGAAGGGGCGGTTTTCCGCCCCTTTTTCTTTTCGCCGCGCCGGAAAGCCGCGGGGGCGGCGTGAAAGGGAACAACCAAACCTGCCGGAGGGTCCGATGCGCCGCTTTCTCCTGATCCTGCTGATGATGCTGCCCCTGCCCGCAGTGGCGCAGGATCTGGCCGAGATCGCCCTGCCGGGCGGGCGCAGCTATCTGTTCGCCCGGCCTGCGGGCCGGGAACCGGCGCCGGTCATCATCGCCCTGCATGGCGGCGGCGGATCGCCCCGGCAGTTCGCCCGCAACTCGGGCCTTGTGCGCGCGGCGACCGGGGCGGGCTTTGCCATCGCTTTGCCCGCCGGAACCGGGCGGCTGGCGACCTGGAACGCGGGATATTGTTGCGGCGCGGCCGAGCGGCAGGCGGTTGACGACTTGGCCTTTCTGGATGCGGTGGCGCGCGACGCCCTGACCCGCGCGGGCGGAGGAGCCAAGGTCTTTGTCACCGGCATGTCGAACGGCGCGATGATGGCGCAGACCTGGGCCGCACAGCGCCCCGGCCTGGTCGCGGCGGTGGCCAGCGTTTCCGGCACGATGGATGCCGCGCATATCCGCGTGGCGGGGCGGGTGCCGATCCTGCATATACACGGCACCGCCGATCCGATGGTGCCCTTTGACGGCGGCCCCGGTCAGGGGATGGCGACGGGGCGGATCGACCTTGCCCCGGTCGCCGAAGTGCTGGCCGATTTCCGCGCCCCCTTTGGCCCGCTGGCCGGGCGGCATGACACCCTGCCCGGCGGGGTGGAACGGACTCGCTGGACTTCGGGCGGCAAGGTGGCGGTGGAACTGCTGGTCCTTCCCGGCGGCGGGCATGAATGGCC